>NZ_JBEZEK010000003.1:0-373345 GCF_040648835.1 Micromonospora sp. NPDC049081 | reverse complement strand
TGGGCCGCTGGGCCGCTGGGCCGCTGGGCCGCTGGGCCGCTGGGCCGCTGGGCCGCTGGGCCGCTGGGCCGCTGGGCCGCTGGGCCGCTGGGCCGCTGGGCCGGGTCAGGGAGTGGCGGGTGTCAGTTCGACGGCGGGTTCGTCGGTGGCGGGGGCGACCGCAGGCTCGACGGCGGCGGCTCCGGTGCCGGGCGAGCGGCGGTGGCGCAGCTCCACGGGCAGGACCGCCAGGGTCACCAGCAACCCCACCGCCCCGGTGACCGCGAAGCCCCAGAGCGGCACCGAGGCGTCGATGACCGCGCCGGCCAGCGGAGCGCCGAGCGCGATGCCGACCGTGGTGGCGGAGCCGTGCAGGCCCATCGCCTCCCCGCGTACCCCGGCGGGGGCGAGTCGGCTGACCGCGTCGGCGGTGGCGGCGATGGTGGGGGCGCAGAGCGCGCCGGCCGGGAGCAGCGCCAGACAGAGCAGCCACCAGTGGTCGCCGCCCAACCCGACCGGAATGGTGCAGAGGCTGAGCAGGGCGGCCAGCGCCAGCGGGGAGAAGGAACGGCGGACCGCACCGTAGGCGAAGCCGCCGGCCAGCGAGGCTACCGCCCAGGCGGCGAGCACCGCGCCCGTCCAACCGACCTCGCCACCGGCCCGCAGCACGGCCACCACCGCCACGTCGGTGCCGCCGAGCACCAGGGTCGCGGCGGCGCTCACCGCGAACACGGCGAGCAGGCGGGTGGTCAACCACTGCCGCCGCGGCACCCGGGGCTGCGGGCCGACCGGCTCCTCGGCACCGCGGGTCGGCGGGTCGAGCAACCACAGGGCGATGCCGGCGCCGACGATGCCGGTGCCGACCGCCCAGAGCGTGACCCGGGGGGAGACGGCGGTGGCCAGGGCCACGGCCAGCGCCGGCCCGATCATGAAGGACAGCTCCATCGACATCGAGTCCAGCGCGTACGCGGGGCGGCGGCGCTCCGCCGGCACCAGCGCGGCGATCGACTGCCGGACCACCGAGAAGACCGGCAGCGCGAACAGCCCGGCCACGAACGCGGCGGGCAGCAGCAGCGGCAGACTCAACGTCGGGGCGCCCGCCCAGAAGGCCGCCTCGACGACGGTGGTCACCGCGACCACCGGACGCAGGCCACGCCGGTCGACCAGCCGGCCGAGCAGGGGCGAACCGATGGCCGCGCCGGCGACCGACGCGGCGCCGACCAGGCCGGCGGCACCGTAGCCCCGGCCCAGCTCCAACACCACGTAGAAGGTGAGCGTCACCCCGGTCGCGGTGAGCGGGATGCGGGCCAGCACCGCCACCAGCAGCAGGGCCCGCAGACCGGGCTGGGCCAGGGCCAGCCGGTAAGGCGTCAACGTCATGATGCTCCGTACCTCCGGCGGTCATCCTCGACCGGGGGTACGACATCGGCAAGCGATTACCGGCTCATGCGGCGCTGATCACCGGCTCGCCGTGCAGGGTGACCCCGGCACCGTCCATCGCCCGCAGCGCCACGTCCAGCGTCGCCGGCGCGACCGCCGCCGTCAGGTCGAGCAGCACGGTGGTGGCGAAGCCCTCCCGGGCGGCGTCCAGGGCGGTGGCCCGCACGCAGTGGTCGGTGGCGATGCCGACCACGTCGACCCGGTCGACGTCGCGTCGGCGCAGCCAGTCGGCCAGGGTCTCACCGTCGTCGGCGTGCCCCTCGAACCCGGAGTACGCGGCGGCGTGCTCGCCCTTGTGGAAGACCGCCTCGACCCGGTCGGTCACCAGGTCGGGGTGGAACTCGCTGCCCTGGGTGCCGACCACGCAGTGCCGGGGCCACGACTCGACGTAGTCCGGCGGGTCGCCGAAGTGCGCCCCCGGGTCGACGTGGTAGTCCTTGGTGGCGACCACGTGGTCCCACCGCTGCGGTTCACCGGCCAGCAGGCCCGAGATGCCGGCGGCGACGCCCGCGCCCCCGGCGACGGCCAGGGAACCGCCCTCACAGAAGTCGTTCTGCACGTCCACGATGATCAGCGCGTTGGCCATCGGTGCCCTTCCTCTCCGCTCGCCGCCGGTGATCCACCTGCGGCACGACCCAGTCTGCCCCGGCGGCTCAACCAGCCGGCACGACCGTGACCGGGATCGCCGGATCACCCGCGGAGAGCTTCAACCCCTCCCACGGGATGGAGATCAGGCACTGCCGCAGGTGCTCCCGGGACTCGGCGATGGTGGGCAGCTCGACCGGTTCGCCGTCGACCACGAACGAGTGCTGGAGCGACCGGTCGTTGGCCTGCCGGTCCGGCACGCCCTGCGAGACGACGACCTCCTCGGTGGCGGTGCCGGTGGGCTTGTGCCGGCGTACCGCGACCTTCCGGCCCCCGATGGTGCCCTTGTTCTCGGAACGCTTGACCACCGGCCGGCCGTCCACCTCGACCAACTTGTAGACCAGGCTGGCGGTGGGTGCGCCGGAGCCGGTGACCACGGCGGTGCCCGCGCCGTACATGTCGACCGGTTCGGCGGCGAGCGCGGCGATGGCGTACTCGTCGAGATCCCCCGACACGATGATCTTCGTCTCGGTGGCGCCGAGCGAGTCGAGCAGCTCCCGGGACTGCTGGGCGATCACCGCGAGGTCGCCGGAGTCGATCCGGACCGCCCGCAGCTGCGGCCCGGCCACCTCGATGGCGGTCCGGATGCCCTGGCTGATGTCGTACGTGTCGACCAGCAGCGTGGTGTCCCGGCCCAACGTGGCGACCTGCGAGGCGAACGCCGTCCGCTCGTCGTCGTGCAGCAGGGTGAACGCGTGCGCGGCGGTCCCGGCGGTGGGGATGCCGTAGCGCTGACCGGCCGCCAGGTTGGAGGTGAACCGGAACCCGGCCAGGTACGCCGCCCGCGCGGCAGCCACCGCCGCCTCCTCGTGGGCCCGCCGGGAACCCATCTCGATCAGCGCCCGGCCCCGGGCCGCGGTGACCATCCGGGCGGCCGCCGCGGCCACCGCGCAGTCGTGGTTGAGCACCGACAGCACCAGCGTCTCCAGCACCACGCACTCGGCGAACCCCCCGGAGACGGTGAGGATCGGCGAGCCGGGAAAGAACAGCTCACCCTCGGCGTACCCGTCGATGTCACCGGTGAAGCGGTAGTCGGCCAACCACCGGGCGGCGGGCTCGTCCACCACCCCGGTCCGGAGCAGGAACTCGACCTCCTCCGCGGTGAACCGGAAGTCCCTGATCATGTCGATCAGCCGGCCGGTCCCCGCGACCACCCCGTACCGGCGTCCGGTGGGCAACCGCCGGCTGAACACCTCGAAGGTGCAGCGGCGGTCGGCGGTGCCGTCGCGCAGGGCGGCACTGACCATGGTCAGCTCGTAGTGGTCGGTCAGCAGGGCGGGGCGAAGGTGGCTCACCGGCCCAGCCTAGAGTTCACCCGGCCGGGCCGCCGCCGTGGCCCGGGATCGCCCGCAACGCCGCGCCCAGCTCGGCGCGACTGGTGATGCCGAGTTTGCTGTAGACCCGCTGGAGGTGGTTCTCCACCGTCCGGTGCGACAGGAACAACCGGCTCGCGATCGCCCGGCTGGTCACCCCGGCGGCGGCGAAACCGGCGATCTCCAGCTCCCGGTCGCTCAGCGTCGGGCGCAGCGCGTCCAACGCCGGGGTACGGATCTCGTCACAGCGGGTGAGCAGGGCGGCGAGCCGTTCGTGCGCGGCGGCGGCCGACGCCGACCGGTTGCGCCGCCCCCCGTGCAGGGCCGTCGCCGTGGCGTCGACCGCCCAGACCGTCAGGTCCAGCTTCGCGAATCCGTCGGCCACCTCCAGCAGGGCCGCCCCGTCCCGCTCGGCGGCGGCCCGGGCGTGCCGGGCGAGCAGCGGAGCCAGCACCCCGTCGACGGTCTCGCAGAGTTCGGCCAACCGCTGCGCGACCGTACGCCGGTTGCCGTCGGTGCAGGTCGGCCCGACCTCAGCGGTGGCCTGGCCGAGGCGGACCAGGTCGTGCAGGACCAGCGCCTCGTGACCGGCGAAGCCGTCGGCGCGCAACCGGTCGGCCAGCTCGCACAGCTGCCTGGTGGCCCCGGTCAGGTCGCCCCCGGCCGCCAGCACCGCGCCCCGGGCCTGCTCCAGCCATGGTCGGAGCACCGCCATGCCGGGGGCCTGGGTGCGGTCGGCCTCGGCCATCGCCGTGACCGCGGTCGCCACGTCGCCGCGCAGCAGCGCGGCCTGGGCCCGCTCGGCGTGGGCCAGGCCGGCGAAGACCCGGCTGGTGGCGAGCACCGCGCAGGCACCGAGGCTGGCCTTGAGCGCGTCGTCGCCGCGACCCCGCAGCCGCGCCGCGTACGCCTGGAGGATGGACAGGTAGCCGGTGCCGAGCCGGAAGTCCCCGGCGCCGGCCTGGTCGGCGAACTCGTCGGCCACGATGGCGTCGATGCCGGCGAGGTCCCCGCAGAGCGCCAACCGGGTGCCCCGGGCCAACTCCATGGCCAGTTGCAGGTACGGCATGTCGGCCCGCCAGTTCGCCGCCTCCGCCTGCACCCGGTCGATCGCCGTGGCGCTGGCCCGGAACCGGCCCTGTACGGCGTCGACGTGGGCGATCGTGCACCGGGCCAGTTCCCGGGCCGCGACACTGGCCGCCGGGCGGTCCAGCACCGACCGGCCGAGTCGCAGCGCGGTGTCGACGTCCAGGCCGTGCAGCCGCATGATCGCCTCGAAGGCGCGGACCCGGGCCTGGTGCCCGGGATCGGTGAGGGCGTGCCCGGCCACCGCGATCGTGTCCACCGTGGACTGCTCGCTGAGCCCCCAGTAGCTGACCATCCCGCGTACGGTCAGCCACCGGCTGCGGCGGTGCTCACAGGCGATGTCACCGGCCACCGCGTCGAGCACCCCGATCGCCTCCGTCGGCCGGTCGCCGAACATCAGGATGGTGGCGAGGAGTTCGGCGGCGTCGTAGCCGCCGTCGGCGTCGAGCGCCGCGCGGGCCAACCGGGTGGCCAGCGGCACGTCGTAGCGGGTGAACGCCTGGACGGCCGCCTGGAGCAGCAGACCGGGGTCCTGCGCGGTGCCGGAGTCCAGCCGCCACACCGCCACCCGCAGCAGGTCGCCCCGGCGGCGGGCGCCGGCCAGCTCCACCCGTTCGGCGAGCTGGGCCTGCAGGCGGCGGGTCCGGCTGACCGGGCAGCGCCGACGGATCACCTCGCCGTAGAGCGGATGGGCGAGCCGGACGTCGACCCGGCGGTCGTCCGGCACGACGGTGATCAGGCCGCGTTCCTCGGCGACCTCGACGTCGGCCGGGTCGGCGGCCCGGTCGAGCAGCCGCAGGCCGAGCGGTTCACCGAAGGCGACCAGCTCCACCACCGCCCGGACCCCGGGTGCCAGTCGACCGATCCGGGTGTCGATGAGATCGGTGAGGCTGGGGGCCAGCTCCAACCGCCCGGTCCACCGCCACAACCCGTAGGTGCGGACCATCTCACCCCCGGTGGTGGCGGCCAACACGAGCTCCCGCAGCAGCAGCGGGTTGCCGGCGCAGAGCCGGAACAACCGCTCGGCGGAACCGGAGTCGACCGGCCCGGCCAGCAGGGCGGCGAGCAGACCGGCGGTCTCGCCGGGGCCGAGGGGGGCCAGCTCGGCGTGCGTGACGAGATCGTCGGTCCACAGTGCCCGGATGGGCAGCGGGATCTGCTCGCCGCTGCGCAGGGTGCCCAGCACGGTGGTGTTCTCGGCGCGGGCGAGCAGGTGGACCAGCGCCGCCGAGGGCGGGTCGAGCAGGTGCGCGTCGTCGATGGCGAGCACGATGCGCCGCCCGGCAGCCTGCTCCTGGAGCACCTCGACTCCCCAGCGCAGCACCCCGGCGGGGGACAGGCCCGGCGGTTGCTCGGCCGGCAGCACCGGGGCGAGCCCGCCGAAGGGCAGCGCCGCGGTGGCCGTGCTGGCCGCGACGAACGACAGGGCGTAGCGGTCGGTGGGCAGCGCGGCCACCCCCTCGCGCAGCAACCGGCTCTTGCCGACGCCCGCGCTGCCGCTGAAGAAGAGGCCGTGTCCCTGCTCGTCGTGCACCGCTGCCAACAGACGGCTGAGTTCATCCGTTCGGCCGACGAAACTCCACCGACTCATCTGAGCAGCATATCGATGTAAATCGGTCCGGAGGTGCCTGGTGACGCTGTGAAGTTGAGTAACGCCACAGTTACCGCTGAGTATTCGGATGTTTCGGTGACGTCGGGTGCGCCCCGTAACCTTCCGGCAGCCAAAAGTCACCCACCGGACGTCCTGCACGGGTGCAGACCGTAGCCCGTGTCAAGCGGAGGCCGCATGAAGCCCGGACCACCCCCCGGGGTCGACCTGACCGACGACCCGTCCGACGAGCCCGGTGCCGGCGGGCTGCGGGCCCCGGGCCCGTTCCCGGGCCACCTGCGGATCGACGAGGTCCACCCCGACGAACCCCTCGCCGTGGTCGCCGCCGGCCCCGCCGGGGCGGCCCGCCGCGAGGTGCTCGCCGCGCTGCTCGGGATCCCCTCCGGGATGCTCGCCGTGCCGGCGGGCAGCAGCCTGCTGGTCCGGCACGCCCGGGTCGCCACCCGGGCGGCCTACGTGCCCGGCTACCGTCAGCCGCACTTCTACGGGGCCGACCAGGCGGCGGCCGGCCCGGCGCTGGCCCGGGCGCCGCGTCGGGTCGAGTTGAGCCTGCCGGAGCCGCTGCTGCGGCACTTCGCCGTGCTCGACACACCGGACACCGACACCCTGGGCGTGGCCGGTGGGCGGGTCCTGCTGGACGCGGTGACCCGCTCCGGCGCGCTGCTCTTCGTGATCGGCGCCGACCAGACCCTCACCGCCGCCGAGCTGCACCTGCTCGCCGAGGTTGCCCGTACCTCGGCACGGGTCTTCTTCGTGGTCACCCCAGGGGCGGGCGGCTGGGTGCCACCGGAGGCGGCGGCGACCGACGACACGGGGGTGTCCGTCCCGCCGCCCCCGGCCGGCCCTGCGGTCGATCCGGTCGCGGCGCACCGGGCCACGCTGCTGGCCACGGTGCCGGACCTGGCCGGGGCCGACTGGTTCCCCGTGCACCGGGCCGAGCACCCGGGGCTGCGGCGGGCGCTGGTCGGCTGGTCGGCCGTCGAAGGGCTGCGGCGGGCGAGTTCGCGTTCACCGCTGCCGCCCGGCAGCCACGGGCGGGTGCCGGTGGCCGCCGACCCGCCCGGTGACGACTGGGGCGACCGGTTGCAGCGGCAGAGCCGGTCCTGCGCCCGTGCCATCCGTCAGCACCTCGCCCTCGAACTGGCCGCCGTCCACCTGCGTGCCGTCCAGGAGATCGTTTTCGGGGCGGGCTGCGCGGGTCTGCCCACACTGCTCGACCGGGAACTGGAGGCCCTCTCCCTGCTCGCCACCCGCCAGCAGGACCGGGCCGCCCGGGAGATCGTCGACGAGGCTGCCGCCCGGGTCTTCGGCGCATCGCTGCCCGAGGGGGCGCGGCAGCGGATCGACGCCGCCGTCGGGTGGGGGCTGGCCGACCACCCGTCCGGCCAGGATCTGGACCGGGTGCTCCTGGTCACCAGCACCGCAGGGGTGGCGGTGGTGTCCGGGGCCGGCGCGCTGGACGCGTTGGCCGGTCATCCCTGCGCACCGCGGACCGAGGTGCTGCCGCCGATCGGGGTCGCCCTCTCCGGCGGGTGCTGGCAACACTGGCGCAGCCCCGGCAACGACGAGCCGAACGCGGCCCGCGCCTGGGTGCAACGGGCGCTGCGCGAGGTCGAGTTGGACCTGTCCCGCGAGGTGTCGCGGCGGTTCGAGGCGTTGCGGCTCTCGCTCGACGGGGTCCTCTCCGACGCCCTCGACCACGGCATCCTGCTCGCCTGAGCCACCGAGGGTTTTCGTGCGCATCCCCGCCGTGTCCGTACCTTGCCGGGTTTCCGCAGCTCGGGAGGGTGATCCAGGCTGCCCCGGCGTTCCGGTTCATCGGATCGCCACTTCCGGTGGCACGATGGGGGGCATGGCGGCTCCACAGGTTGCACCGGTCGAGACGCCGGACACCGACGAGGTGCCGGTCGCGGACCGGCAGTGGGTGACGATCGTCTGGGACGACCCGGTCAACCTCATGACGTACGTGACCTGGGTCTTCCAGAAGCTGTTCGGTTACAGCCGGGAGAAGGCCGAGAAGTTGATGCTGGACGTGCACCACAAGGGCCGTGCCGTGGTGTCCAGCGGCGCCCGGGAGCGGATGGAGCACGACGCGTCGCAGCTGCACGCGTACGGCCTCTGGGCGACGGTGGACCGCTCGTGAGCGCGAGGAGTGAGCCGGGTTTGCGAGCCCCGCAGTCGCGAACGGATGGCGGTCGGGTGAGCGCGAGGAGTGAGCCGGTGTTGCGAGCCCCGCAGTCGCGAACGGAGATGATCCGGTGAGCATGTTCCGTCGCCAGGGCGACCGTTACGTGGCGACCTTCGCGGTGGACGAGGCCCGGGTGCTGCGCAAGGTCGCCAGTGAGGTGGTCGGGCTGCTCACCGACGGCTTCGACCCGGCCGACCCGGTCGTGGGCCGGCTCTTTCCCGACGCCTACCCGGACGATCCGGCCGGGGCGGCGGAGTTCCGCCGGTACACCGAGGGCGACCTGAAGACCGCCAAGATCGACCAGGCGGGCGCGGTGCTGGCCGCGCTGCCCGACTCCGCCGGCGGCGAGGTGCGGCTGGACGCGGAGGCGGCCGAGGCGTGGTTACGGGCGCTCAACGACGCCCGGCTCGCGATGGGTGTCCGGTTGGAGATCAAGGACGGCACGGACCTGGGCGAGGAGCTCGACGACGCGGTCGCCGAGGACCCGACCTCCTCCCGGGTGTTCCAACTGTCGGTCTACGCCTATCTGGGTTATCTCCAGGAATCCCTGCTCAACGCCTTGATCGACTGAACTGTGACGGTCACCGCCTCGCCGGGTCCGCCGGACGGGCGCTAGGCTGGTCGTCGTGCTGAGCATCGACCGATCGATCGTCGAGGCGATCGTCGCCCACGCGCGCCGGGACCACCCGGACGAGGCGTGTGGGGTCGTCGCCGGACCCGTCGGCGGCGACACCCCTACCCGGCACATTCCGATGGACAACGCGGCCCGCTCGATGACGTTCTACGAGTTCGACTCGATGGAGCACCTGCGGGTGTGGCGGGAGATGGACGACCGCGACGAGGAACCGGTCGTCATCTACCACTCGCACACCGCGACCGAGGCGTACCCGTCCCGGACGGACGTCGCCTTCGCCGGTGAGCCGGGCGCGCACTACCTGCTGGTCTCCACCCGCGAGCCGGACACCGAGGAGATCCGGTCCTTCCGGATCGTCGACGGCGTGGTGACCGAGGAGCCGGTGCGGATCGTGGACGCCGGGGTGGACCCGCACGCGGTCCAGTCCTACATGTTCGGGCAGAGCCCGGCGACGGTCGACTACGAGTGTTCCGGCAGCTGACCTTCAGCTCCGCACACCCTTTCCGTCCGGCACCGAGGCACACCCGACCAAGGAGTACGTCATGGCCATCGAGGTTCGCATCCCCACCATCCTGCGCAGCTACACCGGCGGCGCGAAGGTCGTCGAGGGCGCCGGGGACACCCTGGGCGACCTGCTCACCGACCTGGACACCCGGCACGCCGGCCTGAAGGCCCGGCTGGTCACCGACGCGGGCGTGCTGCACCGTTTCGTCAACGTCTACGTCAACGACGAGGACGTCCGGTTCCTGGGCGCGCTGGACGCCAAGCTCAACGACGGCGACAGCGTGACCGTGCTGCCGGCCGTGGCCGGTGGGGCGTTCGGCTTCGCCGCTGCGGCGGCGATCAGCCAGCACCGTGCGGCCACCGCGGCGGTGGCGGCACGGCGCGCGGCCGTCGCCCCCCGCTGAGGGCGGGCGTCATGGCGCGGTACGACAGCCTGCTCGACGCCTGCGGCGGCACCCCCCTGGTGGGGTTGCCCCGGCTCTCGCCGACGGTGCCCGACGGGGCGCCGCCGGTGCGGCTCTGGGCCAAGCTGGAGGACCGGAACCCCACCGGCAGCATCAAGGACCGGGCGGCCCTGTTCATGGTCCGCGCGGCAGAGCAGGCCGGCCGGCTCCGCCCGGGGGACACCATCCTTGAGCCGACCAGCGGTAATACCGGTATCGCGTTGGCCATGGTGGCCAAGCTGCGCGGCTACCGGTTGGTCTGCGTGATGCCGGAGAACGTCTCCACCGAGCGGGTCCAGCTGCTCCGGATGTACGGCGCGGAGATCATCTTTTCGCCGGCGGCGGGTGGTTCCAACCAGGCCGTCGCCACCGCGAAGCAGATCTCGGCCGACCATCCGGACTGGGTCATGCTCTACCAGTACGGCAACGAGGCCAACGCCCGGGCGCACTACGAGACCACCGGGCCCGAGCTGCTGCACGACCTGCCCACCATCACGCACTTCGTGGCGGGCCTGGGCACCACCGGCACCCTGATGGGCACCGGGCGGTTCCTGCGGGAAAAGGTCGAGGGCATCCAGGTGGTGGCGGCCGAGCCGCGCTACGGCGAGCTGGTCTACGGCCTGCGCAACATCGACGAGGGCTACGTCCCCGAGTTGTACGACGCGACGGTGCTCAACCGCCGCTTCTCGGTCGGCACCCGGGACGCGGTGCTACGCACCCGGCAGTTGGTGGAGGTGGAGGGGATCTTCGCCGGCTTCTCCACCGGGGCGATCCTGCACGCCGCCCTGGCCGTGGCGCACGAGGCGGCGCGGGACGGCCGACGGGCCGACGTCGCCTTCGTGGTCTGCGACGGTGGCTGGAAGTACCTCTCCACCGGGGCGTACGGCGGCACGCTCGCCGACGCCGAGGGCGCCCTGGAGGGGCAGCTCTGGGCCTGACCCACCGGGTGGGCCGGTCGACGGGACCGTCGGCCGGCCCTGTGGGTGTCACGTTGGTGACAACTTGCAGTAGATGATTCTTGCCCTGCCGTCGCTGCGCGTAGGCTGCCCAGCGTGGCGTACGCGTCGGTTGAGATCATCAGCGGTGTTGACCCCGGCGTGTCGACTACTCCTAGTAATCGTGGGGCCACCCGATGCGGCTGACCGTTCTGGGCTGCGCGGGGAGTTTCCCCGGCCCTGAGTCCCCCTGCTCCGCCTACCTCGTCGAGGCGCAGGGTTTCCGCCTGCTGGTCGACTTCGGGCCGGGCTCGCTGTCCACCCTCCAGCGGTACGCCGGGCTGCACGCCCCGGACGCCATTCTCCTGACCCACCTGCACTGCGACCACATTCTCGACGCCGCGTCATACGTGGTGGTCCGGCGGTACGCCCCGGACGGGCCGTACCCGCCGCTGCCGGTCTACGCGCCGCCGGGGGCCCCGGACCGGCTCGCCACCGCCTACGGCCAGGACGACAGTGGCGTCGAGGACGTCTACCAGTTCTACGGGCTCCAGCCGGGCACCTTCCCGATCGGCCCGTTCACCGTCACCGTCGACCGGGTGAACCATCCCGTCGAGACCTACGGGGTGCGGTTGGAGCACGAGGGCCGGGTGCTCTGCTACTCGTCGGACACCGCCCCCTGCGACGCGCTGCTGCGGCTCGCCCAGGACGCCGACGTCTTCCTCTGCGAAGCCAGTTACCTCGACGGGGTGGACAATCCACCGGACCTGCACCTCACGGGCCGGGAGGCCGGCGAAACGGCTACCAAGGCCGGGGTGGGCCGACTGCTGCTGACCCATCTGGTGGTGGCCTGGGGCAGCGAGTCGCACACCATCGCCTCGGCCGCCGGTGCCTTCACGGGGCCGATGGAAGTGGTCCGGGCCGGCGCCACCTACGACATCTGAGCGCACCGGGCACCCGGGCATGCGCCGATCATGCGACCGCATAGGGTGCAGGGATGGCACGACCTGACGGGCGGCGACCCGACCAACTCCGACCGGTGACGTTGACCCGGGGCTGGAGCACCCACCCGGAGGGCTCGGTGCTCGTCGAGTTCGGCGGCACCCGGGTGCTCTGCACCGCAAGCGTCACCGAGGGCGTGCCCCGCTGGCGCAAGGGCTCCGGGCTCGGCTGGGTCACCGCCGAGTACGCGATGCTGCCCCGGGCCACCAACACCCGCTCGGACCGGGAGAGCGTCCGCGGCAAGATCGGTGGGCGGACCCACGAGATCTCCCGGCTGATCGGCCGCAGCCTGCGCGCCTGCGTCGACCTCAAGGCGCTCGGCGAGAACTCGATCGTGCTCGACTGCGACGTGCTCCAGGCCGACGGCGGCACCCGTACCGCCTCGATCACCGGCGCGTACGTGGCCCTCTATGACGCGGTGAGCTGGCTTGCCGGCCGTAAGTCGTTGGCCGGCAAGCCGGAGAAGGTGATGCACCGCTCGGTGGCCGCGGTCAGCGTCGGGATCGTCGCGGGCGAGCCGCTGCTCGACCTCTGCTATGTCGAGGACGTGGCCGCCGAGGTGGACATGAACGTCGTCTGCACCGGCGAGGGGGACTTCGTCGAGGTGCAGGGCACGGGCGAGGACGGTGTCTTCTCCCGGGCGCAGCTCGACGCGTTGTTGGACGTCGCATCGTTGGGTTGTCTGGAACTGGCCGAGGCCCAGCGGAAGGCGCTCGCATCATGAACAAGGTCCTGCTCGCCACCCGGAACCGCAAAAAGCTGGTGGAGTTGCAGCGCATCCTCGACGGCGCGCTCGGCGCGCGCCGGATCGCCCTGCTCGGCCTCGACGACGTCGAGGAGTATCCCGAGCTGCCGGAGACCGGCCTCACCTTTGGTGAGAACGCCCTGATCAAGGCTCGGGAGGGCTGCCGGCGTACGGGTCTGCCCACCATCGCCGACGACTCCGGCATCGCGGTGGACGCGCTCAACGGCATGCCGGGGGTCTTCAGCGCCCGCTGGGCGGGGCGGCACGGCGACGACCGGGCCAACCTGCAACTGGTGCTGGACCAGATCGCCGACCTGCCTGACGAGCACCGGGGGGCGGCCTTCGTGTGCACCGTGGCGCTGGTGCTGCCGGGCGGCAAGGAACACCTGGTCGACGGCCGCCAGTCCGGCCGGCTGTTGCGCGCCCCGCGCGGCGACGGCGGTTTCGGGTACGACCCGATCTTCCTCGGTGACGGCCAGGACCGCACCAACGCGGAGCTGACCCCGCAGGAGAAGGACGCGATCAGCCACCGGGGCAAGGCGTTGCGCGAGTTGGCGAAGCTGGCCGCCAAGGTGCTGCCCGCCACCTGACCCCCCGCACATCTCGTCCCGCCCCCGCCCCTGTCCCCGCTCCGCGGGTGGTCCTCTCCGGGCGGGGGTGGCTCATTCCGCTGCCCGGCTCGTGACGGGCTCGGCATCCCGTAGGCATCCAGGCGTCGCCACTGCCCGGGGAGTGGCCGGCGCGGTTCCGTGGCGCTCTTCCGTCTGCGGTGCCGCATGCCCGTCGCCCCTGCGCTGCGGGGCCCGGCCAACGAAACACGCTCCTCTTCGTCCCGTCCCGCCCCATACGCCAAGCCCTCCTGTTCACCAAGAGTGACCGCCCGGCCGGCGAGACCCAATGGCATCCGCATCCTTTGCTCTGCTGCCCTTGAAGCGACGCATACCGAGAGTCACTGCCTCGATCGGAGGCTTTTCCGACCGGGTTCCGGTTTCTGCTGGTGAGAGCGGTGTCGCGTCTATGGCAGCAGAGCAAAGGATGCGAGTGGGGATGGGTGAGGGTGACGAGCTTCGCCACTCTCGGTGACGGTGGTGGGCAGGAAGAAATATCACGGATTGTGGTGGCAGATGGGACGGTTTCCGGGGTTGCGGCGAGTGTGGTCCAGCTGAGGGGCGCGGTGGAGTGTGATGGCAGTGGCCGGCCCACGACGGCGGTGAACCTGCCGGGGTGAGTGCCCAGGTCCCGACCGACTCCGCCGAGGGCGACCGACTCCATCGGGGGCGACCGGGACTCCACCGGGGGCGACCGGCTCCACCGGGGGCAGCGGGTCCTGCCAGGACGGAGTGGGGGTGGGGAGGGCCGGGAAGGCCGGGGCGGCGGGCGGTCAGCCCAGGGGGCCGATCTCCCGCTCGATGGCGCTACGCAGGTCGGGGCCGGCGAGCACGGCGCGGGCCGCTTCCATCACCGGGGCGAGGAAGACATCGGGACCGGGTTCGCCGGCCGCACCCCCGAGCGCGGCCACGGCGGCCCGGCCGGCCGGTGACGGCTCCAGCGGTGCGCGCAGTTGCAGGCCCCGCACCGCCGCCAGCAGCTCCACGGCGAGCAGGCTGGTCAGGTTGTCCAGCACGGTGCGCAGCTTCTTGGTCGCCGCCCAGCCCATCGAGACGTGGTCCTCCTGCATGCCACTGGTGGGCAGCGAGTCGACCGAAGCGGGCGCGGCCAGCCGGCGGTTCTCCGCGACGATCCCGGCGGCCGTGTACTGGGCGATCATCAGCCCGGAGTTCACCCCCGCGTCGGGGGACAGGAACGCCGGCAGGTCCCGGTTGCGGGTCACGTCGAGCAGCCGGTCCACCCGGCGTTCCGCGATCGCCCCCACCTCGGCGGCGGCGATGGCCAGGTAGTCGGCGGCGAAACCGAGCGGAGCGCCGTGGAAGTTGCCTGTCGACTCGACCCGACCGTCCGGCAACACCACCGGGTTGTCCACCACCGAGACCAGCTCCCGGCCGGCCACCGTCCCGACAAAGTCGAGGGTGTCCCGGGCCGCCCCGGCCACCTGCGGAGCACACCGCATCGAGTACGCGTCCTGCACGGCGTGCGCCAGGTCGTCACGGTGCGAGTCCATCACCCGGGAATCCTGGAGCAGCCGGTGAATGTTCGCCGCCGAGGCGGCCTGCCCCGGGTGCGGCCGGATGGCGTGCAGCTCGGGCAGGAAGGGTCGCTCCGAGCCGAGCATCGCCTCGATGGCCAGCGCGGCGGTCACGTCGGCCATGGCGAACAGGTGCCGGGCGTCCGCGACGGCCAGCAGCAGCATCCCGAGCATCCCGTCGGTGCCGTTGATCAGCGCCAGCCCCTCCTTGGCGGCCAACGCGACCGGGCTCAGCCCGGCGGCGCGCAGCGCGTCGGCGGCGTCGACCCGTTCGCCGGCCGGTCCCAGCACCCACCCCTCGCCGAGCAGCACCAGCGCGCAGTGCGCCAGCGGCGCCAGGTCACCGGAGGCACCAAGCGAACCGTGCTCCGGCACCCACGGGGTGACGTCGGCGTTGAGCAGGTCGATCAGCCCCTGCGCGAGCAGCGGACGGACCCCGGAGCGGCCCAGTGCCAACGAGCGGACCCGCAGCAGCATCATCGCCCGGACCACCTCGCGGGGCATCGGCGCACCCACCCCGGCCGCATGCGAACGGATCAGCGCGTGCTGCAACTCGGCCCGGCGCTGCGGGGCGACGAACGTGTTGGCCAACGCCCCGAAACCGGTGGAGACGCCGTACACCGGGCGGCCGGCGGCCTCGATGCCGTCCACGATGGACCGACTGTCGACCATCGCCTCGACGGCGGCCGGAGCGAGGACGACCCGGGCGTCGCCGCGTGCCACGGCGAGCACGTCGGTGGGGGTGATCCCGGTGGGCTGGACGGTCACAGTCGACATTGCGGTACTCCGTTGTGCAGGACCTGGCGGACCAGTGGGACACCCGGCCGGTAGGCCAGGTGCAGGTGGGACGGGGCGTCGAGGATCATCAGGTCGGCCCGTACGCCGGGGCGCAGCGCCCCGACGTCGGTGCGGCGCAACGCCCGCGCGCCGCCCGCCGTCGCGGCCCAGACCGCCTCCGCCGGGGTCATCCGCATCTCGCGGACGGCCAGCGCGACACAGAACGGCATCGACGAGGTGTACGACGACCCGGGATTGCAGTCCGTGGCCAGCGCCACGGTCACCCCCGCGTCGAGCAGCCGCCGGGCGTCCGGGTACGGCGACCTGGTGGAGAACTCGGCCCCCGGCAGCAGGGTCGCCACGGTCGGATCGGTGGTGGTGGCCGAGCCGGCCAGCGCGTCGACGTCGGCGTCGGACAGGTGGGTGCAGTGGTCGACGCTGGCCGCGCCCAGCTCCACCCCCAGCCGCACACCCGGCCCCGGGCCGAGCTGGTTGGCGTGCAACCGCAGGCCCAGCCCGGCGGCCTGCCCGACGGTGAGGATCGCCCGGGTGTGGTCGGCGTCGAAGGCGCCCCGCTCACAGAACACGTCCACCCAGCGGGCGTACGGCGCGGCGGCGGTGAGCATCGGCCCGCAGACCAGCCCCACGTAGTCGTCGGGGCGGCCCGCGTACTCGGCGGGGACGACGTGCGCGCCGAGGAAGGTGGTCTCGGCGGTCACCTCGGCGGCGATCCGCAGCGAGCGGGCCTCGTCGGCGACGGTCAGGCCGTACCCACTCTTGATCTCCATGGTAGTGGTGCCCTGCCGCATCGCCTCGTCGCGCAGCCGGTGCACGGTGTCCCGCAGGTCGTCGTCGGAGGCCGCCCGGGTCGCACCGACCGTGGTCCGGATGCCCCCTCCGGTGTACGGCTCACCGGCCATCCGGGCCGCGAACTCCGCCGCCCGGTCCCCGGCGAACACCAGGTGCGCGTGGCTGTCCACGAACCCGGGCAGCACCGCGCCCCCCTCGGCGTCGATCCGCCGGTCGGCGGCCGGCGCATAGCGGGCCGGGCCGATCCAGACGACCCGACCCGCCTCCACCAGCAGGGCGACCCCCCGCCGCAGACCCAACGGCCCGTCCCCGCCAGCCGCCGGCACGTTGGTGACCAACTCGCCGATGTTGTCGACCAGCAGGCTGCTCACGCCGCCCCTCCCGTCCCGGACCGGCCGCCCCCGCCGTGCGTCGCCGGCCGCTGCCCGGACCCGGCCGGGACCCGGCTAGTCACCGGTCACCGCCGCGATCGTCGCGCGCAGCTCAGCCGGCACGTCCACGGTCAGGTGCCGGCCGTCGCGCACCACCTGCCGCCCGTCCACCACCACCTGGTCGACGTCGGCGGCGGTGGCCGCGAAGAACACCCCCACCGGCGGCACCCCGGCGGTACGCGGGCTGTCCAGCCGTACGGTCACCAGGTCGGCGCGTTCCCCGACGGCGATCCGGCCGGCGTCGGCCCAGCCCAGCGCGGCGTGGCCGGTGACGGTGGCCGCGTCGCGCAGCGCGGCGGCGGTGAAGTGCCCGCGTCGCCGGGTACGCAGCCGCTCGTCCAACTCCACCGCGCGGGCCTCCTCGAACAGGTCGACCACGGCGTGACTGTCGCTGCCCAGGCTCAGCGGGATGCCGGCGTCGGCCATCAGCCGGGCCGGCCCGATCCCGTCGGCCAGGTCCCGCTCCGTGGTGGGGCACAGACACACCCCGGTCCGGTGCTCGGCCAGCAGGGCCAGGTCGGCGCTGGTCGGGTGGGTGGCGTGCACGGCGGTGACGTCGGGGCCGAGCACCCCACGGTCGGCGAGCAGCCCGGTCGGGGTACGCCCGTGCACCGTCCGGCAGGCGTCGTTCTCGGCGGGCTGCTCCGACAGGTGCACGTGCAGCGGGGCGCCCTGCCGGTACGCCCACCCGGCGACGGTGGCGAGCTGGTCCGCCGGCACCGCGCGTACCGAGTGGATCGCCGCCCCGCGCAGCACGTGCGCCCCGGCCGGCCGGAACCCGTCGACCCGTGCCGCCCAGCGCAGCGCGTCCCCGTCGCCGAAGCGCCGCTGCACCCCGGCCAACGGCTCACCGGCCACCGAGGCGGTCAGGTAACAGGCGTCCAGCAGGGTGATCCGGATGCCGGCCTGCGCCGCCGCCTCGACAAGCGCCGCGCCCATCGCGTTCGGGTCGTCGTACGGCCGGCCGTCGGGGCCGTGGTGCAGGTAGTGGAACTCGCCCACGCAGGTGACCCCGGCCAGCGCCATCTCCGCGTACGCGGCCCGGGCCAGGGCCAGGTAGGAGTCGGGATCGAGCCGGCCGGCGACGGCGTACATCTCCTCCCGCCAACTCCAGAAGTCCCCCCGACCGCCGTGGGTACGCCCGCGCAACGCCCGGTGGAAGGCGTGCGAGTGGGCGTTCGCCAGGCCGGGCAGGGTGAGCCCGGGCAGCCGTACCGCCTCGGCGAGCACCTCGACCCCGGTCTGCGGCGACGCGCCCCGGGCGAGCGGGGTGACGGCGGTGAACCGGCCGTCCTCGGCCTCGATCAGCACGTCCGGGGTCGGCGCGGCATGATCGGGCAGCCACGCCTGCTCGGCCAGCCAACGGGTCAGTGGCATGCCAGCTCCTCCAGCACCCGGGCCAGCGCGACCACCCCGGCCGCACAGTCGTCGTCGGTGGCCGCCTCGGCGGGGGAGTGCGACACCCCGGTCGGGTTGCGTACGAACAGCATCGCGGTGGGCAGGTGCGCGGCGAGCACCCCGGCGTCGTGGCCGGCCCCGGTGGGTAGCAACGGCGCGGCCAGCAGCCCCGCCAGCCGGTCGGCCAGCCCGCCGTCGAAGGTGACCAGCGGGGTGGCCGACTCCCGGGTCACGGTCAGCTCGGTGCCGTCGCGGCGGGCCCGTTCGGCGGCCTTGGCCTGCACCGCTTCGACCAGGTCGTGCAGGGTGTCCGGTTCGGCCGCGCGCGCGTCCAGCCAGCCGGTCACCGTCGACGGGATCGCGTTGGTGGCGTTGGGTTCCACCGCCACCCGCCCGACGGTGGCGTGCGCGCCGCGCAGCCGGGCCTCCTTGTTCGCCGCGAGCACGGTGAACGCGAAGGTGAGCATCGGGTCGCGGCGGTCGGCCATCCGGGTCGTACCGGCGTGGTTGCCCTCGCCGCGCAGCTCGAAGCGCCACCGGCCGTGCGGCCAGATGGCGCTCGCCACCGCGACCGGCGCGTCGGCGTCGACCAGTGCCCGCCCCTGCTCGACGTGCAGTTCCACGAAGGCGGCGAACCGGCCGAGCAGCGCCGGGTCGGCCCCCGCCGGCCGGTGGCCCAGCGCCTCGGCGAAGCTCACCCCGGCCGCGTCGCGCAGCCCGGCCGCGCGGTCGGCGTCGATCTCGCCGGTGAGCAGCCGCGACCCCAGGCACGGTACGCCGAACCGGGCCCCCTCCTCCTCGACGAACGCGGCCACCACCACCGGCCGGACCGGGGTGACGCCTGCGGCCCGCAGCTCGTCCACGGCGAGGAACGCGCTGACGATGCCGAGCGGCCCGTCGTACGCCCCGCCGTGCGGCACCGAGTCGAAGTGGCTGCCGGTCAGCACCGCCCCGGTGCCGGCCGGCCCGTCGGTGTTCGGCCCGTCGGTGGGCGGGTCGCCCCACCAGGCGAACAGGTTGCCGTTGCCGTCCCCGCCGACCGGCATGCCCCGCAGGTCGGCCTGCTCCCGGAACCACTCCCGCAGCCGCAGCTCCGGCGGGGTCAGCGCGTACCGCAGATAGCCGCCGCTGCCGGCGTCCCGGCCGACCGGCGCGATCTCGTCCCACAACTCCCGGAACCGCCCGGCAAGGCCACTCACGCGGTTTCTCCATTGTTCGTGACTGCGGTGCTCCGCTGCGCTGCGCTGCTCGCACTCACGGTGTTCCGGTCGTTCGTGACTGCGGTGCTCCGCTGCGCTGCGCTCCTCGCACTCACGCGGTCCCCTCCGCCATGGGGATGCGGACGTTGTCGCGCTCGGCGACGTCGCGGGCGGTGTCGTAGCCGGCGTCGACGTGCCGGATGACGCCCATCGCCGGATCGTTGGTGAGCACCCGTTCGATCTTCTGCCCGGCCAGCGCGGTGCCGTCGGCGACGCAGACCTGACCGGCGTGGATGGAACGGCCGATGCCCACCCCGCCGCCGTGGTGGATCGACACCCAGGACGCGCCGCTGGCGGTGTTGACCAGCGCGTTGAGCAGCGGCCAGTCGGCGATCGCATCGGACCCGTCGGCCATCGCCTCGGTCTCCCGGTACGGGCTGGCGACGCTGCCGCAGTCCAGGTGGTCCCGGCCGATCACCACCGGCGCGGACAGCTCCCCGGCGGCGACCATGTCGTTGAACCGCACCCCGGCGACGTCCCGCTCGCCGTAGCCCAGCCAGCAGATCCGGGCCGGCAGCCCCTGGAAGGCGACCCGTTCCCCGGCCAGCCGCATCCACCGGGCCAGCGACTCGTTCTCGGGGAACAGGTCGAGGATGGCCCGGTCGGTGGCGGCGATGTCGGCCGGGTCGCCGGACAGCGCCGCCCAGCGGAACGGCCCTTTGCCCTCGCAGAACAGCGGCCTGATGTACGCCGGCACGAAACCGGGGAAGTCGAACGCCCGCGCGTAGCCGCCCGCCTGTGCCTCGCCCCGGATCGAGTTGCCGTAGTCGAAGACCTCCGCGCCCGCGTCGAGGAAGCCGACCATCGCCTCGACGTGCTTCGCCATCGACGCCCGCGCCCGGTCGGTGAACTCGGCCGGCTTCGCCGCCGCGTAGTCCCGCGCGTCGGCCAACTCCACCCCCTCCGGCAGGTACGACAGCGGGTCGTGCGCGCTGGTCTGGTCGGTGACCACGTCGACGGCCACGCCCCGGCGCAGCAACTCGGGGAAGACGGTGGCGGCGTTGCCGACCACACCGACGCTGAGCGCCCGCCGGTCCCGCTTCGCGGCCAGCACCCGGGCGACGGCGTCGTCGAGCGAGTCGGCGACCTCGTCGAGGTAGCGGTCGTGCACCCGCCGGTCGAGCCGGGTGCGGTCGACGTCCACGATCAGGCAGACGCCGTCGTTCATGGTGACCGCGAGGGGTTGCGCCCCGCCCATCCCGCCGCAGCCGGCGGTGAGGGTCAGCGTCCCGGCGAGGCTGCCGCCGAAGCACTTCGCGGCGACGGCGGCGAACGTCTCGTAGGTGCCCTGGAGGATGCCCTGGGTGCCGATGTAGATCCACGAGCCGGCGGTCATCTGCCCGTACATGGTCAGGCCGAGGGATTCCAGCCGGCGGAACTCGGGCCAGGTGGCCCAGTCGCCGACCAGGTTGGAGTTGGCCAGCAGCACCCGGGGGGCCCACTCGTGGGTGCGCATGACCCCGACCGGGCGGCCCGACTGCACCAGCATCGTCTCGTCGTCGCGCAGCCCGGTGAGGGTGCGCACCAGCGCGTGGTACGACGGCCAGTCCCGGGCCGCCTTCCCGGTGCCGCCGTAGACCACCAGGTCGTCGGGGCGTTCGGCCACCTCCGGGTCGAGGTTGTTCATCAGCATCCGCAGGGCGGCCTCCTGCGGCCACCCCTGCGCGGTACGGGTGGTGCCACGGGCGGCACGGACGGGCTGGTGCATGGCGTACTCCTCTCAGCCGAGGAACAACTGACGACGGGCGGCGGACGACTCGAACGCCTCCAGGCGGCGCTGGGTCTGGATCGGGGCGGCGTCACAGATCGCCTGGAGCACCACCATGGCCAGGGTCATCGGGGCGGTGTGCAGGTCGAAGACGAGGTCGGTGCCGACGGCGGCGGGGAGCACCAGCTCGGCGTACTCGGTGGCGGGGCTGACCGGGGAGTCGGTGATCGCGACGACGGTGAGGCCGGCGTCGCGGGCGGCGCGCAGCGCGTCGAGGGTCTCCCGGGGGTAGCGGGGCAGCACGAAGGCGAGCAGCGCGTCAGCCCCGGCCGAGGCGGCCTGTTCGAGCCGGTCGGTGAGCAGGCTGCCACCGTCGTCGAGGACCCGGACGTCGGGCAGCACCTTGGCGGCGAAGTACGCGAAGTAGGCGGCCAGCGGCGCGGCGGCCCGCAGGCCGAGCACCGGCAGTGGGCGGCTCGCCGCGAGCAGCCGACCGGCGGTGGCGATCCTGTCCCGGTCGGCCAGCTCACCGGCCAGCCGGTCCAGGTTGGCCATCTCGGCGCGTACCGCGAGTTGCAGTTCGTTGCCGTCGTCGGGGCGACCGTCGGGGCCGGCGGCGGTCAGCTCGCGCAGCCGGCGGCGCAGCGCCGGGTAGCCGTCGTGGCCGAGCGCCACGGCGAACCGGGTCACCGACGGCTGGCTGACCCCGGCAAGCTCCGCCACCTCGGCCGCCGACAGGTAGGCCACGGTGGCGGCGTGCTGCACGAGGCAGTGCGCGATGCGCCGTTGGGTGGGGGTGAGCCGGACCCCGTGGAACAGGTCGAGCAGCCGGTCCGGCGGCGCGGCGACGGCTCCGTCATTCATGCCGCGACTCTATGCATGAAATATTTCAGGAGCAACCACCGCCCGCCTCCCGCCCGACGCCACCCGGACAGGCGATCGTCGTCCGGGCCGCCGGGCCGCCGGGTCGCCGGGCTGCGGGTGCCTGCCGTCGGGGCCGGTGGTCGCCGTCCGCCTCAGCGGGCGGCGCGGACGATCTCGGCGGTGGCGTCCCGGCGGACCGCGTCGTAGAACGCCTCGGACTTCTGCTCGTCGGCGAAGACCACGCTCTCGGTGCCCACCCGGCCGGTGCCCCGCGACGGGCTGGTGACGAAGGTGAGGTTGCCGCCGCGCAGGCCGCGCAGCTCGGTCGCCAGGTCCAGCAGCGACATCTCCCGGTCGACGGAGACCGACGACGAGGCGGCCCGGACGAAGTCGTTGAGCTTCCCCGGACTGGTCAGGATGCCGCCGGTGGCCGCCTTGTCGAGGATCGCCCGGATCACCTGCTGCTGGTGCCGGATCCGGGCGAAGTCGCCGTCCGGGAACTGCTTGCGCTGCCGGGAGTAGTCCAACGCCGTCGCCCCGTCCATCGTCTGCCGGCCGGCGGGGAAGGTGCGCAGCGGCGGATGGATCGAGGTGAACCGGTGGTCGACGGTGATGTCCACCCCGCCCAGCGCGTCGATGATCTCCTGGAAGCCGGCGAAGTCGACCACCGCCACGTGGTCGACGTGCACCCGGGTGAACTCCTCGACGGTCTGCACCATCAGCGGAATCCCACCCCAGGCGTACGCCGCGTTGATCTTCGCGGTCCGGCCGCCGTGCCGGCCGTCCGCCGACCGGGGTACGCGGACCCAGGTGTCCCGGGGGATCGAGACGAGTTGGGCGCTCTTCCGGTCCTTCGGCAGGTGGGCCAGGATGATCGTGTCGGTGCGGGACCCCTCGGTCCGTTCCGGGTCCCGGGAGTCGCTGCCCAGGATCATGATGTTCATGGCGTCCCGGGCCACCACCGGCGGTCGGTCCTGCGTCGGCACCCCGGTGAAGGCGTCCACCCGCTCGACGTCCTTGTCGACCGAGCGCAGATAGAGTGCGCCCGCGCCGACGCCACCCGCCCCCAGCAGGGCCAGGGCCAGCAGCACGATCAGTGCGATCCGCCAGCCCCGTCGACGCTTCGGCGGCGACCCCGGGGCGTCGTCTGACCGGGTCGGAGCGGGTTCCGAAGCGTTCTCACTTGCTGGCACGGCCGCATGCTACTGAGTCGTCACCCAGTACGGCAGCCCGCGTTCGCCCGACGGACCGAGGCCCGAAGAGCCGCCGTACGCTGGACGTTCAGCCGCCCGTCACCTGCGGCTGATAGAAACCGCGCCGTGGATGCGACGAGACTGCGCCGGGCCATCGCCCGCACCCCGCTGGCACCGGTGGCCGCCTTCCCCGGGCGGCTCGCCCGGGTCGCCAGGTACGACGCGAAGGTGCTGCGCACCTCGGCCCGCTGGCTGGCCACCTCCCGGGAGCACCACAACTACACCTACGAACTGACCCGGCTCAGCCGGGAGCACCTGACCTGGTTCGTCAGCGTGGTCTGCGACGTCCCGGTGGCCCGGGTCCGGGGCCATCTCGCCGAGATCACCGGCGACGCGGCGCTGCGCCGGCACATCGAACAGGCCACCGCCCGGTCCGCCCGGCGCGGCCTGGCCGACCGGCGGGTCCGCTACGCGCGCCGGGTCGGCTGGTACGCGATCGTCCGGGCCACCCGGCCCACCCACGTCGTCGAGACCGGCACCGACAAGGGGTTGGGTAGCTGCGTCCTCGCCGCCGCCCTGCTGCGCAACGCCGCCGAGGGGCACCCCGGCCGGCTCACCTCGCTGGACGTCAACCCGGAGGCCGGCTACCTGGCCCGCAGCGCGCCCTGGGCCGACGTGATCGACCTGGTGGTCGGCGACTCGGTCACCGCGATCGCCGCCCTGGAGCGGCCGGTCGACCTGTTCCTGCACGACAGCGACCACAGCCACGACCACGAACGCCGCGAGTTCGACGCCGTCGAGCCGAAGCTGGCCCCCGGCGCGATCCTGCTCACCGACAACGTCACCACCACCGGGGTGCTCGCCGAACACGCCGAACGCACCGGCCGCCGGTTCCTCGCCTACCGCGAGACCCCGCTCGACCACTGGTACCCCGGCGACGGCATCGGTGTCGCCTGGTGAGCGGCCCGCCCCGCGCAGCCGGGGCGACCGCCGTGGACCCGGGTGGGGCGGGCCGCCGTGCCCGACCGGTGCCGGACGGCCGAGTCGTACTCCGCCGGCCGGGTGTTGCCCCCGGCACGGTGCCGGATCGATGATTGCCGAATCGTCACCATCGACGGAGGAGTCGGCATGCAGGTTCTCCACCACCCCCGCGTGGCCTGGGACATGGCCCGCCTGATCGTCGCGAGCGTCCCCGACGACGAACTCTTCGACTGGCTGCGCGCCGAACTCGGTGAACTGCTCGGCCCCGACCACGCCGGCTCCCTCCAGGACACCCGGCGGCGGCTGCTGCCATGGGCCCGGACCACGCCCGAGGCCGCCGCCGTCGAAGCCGGCCGCTGGCGGGTCCGCCTGGAGGACCTGCTGCGTACCCGGCCGGAGACCGCCGAACCGCTACGGTCGCTCACCGTGATCGCGTCGAGCCTCCACCGCAACCGGATCGGCTGACCGGCTTAGCTTTCGCTTAGCCCGCTTGTCCCCGGGTCGTCGACTGCGGCAGCATCGGTCGGCGTGACCGATGGCAGCGTGTCCCAGCAACCCGACCCCGGGCCGGGCGGTCGCACCCCCGCCGCGCGTTCCGGGCCGGGGCGTCGCCGCGCCCGGAGTGGCGGACGTCGCCGCTGGCTGGCCGCCGGTGGCGTCGCCGCGCTCGCCACCGTGCTCGGGCTGAGCCTCGCGCTGCGCTCCGGTGCCGCCCCCGCCTGCGCCGCCCCGCCGGTCGGGCTGGCCGGTGCCGGGCCGGTGGCCGCCGGGCGGCTGGCACTGGCGGCCCCACCCACCGGGAGTACGGTCCACAAGGGGAAAGCCACCTTCTACGACTCGAAGGGGGCCGGTGGGAACTGCTCCTACCCGTCCGCCCCGGCCGACCGGATGTACGTGGCCCTCGGCCCCACCGAGTACAGCGCCGGCGCGGCCTGCGGCGGGTACCTCGACGTCACCGGCCCCCGGGGCACCGTCCGGGTCCTGATCATGGACCAGTGCCCGGAGTGCGCCCCCGGGCACGTCGACCTCTCCCGCGAGGCGTTCGCCCGGATCGCCGACCCGGTGCAGGGCATCGTCAACGTCAGTTACCGCGCGGCCGTCGACCCGCCACTGTCCGGCCCGCTCACCTTCCGGATCAAGGAGGGCGCGTCGCAGTACTGGTTCGCGGTGCTGGTCGCCGAGCACGGCAACCCGCTGCGCGCCGTCGAGGTACGCCAGGGCTCCGGTGCCTGGCGTGCCGCCGCCCGGCAGGACTACAACTACTGGCAGATCGACTCGGGTGCCGGTCCCGGCCCGTACGCCGTCCGGGTCACCGACGTGTACGGCCACCGCGTCACCGCCAGCGGCGTCACCATGTCCCCCGGCCGGGTCCAGCGCAGCACCGTGAAGATGTACGGCGGCAGCGCCCCCGCCGCGCGGAAGAACCCGACCAGCCGGCCGTCCTCCCCGAGCCCCAGCGCCAGCCCGACCCGGGCCACCGCCAGCCCGTCGGCGGTCGCCTCCGCCAGTTCACCCAGCGCGCCGGAGGTCAGCGACCCACCCGCGCTCGCCGCGTCGAAGGCGGAGCCGGGCGCGGGCCGGCCGGTCGACTGCACGTCCCGGAGCTGACTCCCGCCGGTCCTCCACCGCCGCTGCCGGCCTCGGCTCGGCGCGACCAGCCGCGCGTCGCCCGGTCGCCGGAGCGGCCCGTCCGTCGGGAGCGGGGCCGGCCGGACGCCGCCGGGTCGACCCGGTGTCGGTCGAGCGCGGTCCGTCGGACGGTCAGTCCGGGGTGTCCAGGTCCCGCCACATGAGGATCTCGTCCCGGTCGTCGTCGGCTGCCACCCGCAGCGCGCCCGGCAGCCGGCCCACCTCGCGGTAACCGAGCCGGTCGTAGAACCTCTCCAGTCCCAGCCCGCCGCGCACCGTCACGTGCAGCGCCCGCCAACCCAGCTCGGGCGCGCGCCGGGCGGCCTCCCGCATCAGGGCCTGCCCGTGGCCGCGCCCCTGGGTGGCCGGGTGCACCATCACCCGCTTGAGGATGCCCCAGTGCGCCTTCAAGCCGAACCGGTTGTCGGCGAGGAACAGCACCGCGACCGGTCGGTCAGCCTCGTAGCCGACCAGTATCCGGTCCGGACCGTCGGTGACGGCGGCGAAGGTGGACTCGGCGAGGGGACGTACGTCGGCGGTGGTGACCGGGGCGACGAAGCCGACCGCGCCGCCGGCGTTGGTGACGTCGACCCAGAGGTCGACGATCTGCTCACGCAGTGCGGGGGTGAGGTCGGGGTCGAGGACGAAACGCAGGCTCACCCTGCCGATCCTGCTGCGCCGACGCGTCGTGCGCCCGCGAACGTGACCCTCCCGACAGGGCCGTGTGGTGCGGGAGGGGGGACTTGAACCCCCACGTCCTTTCGGACAATAGGACCTAAACCTACCGCGTCTGCCATTCCGCCACTCCCGCTCGGGTCAGAGTTTAGAGCGTCGCGCGGAAACGGTGGAGATCCCGGCCCGGCGCAGAATGTTCGATACCGTCCCGTGACTGACGACGCAGGCGTCGCCGGTCGCCTCACGGATGAACGCGGCGAGTTTCCGTGGCCCCAGATCGGGACGGGCCAGTGCGTACCGCAGGACGGTTTCCTGGTGCGGTGAGCCGCTGCGCGGTCGGAGCGGGACGGCGGCGGTGCCGGTGGTGGCGAGCCGTCGGCGGAGCCGGGCGACGTGGTTGCGGTGACAGCCGATCCGCCGGGCCGCCTCGCTCGGCCCGATGGCACCCGCCTCGACCTGTCGGATCACCTCCGCTACCCGCTCCGCGTCGACAGGTGCCGGGGCCGGCGGACGGGACGCGGCCGGCGGCGGGACGGCGACGCCGGGCACCGCGCCGGACGGGCGGGCCCCGACGCCGGACCGGTGACGCCCGGCGTAGGTCGGGGTCTGGCTGTGGCAGTTCGGGCAGAGCAGCCGCAGGTTCGGCGGCCGGTTGTCGAGGAAGTCGCCGCTGAGGTGGTCCACGTGCAGGGTCAGCGGACGACCCTGCCAGAACGGGCCGGTGCCGCACCCCTCGCACCCGTCAGGGACGCCGATGTCACGCAGCGCGGCCTTCAGGCGGGCTCCCGGCACCCGTCGGGAACCCGGAGGCAGTGGACGCAGAACCTGGACCGACGGGGTGCGCCGCCCGGACGGTCTGCCACCCCCACCCGGCCGGCGGGTGAAGTGGGAGGTGTCGGTGCCCAGTCGTTTGAGCTGGCGACTGATGTGCGCGTGTGAACCACCGCTGAACCGGACCCCGAGAACGCGCAGGACGTCGGCGACACTGCGGGACCCCGCCGCCGCCTGGGCGAGCACCTCCGGTGGATACCTGTATCGGATCACCCACGCACGGTAGCGGCGAGGTCCGACAGCATCGGCCGCCGGCTGGACGCGTTCAGTCGAGGCCGAGGTCGCGGCGCAGCTTGGCGACGTGGCCGGTCGCCTTGACGTTGTAGAACGCGTGCTCGATCTTTCCGTCCGGGTCGATGACGAAGGTGGACCGGATCACCCCGGTCACCGTACGGCCGTAGGACTGCTTCTCGCCGAAGGCGCCGTACGCGGTGAGCACCGCCTTGTCGACGTCGGCGACCAGCGGAAAGGTGATGGCGTCGCGCTCGCGGAACTTCGCCAGCTTGGCGGGCTGGTCGGGGGAGATGCCGACCACTTCGTAACCGGCGGCCTGGAGCGAGGCGAGCGAGTCACGGAAGTCGCAGGCCTGCTTGGTGCAGCCGGGGGTCATCGCGGCCGGGTAGGCGTACAGGATGACCCGGCGACCGCGCAGCGCGGCCAGGGCGAGCGTCTCCCCGGTGTCGGTGGGGAGGGTGAAGTCGGGGGCGGGGTCGCCGGGGGCGAGCCGGTCGGGCGCGGTCATGGCGACGACCCTACCGTCGGGGGGTGACGTGCCGGCTGATCCCCGCCGGGGCGCCCGGGACGTGGTGGCGGTCCCCCGGGCCGTTCGGGCCGGCTGGTGCTCCTGGCCGGCCGGTGCTCCCGGCGGGCGTGCGGAACCCGGTTCTCCGGACGACCCGCATGGTCCGGTGTTCCGGCCGGGTGGGCGGGACCCGGGGCGGCCGGGCAATGGCCCGGTGTTCCGGCCGCGTGGGCGGGACCCGGGCGGCCGGGCGATGGCCCGGTGGTGAACAACGCAGTGCCTTGTTGCCGCATCTTGGCAACAACAGCCAACGGGAAATAGGCTGGGCACGCCGGCCGACTGGAGGTCATGTGGAAACCCTGGCGATGCACATCTCGAACGGGATCATCAACGGTCCCGTCGCGGGCGTCTTCGCGGCCGTCGCGCTGGCCGCCCTGACCTTCTGCGTGCTGCGCGGCCGGCGTGACCTGGACGACCGGCTCGCGCCGATGGCCGGCCTGGTCGCCGCGTTCATCTTCGCCGTGCAGATGCTCAACTTCCCGATCTTCACGGCCGGGGTCTCCGGTCACCTGCTCGGTGGCGCGCTCGCCGCCCTGCTGGTCGGCCCGTGGGTCGGCGCGCTCTGCGTGTCGGTGGTGCTGATCGTGCAGGCCCTGGTCTTCGGCGACGGCGGCGTCGCGATGCTCGGCCTGAACATCACCAACATGGCGCTGCTCGGCACCGCGGCGGCGTACCTGCTGATCGCCGGCCTGCTGCGGGTGCTGCCCCGCACCCCCACCGGCCTGGCGGTGACCGCCTTCGTCTCGGCGCTGGTCAGCGTGGTCGTCGCCTCCCAGGGGTTCGTCCTGCAGTACTGGCTCGGCGGCACCACCGACCTGGGCGGCAACCTGACCGGCCTGGCCGGCACGATGGCCGGGGTCCACCTGCTGATCGGCATCGGCGAGGGGCTGATCACCGCGACCACGGTCGCCACCGTGGCCAAGGTCCGACCCGATCTGGTGTACGCGTTGCGCGCGCTGAAGCCGGCGACCGCGCCGGCCCCTGTCCCGGCTGTCGGAGGTGCCCGGTGAGGAAGCGTTCCTGGGGTTTCGTGGCGGTGGGCCTGCTGGTCGCCCTGGTGTTGGCCGGGGTGGTCAGCAACTACGCCTCGTCGCACCCCGACGGTCTGGACTCGTCGCTGCTCAAGGGCTGCACGGTGAACGCCGACGACGAGATCACCGGCGGTTCCTGCCCGGCCCGGCAGGCGAAGGACCATGAGCTGGCCGACAGCCCGCTGGCCGACTACGGCATCCGGGGCGTGGACAACGGCTTCCTCTCCACGGGCCTGTCCGGGGTGGTCGGGGTGCTGCTCACCTTCGCCGTCGGTGGTGGCCTGTTCTGGCTGCTGCGTGGTCGCCGCCCGGCGGGCGGTGACGGTCAGCCGGCCGGCACCGACGGCGGCGCGCGTGACGACCGGCAGCCCGCCGGCACCGCCGGCTGACCGGGCGGTACGACGTGGGTGCCGGACACGCGCACGTGCTCTACCGGGACACCCCCTCCCCGGTGCACCGGCTGGCGCCCGAGGTGAAGATCGCCGCGATGGTGCTGTTCACCATCGCCGTGGTGGCCACCCCACGCGAGGCGTTCTGGGCCTTCGGCGGGTACGCCGTGCTGGTCGCCGTCGTCGCCGCACTGGCCCGGGTCGGCCCGCGCTGGCTGCTGCTGCGCGCCACGATCGAGGTGCCGTTCGTGCTGTTCGCGGTCGCCCTGCCGTTCCTCGGTGCGGGCGCGCGCACCGAGTTCGTCGGGTTGAGCCTGTCGGTGGACGGCCTGCACGGGGCGTGGAACATCGTCGCCAAGGGCACCCTGGGGGTGCTCGCGTCGCTGCTGCTGGCCGCCACGACCACCACCCGGGACCTGATCGTCGGCCTGGACCGGCTGCGCTGCCCGCAGATCATCACCCAGATCGCCACGTTCATGCTGCGCTACCTCGATGTGCTGGTCGGTGAGGCCCGCCGGATGCGGGTGGCCCGGATCTCCCGGGGCGACGACCCGCGTTTCCTGTGGCAGTTGCGCGGCTTCGCCGCCGGGGTGGGCGCGTTGTTCCTGCGGGCCTTCGAACGTGGTGAGCGGGTCTACCTGGCGATGCTCTCCCGGGGCTACACGGGGCGGATGCCGGCGGTCTGGCAGGGGTCCGGCGCGGCGACCGCCGGGCAGTGGGTGGCGGCGGCCACCGTGCCGCTGGTGGCGGTGACGATCGCCGCCACCGCCGTCGTCCTGACATGATCGGGTACGTGCAGACCGCTGTCTCCCTCGACGTCCGTGGCGTCCGGTACGCGTACCCGGACGGTCACGTCGCCCTGGCCGGGGTGGACCTGGCCGTGCCGCGCGGTGGGCGGGTGGCCCTGCTCGGCCCGAACGGCGCCGGCAAGACCACGCTGGTGCTGCACCTCAACGGCATCCTCACCCCGACCGAGGGGGTGGTGAGCGTGGGTGGGCTGACGGTGTCCCGGGACCGGGACACCCTGGCCGAGATCCGTCGCCGGGTGGGCATCGTCTTCCAGGACCCGGACGATCAGCTCTTCCTGCCCACGGTGGCCGAGGACGTGGCGTTCGGCCCGGCCAACCTGGGGTTGCGCGGGGCCGAGCTGGCCGCCCGGGTGGATGAGGCGCTGACCGCGGTGGGGATGGCCGAGCACCGGGACCGGGCCCCGCACCACCTGTCGTTCGGGCAGCGTCGCCGGGTGGCGGTGGCCACCGTGCTGGCGATGCGCCCGGAGATCCTGGTCCTCGACGAGCCGTCGTCCAACCTGGACCCGGCGGCCCGCCGGGAGTTGGCCGGGATCCTGCGCGCCCTGCCGGTGACCCTGCTGATGGTCACCCACGACCTGCCCTACGCGGCGGAGCTGTGCGAGCGGGCGGTCATCCTGGACGCCGGCCGGATCGTCGCCGACGCCCCCACCGCCGACCTGCTCGCCGACGCGGAGCTGCTCTCCCGCCACCGCCTGGAACTGCCCTACGGCTTCCACCCCCGACCGATCGGCTGACCACCGCCGACAGGCGACTCCCACGGGCGCACCCCGCGCTGCGTGGGGGCGGGTTCGGTGCCGGCCGGCGGGGCCCCACCGGCGGCGGCCCGGGTCCCGGGCCGGACGGCGACGGGGCACCCCGGGTCGCCGGTCAGGTCCGGGCCGGGTCGGCGGCGGGTCGGGGCGCGGCGGCGCGGGTGGCGGCGTGCAGCCGGAGCAGGCCGGCGGCGACCGCGCCGACCCCGGCGACCAGTACCCCGGTCAGCAGCACCCGCGCGACGCCGCCGGACCAGGGCGCGGGGGCGACGGCGCGGGACAGCACGGTCAGGTTGGCGACGCCGACGACGAGGGTCAGGCACGCCCCGGCCAGCGCGAGCACGAAGTCGGCGGCGGGCCGGCGGGCCAACGCCCACCCCCCGGCGGCCACCGCACCCAGCCCGGTCAGCAGCGGCCAGAGTTGCCCGGCGGCCAGCCCGAGCAGCACCCCGCCGACGCCCTGCGCCCCGGCGTCCAGCTCCCGGCCCAGCACCAGGGCGACGGCGGCGGCACCACCGAGGGCGAGCACCGCGCCGACGCCGCGCAGCGCCCGGGTCCCCGCGCCGGTGCCGGCCGGCAGCAGCCCCGCCGCGCCGACCAGCAGGACGCCGAGGGTGGCGGCCACCCACCACGGGTACGGGTCCGGCGGCGGCACCCAGTCGAGGGTGCCGCGCAGCTCGACCGGTTCGTCGCCGTCGCGCAACGGCACCGTCCACTCCCGGACCCGGTGCTCCCGGCCCGGGTCGGCGGCCACCGGGGTGGGCACCCCGGACTCCCGCCACAGGGCCCGCTGATCGTGCCAGCGGACCCGCCTGTCGTCGCCGATCCGACGCCACTGCGGGGCGGCGGCCGGGTCGGCGGTGGCGGGCAACGCGGTGTCCCCGGCCAGGGTGCGGTTGAGGTACGTGGCGGGGGAGCGGACGTTCTCGTACACCCCGCCCGGCCCGACCCGCAGGTACGGCTCCCCGGAGTAGCCGATCACCTCGACGTCCCGGTCGGAGTGGTTGACCAGTTCCAGCCGGGCACCCGCCTCGACGGCCCGCGCGGTCAGCCCCGGCCGGGCCGGGGTGATCCCGGTCACCATGGTGCGGTAGTCGGTGCCGTCGGGGGCGTCCGCCCCGTGCGCGTACGCCGGTGCGGCGCAGCCGAGCAGGCCGAGCAGTACGGCGGCGAGCAGCAGGACGGCCCGCCGCAGGGGTGCCGGGGTCACTTGCCGGCCGCCTCCACCGCTGCGGTGATGCCGGCCGGGCTGCGGTCGGACACGGCGGTGCCGTTCACCTTGAGGGTCGGGGTGCCGGTGACCCCGTCCTTGCTGGCGTCTTCGGTGACGTGTTCGGTCCACGCCGTGTACGTGCCGTCCTTGACGCAGGTACCGAAGTCGTCCTTGTTCAGCCCGACGCCCGCGCCGATGTCGATCAGCTGCTCGTTGCTCAGCCCGGCGCTGCCCTCCGGCGGCTGCTGGGCGAAGAGCGCGTCGGTGAACTCCTTGAACTTGCCGCCCTTGGCGGCGCAGCCGGACGCGGCCGAGGAGCGGGTGGAGTATTCGGTGGTGGAGAACCGGTTGAGGTAGGCGACCGGGTGGAAGACCACCTTGGCCTTGCCGGAGGAGACCAACTGGTTGATGGTCTCCCCGCTGGTCTGCTGGAACTCCTTGCAGACCGGGCAGAGGTAGTCCTCGTAGAGGTCGATGGTGACGGGCCCGGTGCCGAGCACGACGCCGGTGCCGGCGTCGTTCGCCCCGGGCGGTGCGGTGAAGGTGTCCGACTTCTGGCTGGAGTAGACGCTCCACCCGATCAGGCCGGCGATGACCAGCACCACCACCGCCCCGACGGAGGTCCAGAGGGTCCGCTTGCGGCGCTTCTCGCGGGCGAGCTGCTCGCGGACGACCCGCGCGGCCTGGTTGCGTTCCTTGCGACTACTCATCGTCGTCCTCCTCCACGGGTGGGTCGCCCGCGAGCCAGCCGTCCACCGAGTACGGGCTACGGGGCCAGATCAGCAGGAATCCGGCCAGCGCCAGGAATCCCAGGTCCCGGAGTATCTCCGGGAGGTAGCTCGGGGCCTGGCCGGCGGCGAGCTGCCCGCCGCTGCCGAAGCACCCGCAGTCGATGGCCAGGCCGCGCGCCCAGGCCGAGGCGATGCCGGCGATGAAGACCACCAGCAGCGCGGCGGAGATCCCGGCGCTCAGCCGGGTCGCCAGCCCGGCGAGCAGGAGCAGGCCCAGCGCCAGCTCCACGAACGGCAGCGCGGCCCCGATCGCCGTCGCCACCTCGTAGGGCATCACCTGGTACGCGTTGACGGCCCGTCCGGAGGCGGCCAGGTCACCGACCTTGGCCCCACCGGCGAACAGCCAGACGGCGGCGAGGCCGAGCCGGGCGGCGAGGCCGAGCCAGGGCCGGACGACGGGCCAACGGCCGGCGGGGGTACGCGCTGCGGTCACACCCATTGGTCGTACCGCCCGGTCGGTGGGTTCCCCGGGGTGGGTGGTCGCCGGGTCGCCGGTGGCCGGTGGCCGGTGGCCGGTCAGCGGGCCGTCACCGGTGGTGGCGGAGGGGTCGCGGTGGGCGGGGATCACGACTAGCCACGCTACGCGGCGTGGCGGGGAGGGGCAGGGTCCTTCGACCCTTTGAATGGTCCCGCTCACGCCGGGAACTTTTCCCCACCGCCGAACGACTACCCGTTCATGACGTCCCACCACCTACGGCAGGCGCCCCGGCCGCCGTGGACGCGCCGTGCCGTCGTGGGGTGGCCGGGTGGGCGTATCGGCCTCCGGTCAGCGAGCATGGCGGGATGAACGCCGTCGATCGTCGCTGGTTGGCCCGCGCGGGTGCCGCCGCCGGCCTGCTGATCACCCTCGTCGCCCTGTTGCTCGCCCCGGCCGGGCCGGCGAGCGCCCACGCCGTGTTGTCCAGCAGCAGCCCGGTGGCCTCGGCGGTGGTGCCGAGCGCCCCGTCGGAGGTGGTGCTGACGTTCAGCGAGTCGGTCCGCAAGGTGCCCGACAAGGTGCGGGTCATCGCCCCGGACGGTTCCCGGGCGGATCGGGGCGAACCCCGCTTCGAGGGCTCGGTGGTGACGATCGGGGTGGACCCGGCCGGGCCGCAGGGCACCTACCTGGTCAGCTACCGGGTGATCTCCGCCGACAGCCACCCGGTGTCCGGTGCGTTCACCTACTCGGTGGGGGCGCCGTCGACGCCGCCGACCGACGCCGGCTCGGACAGCCGGGCCGACCCGGTGGTCGGGGTCGGCGTGAAGGTGACGAAATACCTGGGGTACGCCGGTCTGCTGCTGGTGGTGGGTCCGGCGCTGGTGCTGGCCGCGCTCTGGCCGCTGCGGCTGTCCCGGCGGGGGCCGGCCCGGCTGCTCTGGTCCGGGGTGGGGCTGCTGGCCGTCGCGACGGTGGCCGAGGTGTGGATGCAGGTGCCGTACACCGCCGGTGGGGGGTTGTTCGACGTCACCGGGGAGGGCCTGTCCGAGGTGCTGGGCAGCGGGTACGGCACCGCACACCTGATCCGGCTGGGCCTGCTGGCGGCGGCGGTGTTCCTGCTCCGGCCGCTGACCCGGGGGCCGGTGGGGCGTACCGACGGGATCATCCTGACCGGGCTGGGGGTGGCCGGGTTGTTCACCTGGCCGTTGGCCGGGCACCCGGCTGCCTCCCCGGCACCGGCGGTGTCGGTGCTCGTCGACGCGGTGCACCTGGGCAGCATGGCGGTCTGGTTGGGCGGGCTGGTGATGCTGGCCGGGTTCCTGCTGCGCCGGGCCGACGAGCGGGAGCTGGGGGCGATCCTGCCGATCTGGTCCCGCTGGGCGGCGTTGGCGGTGGCGGCGTTGCTGCTGGCCGGCGTCGTGCAGGGGCTGATCGAGGTGGGCACCGTCGCGGCCCTCACCGGCACCACGTACGGCCGGCTGCTGCTCGCCAAGATCGGGCTGTTCGCGCTGGTGGTGGGGGTGGCCGCGTACTCCCGACAGTTGGTGCGACGGCGGACGGCGGCGGCCCGGCCGGTGCCGGTGCGGCGCGCGGTGTGGGTGGAGTTGGCGATCACCGCGGTGATCCTCGGCGTCACGGCGACCCTGGTGCAGACCCCACCGGCCCGGACCGCCGTCGACGGCGGCTCCGGCGCCGACGCCGGCTACTACTCGACCACGCTGACCAGCCCGCTCTTCTCGCTCCAGGTGGAGCTGGACCCGGCCGAGCGGGGCAACAACTCGATGCACCTGTACGCCTACACGCCGGACAACCGCCCGCAGCCGGTGGTGGAGTGGAAGGCCACCGCCGCGTTGCCCTCGGCCGGGGTGGAACCGATCGACATTCCGCTGCTCAAGCTCACCGACAACCATGCGACGGGGGAGTTCAGCTTCCCGTCGGCGGGCCAGTGGCAACTGCGTTTCACGGTCCGTACGTCCGACATCGACCAGGCCACGGTGACCGCCACCGTGCCGATCAAGTAAGGAAGGGCCCGTCCCCGATGATCCGTATCCGGCGCTCCGCATCCGCCGCCGCGCTCACCCTCGCCGCCGTCACCGCCACGGTGCTCGGCTTCACCGGGCCGGCCGCGGCGCACGTCACGGTCAACCCGAAGGAGGCGACCCAGGGCGGCTATGGCCGGTTCGCCATCCGGGTGCCCAACGAGAGCGACACCGCCTCCACCGTCAAGATCGAGGTGAACCTGCCGGAGAACGCCCCGGTCGGCTCGGTCTCCACGATGCCGGTGCCGGGGTGGACGGTGGCGGTGGAGAAGCGCAAGGTGGACCCGCCGATCGAGGTGCACGGCAGCCAGCTCACCGAGGCGGTGTCCAAGCTGACCTGGACGGCCGCCGCCGGTGGGGGCGTCAAGCCTGGCGAGTTCCAGGAGTTCCCGATCTCGTTGGGTCCGCTGCCGCAGGTGGACAAGATGGTCCTCAAGACGCTCCAGACCTACTCCGACGGCAACGTGTCGCGCTGGATCGAGGAGCCCACGCCGGGCGCGGAGGAGCCGGAGAACCCGGCGCCGGTGCTGACCCTGACCGCGGCGGCCGGGTCGCCCTCGGCGGCCCCGGCGGCGGCGGGCACGCCGGCCGCGAAGGACGACGACGATGACGACGACTCGGGCTCGACGGCGGTCGTGCTGGGTGTCGTCGGTCTGCTGGCGGGGCTCGGTGGGCTGGCCCTCGGCGGGTTGGCCTTCGCCCGGACCCGGCGGGAGCCGACGCCGAAGTCCTGACCCGTTCCACCGCGCACCGGCCCGTCGGACCTGTCCGGCGGGCCGTTCGCGTCGTGCGGTGGCGTCGGACGGTCGCGTCGTGCGGTGGCGTCGGATGGGCGTGGACACGGTGACGGCCCTCCGCGCTGCCGACGCGGAGGGCCGTCTTCACCGGGGGATCGGTGCGCTGCGAGCCATGACTGGCTGACGCCAGATTACCGCTAAAAGTCGGATAGTGGAATATCTGTCCCTTTATGGGGTCGGTCGACCGCTCGACCGACGCTCCCGTCGGACCGGCAGCAGCACCAGCAGCAGCAGCGCCAGCAGCACGTACGCGTTGCGCAGCAGGAACTCCCAGGGGGTGTCCGTGCGGGCCGGCGCCACCCCCCAGTCGTAGAACGAGACCACCCCGTAGACGATCACCAGGCCGGTGCCGGTGGCGAGGGTGAGCAGCCGGCGACGGCGTCGCGCCCCCGCCTCGGTCTCCCGGTCGGCGTCGAGCGCGGCGTCCACCAGCACCACCACCGCCGGAATGAACCAGTAGATGTGGTGGGTCCAGGTGATCGGGCTGACCAGTCCGCCGACCAGGCCGGTGAGGGTGAGCCCGGTCAACCAGTCGCCGGCCGCGGCGGCCCGGGCCGCCCGCCACAGCCCGTACCCGAGGATCGCCACGACCAGCACCAGCCAGAGCAGCCGGTTCGGCTCCTGCGGCGCGTCGATCCGGCTGAGTAGACCGAACAGCGACTGGTTGCCGGTGTAGTCGGTGCGCCCGACCCGGTCGGTGGCCCACAACTCATGGGTCCAGAACCGCCACGAGTCGCGGGGGGCCACCGCGGCGGCCAGCAGCGTCGCCGCCGCCGCCGTGACACTCGCCACCACGGCCGCCCGCCAGCGCCGGGTCACCAACAGGTAGACGATGAAGATGCCCGGAAAGAGCTTGAGCGCCGTGGCCAGCCCGACGCCCACCCCGGCCCACCGTCGCGCCTGCGGTACGGCGAAGAGCAGGTCGGCCAGGATCAGCACCACCAGCAGCATGTTGATCTGACCGAAGGTGATCGTCTCCCGGGTGCTCTCCACCGCGAAGACCAGCAGCACCGCCACGGTGAGCGCGAACGTCCGGTGCAGACCGTGCCGCTCGATCACCGGCAGCACCAGCCACCGGGTGGTCACCACCACGGCGACGCAGGTCAGCGCGGTGAAGATGACGATCGTCAGGCCCAGCGGCAGCACCCCGAACGGCCGCAACAGCAGGGCACTGAACGGCGGGTACGTGAAGTACAGCTCACCCTGCACCCGGTCGGGCTGCACGTAGTCGTAGAGCGGATGCCCGGACGCCCACCAGTCCATCGCCCGCATGTAGATCTTCAGGTCGAAGAAGTCGTGCACCAGGCCCGGCAGGTAGAGCGCCGGCAGCACGGCCGCCAACGCCACCACCGTGACGACCCGGCGGGCCGTACGGCTCCGCTGGTCCTCCGGGGCGTTGACGGGGGAAGCGACGGATTCGGCGGGCACGGGGAAACCCTAGCGGTCCCACCCCGCGACAGTGCCGAGGCGCGGGCACCTGGGCTGCGCGTAGTCTGTCCCGGTGGCTGACCTTCTCGTCTGGATCGACTGTGAGATGACCGGGCTCGACCTCGGTAGCGACAAGCTGATCGAGGTGGCCGCACTGGTCACCGACCCCGACCTCAACGTGCTGGGTGAGGGTGTGGACGTGGTCATCCACGCCGACGAGGCGGCCCTGGAGGCGATGCCGGAGGTCGTCCGCACCATGCACGCCAAATCGGGTCTCACCGAGGAGGTGCGCCGCTCCACCGTCACCCTCGCCGAGGCTGAGGACCTGGTCCTGGAGTACGTCACCAGCCACGTGAAGGACCCGCGTACCGCGCCGCTGTGCGGCAACTCGATCGCCACCGACCGGGGCTTCATCGCCCGGGACATGACCCGGCTCGACGCCCACCTGCACTACCGCATGATCGACGTGTCGTCGATCAAGGAACTGTGCCGGCGCTGGTACCCCCGGGTGTACTTCGGCCAGCCGCGCAAGGGGCTGGCGCACCGGGCCCTGGCCGACATCCAGGAGAGCATCCGGGAGTTGGAGTACTACCGGCGCACCCTGTTCGTGCCGCTACCCGGCCCGGACGTCGAGACGGCGAAGGCGATCGCGGCACAGCTCTAGGCCGGTGCCGGCCGGCCGGCGGAACCCGCTGGACGGCCCCCGCCCGGGTGTGGCTATTATTAGTCCGCACCCGCCCGGGAAACCGGCGCGGACGGCATGGTGGCTGTAGCTCAGTTGGCAGAGCACCGGGTTGTGGTCCCGGTTGTCGTGGGTTCAATTCCCATCAGTCACCCGGTTGGTGGATCCGCTCCACCGCAGCTCAGGCCCCCTCAATCGAGGGGGCCTGAGTCGTTCCAGGAGGCGTCCAGGGGCTGGCCCGGCGGGCAGTACACCCCGCACGCGGACCGGCCCCCGCCTGATGACGGGGGCCGGTCGTGGAAGATCGGCGCGTGCCGGTCGGTCAGGACCCGGCTGGCCGGCTGCGGTCGGTCAGGGCGTCGGCTCGGCGCTCGGCGTGGCGGTGGCCCCGTCGGGGGAGGCGTCGGTGTCCGGCTGCCCGGCGTCCGGGTCGTACGGCAGGGCGCTGCCCTTGACGTACTGGTCCCAGCTCATGTTCCAGTCGGTCCAGCCGTTGCCGTTCTGGAGCTTGCGTTCGGTGCCCTTGACCGTGATCGGGTCACCGATCTTGGTGTTGGCGAACAGCCAGGCACCGTCCTTCATCGACACGTTGACGCAGCCGTGCGACACGTTCGTGGTGCCCTGCTGACCCTCCGACCAGGGGGCGGCGTGGATGAACTCGCCACCCCAGGTGAGCCGCTGGGCATAGTCGATCTTGGTGCGGTAGCCCTCCTCCGGGCCCAGCTCCTCCATCGTGTCGAAGACCGTCTTGCGGAGCTTCTCGATCACCACCATCGTCCCGCTGGACGACGGGGTGCTCTTCTTGCCCAGGCTGACCGGGATCGTCTTGACGACCTTGCCGTCCTTGGTGACGGTCATCCGCTTGGTCTTGTTGTCGACCTGCATCACCACCGACGGGCCGACCTTGACGTCCACCGTCAGGTCGGACCGGCCGTACCAGCCGCCGCCCATCGGCAGCCCGCCGGCCCGCACCTGGTACGACACCGTGGTGCCCGACTGCCAGAACTCCTTGGGCCGGTAACGGACCTCGGTGGGGCTGACCCAGTGCCAGACGCCCTCCTGGGCCGGGGTGCTGGTGACCGACATCCGGCGCTGCACGTCGTCGCGGTAGTCCTCCGGCACGGCCCGACCGAACTTCACGATCAGCGGCATGGCCACGCCGACCACCTGGTTGTCACCGAGGAAGCTGGTGACCCGCACCTGCTTGTCCGGCTTGGCCATCACCGTGAAGGCACTGGTGGCCGTCGCCGGCTTGCCGTCCTCACCGGTCGCCGTCACCGTGGCGGTGTACTTCTCCCCGTACTCCAGGGTGCCGTCGGGGAGCCAGCTCGCGCCGTCCGCGGCGAGCTTGCCCTCGACGGCCTTGCCGGCGGCGTCGGTGAGCGCGACGGTGGTGTCCTTGGCATCCTTGGCGGTGAAGACGATGCCGGTGGAGGCCGGGACGTCGGTGGCGTCGGCCTTCGGTTCGGTGATCGTCGCGCTGGCCTTCGGCGCGGCCTCCTCGCCGCCGCCCTGCCAGCTCGACGGCTTGTCGCCGCCCGAGCCGGTGCAGGCGGAGGTGAGGGCCAGCGCCGCGGCGAGGACCCCCGCCGCGAGCACCCGGCGGCGACCGGTACGCCCGGTCAGGTGGTCCTGGACAACTCGCATGATTCCCTCACAGTCGTGGTCCCCGATGTCCCATCGTCCCTCACAGACGCGGCGGCACGCCCGTCGGTTGCGAAGGGTGAACTGAAACACGCCGCCGAGCGGGGTGCGATGACGACGGGTCACCGGCCCGTGCCGCTCCGGGTCGGCGACCTGCGTCGACCCGGAGCGGAGGTCAGACCAGCGGACCCGAGCCGCCCTGTGGAACCGGCAGCGCGCTGCCCTTGACGAACTCCGCCCAGGTCAGGCTCCACGCCGTCCACCCGTTGCCCGCTTCGAGCTTGCGTGGGGTGCCCTTGACCGTGATCGGGTCGCCCACCTTCGTCTGGGAGAAGAGCCACTTGCCCATCGCCATCGACACGTTGACGCAGCCGTGCGAGACGTTGCGCCGACCCTGCACCCCCTCGGACCACGGTGCCGCGTGGATGTACTCGCCGCCCCAGGTCAGCCGCTGGGCGAAATCGATCTCGGTGCGGTACTGGTTGGCCGGGTCCGGCTCGTCCATCGTGTCGAAGACGGTCTTCTCCTTCTTCTCCATCACCACCATGGTGCCGCTGGAGGAGGGAGTGCTCTTCTTGCCCAGGCTGACCGGCAACGTCTTGATCAACTGGCCGCCCTGGAACACCTCCATCTGCTTGGTGGCGTTGTCCACCTTCATCTCGAAGGCCCGCCCGATCTTGGCGGTCGCCGACCGGTCCACGTTGCCGTACCGGCCGTTGCTCAGCGGAATCCCGGCCAGCGCGATCCGGACGCTCAGCGTCGTCCCCGGCTGCCAGTACTCCGGCCCCCGGTAGTACGCCTGGGTGCCGCTGGACACCCAGTGCCAGGCACCCGGCTGCGGCGGATCGGTCTTGACGAACATCCGCTTCTGGACGGCTGCCCGGTCCTTCTGCGGAATGCCCGGACTGAACTCGGCCACCACCGGCATGGCCACGCCGTAGGTCCGGTCGTCGAAGAGGTAGAGGCCGGAGCCGATCATCGAGCTCGGCTTGGCCATCGTGGTGAACGTGCTCACCCCCTGCCGGGGCTGGCCGTCGGCACCGGTGCCGATCACCGTGGCCTTGTACTTCGTGCCGTACTTCAGTGCCGACGACGGCACCCAGGAACTGCCGTCCAGCCGCAGCTTCCCGCCGACCTGCTTGCCGTCACCCGTCGTCAGGGTGACCGAGGAGACCTTCCCGCCGCCCGGGAGTTCGGCGCTGATCTCGGTGCTGACCGGTCTGCCCTTCGCCCCGTCGGCCGGACTGACCGCCAGGCCGTCCGCCACCGGTGCCGACGGCGACGCCCCGCCGGACTGCGCCGGGGTCACCGCCTCGGCGCTGGGCGAAGCCCCGGTGCCGCCGACGAACTCGGCTTCCTTCTTCTGGTCGCCGCCGCAGCCGGCCAGAGCCAGCGACGCCGCCAGGACGAGAGCGCCCGCCATCGCCCCGCCCCGCGTGAACCTGCCCATCCCCACCTCTGTTCTTGCGTACCTGGCGGACATCGTGCCCCATGTCGGCCACCAGCTCGATGCCGGAAGCTCCCCGGCGGGGGGATCTGAAGCCTTTTGCCCGTTAAGCTCGCCCGAAGAGTGGAGCCGGGTATCGGATTGGAACCCCGCTCATGGCCCGTGCTAGTGTTCTCTCCGTTGCCAACGAGCGCCGCTAGCTCAACTGGCAGAGCAGCGGACTCTTAATCCGCGGGTTCGGGGTTCGAGTCCCTGGCGGCGCACCACCAAAAAGGCTCTGACCTGGGGTTTCACCCTGGGTCGGAGCTTTTTGGCGTTTCTGTCTGTGGACGTGCGCGCCGTTGGACCGTTGCGTGCCCACATGGACTGAGGCCCATGGCGGCGCACCTGGCGCTCCGGCCGGGCGGGCGTCTTCGATTGCTGGCTTCGCACCAGGTGGGGCGGTCACCGGGGATGCTCGGCCAGCCGGTCGCGGAGCCGGGGATGCCGGAACTGGTACGTGGCACCGACCCGCCGCAGCACGCCCCGGTCGACCGCGTCGTCGAGGAAGGCCATGGTCCGCCACGGCAGGTGCCCCCGGGCCGCGAGGACGGCCCGGGCGACCGTGTACCTGGCCCAGGCGCCGGCGCCGATCCAACCGATGGTGAACGCGGTCGCGACCATCATCGGGCGGACGGTGTCGAACAGGATCGCCGGCGGTACGCCGAACAGGATCACGGGCGGCATGACCATCAGTCCTGCCGCCCGGTCGCCGCGCAACGTCGAGGTCGGACTGACGGCACGGGACGGATCGGCAGGCACCACGAGTTCCCGGGTCGGGTCGTGTTCTCTTCCCGGCCAGGTCTGCCGGACGAGTAGGACGGCTGTCGTCACCAGCAGGAGCACGCCTGCCGTGATGACCAGCGGACCAGGTTCCGGCATGCTCAGCAGGACCAGCCCCGCCAGCAGCGGCACGACCAGCTTCGTGGCGGAGACGAGGCCGTGCCAGAGGGTGACCCGGAGCCGGCGGAAGCTCACCTTCGTGCGGTACGGCGTCTCGCTGGCGACCCAGCCCAGCTTGGTGCGGGCCCGCCGGCTCGTCCCGACCAGGCCCATGACCGTCCCCATCGCCAGGCCGGCGGTCAGGCTGTGCCCGAGCCCGAAGAACAGTCCGTAGAGCGTGCCGAGCAGCGGAATCCACAGGGTTCGTTGGTGCCGGACCGCCCGGTCGAGTCGCCACCAGGCGATCTCGTGGGTGTCGGTCCGACGCAGGTGCCGGGCCAGGAAGATCAGCGCCCGTTCCACCTCCTGACGGTGCCACTGTTCGTCGGAGTCCCGGCGGCCAGTGGGGGTCGGCTCGGCCGGATAGACCGCCGGCAGCAGACCGTCGATGAGATGGTCGGCGATGGCGTCCCGGCCCGGAAAACGGGCCCGGTCGCCCAGCTCGTGCGGATCGGCGACGGTGGTGGCCGGGTCGGCGGTGACGGTCGTGGGTGACGCTGTCGGGTAGCTGGTGCGGGCCAGCCAGGCCATCAGCGGCGTCCGCAGGGCCTGGGCGAGCGGGGCGTCCGGTTCGTTCGCCAACTCGGCGAAGGCCCGGTGCCACCGCCCGGTTCCGCCTGCGGGGGCGAGGTAGTCCCGGACCTCGGTCAGCCTGAGGGGCAGCACCTCCACCACCGCAGCGCCGGACAACCCGCAGCCGGCGATCCGGACCGCGCCCTCGTACGGCTCGATGCGGCTGGTCACCACCAGCGGTTCTCCCGCGCCGAGGCTGTTCAGCTCGCTGAGCGCTGTGCCGAGCAGCCCGTCGCCGATCATGTCCAACCCGTCAAGGACCGGCAGCACCAGCCGACTCTCGATCAGGTGGGTGGCCATCGTCCGACGGGTGCGCGAGCGGCCCGGGGCCGGTGTCCCCAGGTGGGGATGGTCCTGGGTCAGCCGCTGCGCCATCCACTCCCGCAGGTGCTGCTCGCCCGGGTGCCAGGTGTCGGCGGGCAGCAGCACCGGGACCGGCTGGCCGGCCAGGCGTTCCCGGAGCAGACCGCGCACGAGCCGGGTGGCCAGCACGGTCTTGCCCGCCCCGGCCGTACCCAGGATCACCAGCCGGCGGTGCGGTAGCCGTCGGGCGAGAAGACCGGCGAGGTCGTCCAACCCGCCAGCCGGGAGCTGGTCGTCGGTGACCCCGATCGACGACCAGTCGACGTCGGCCATCGCCGAGCCGGCGGCGGCGGTCACCGCCCAGCGGACGGGCAGCGGGCGTCGCAGCACCTGGCTGCGCTCCTCGTCCCGCCGTCGCTCGGTCTCCACCTGTCCCGCCAGGGCCTCCAGGGCCTTCGACACCAGCACGTCGTCGGCGTGGGTGGGCGGGGCGCTCCGGTAGCTGACCTGGTTGACGATGTTGTGGTCACCGAAGGCGGCCGGCCCGTGGGTGGTGATCCCGGAGTAGCTGGCCTGGTGGATGCCGGTGCCCGGCCCGGGTGACGGTGCCACCTGGTCGGTGCGGGGACGGTCCTGCGCCGTCATCAGGGCCGGTGCGGGGTCGCGCTGCCGGCGGAACCGTACGTGGTGATCACGTTGCCGTTGCCGAACGCCGTCGGCCCGTGCGCCGTGATGTGCTGGAAGGTCTGACCGCCGGCGGAGGGCTGGACCGGGGTGGTGGCGGGGGAGGGCTGTTCTGCGGCGGCGTTCTCGCCAGGCAGGTGGATCCAGGCGACGGCGTCGAAGCTCTTTTCCGGCAGGCTGGCGGTCACCCGCAGGAAGTGCTCTGGCCGCAGGTCACCGTAGTGCCGGACGACATCCTGGTAGAGCCGGTCCGACACGATCAGTGCGACCTGCGCCTCGGGAAACCGTCGCAGGGTGGCCTTGAGCTGTGGAGAGTCGACCAGCCGGCAGGCCGTGACGACGGCCTCGCCGGGAAAGCCGTTGTCGCCGTCGAGGTGGACCAGGCCCTCGTGGACGCCGATCCGTAGCCGGATGCGGGCCTCAGGGGCCAGTCCGTGGTTGTGCTCGCGGAGCAGCCGGTCCACGGTCGGTGCCAGTCGGGTCACGATCGTCCGCTCGCTGGTGCCCTGCGGCAGGATCGCGAGCTGCCCGTCGCCGCTCGGCTGGACCAGCCAGCCATCCGGGAGTAGACCCAGCTCCTCCCGGGCCCGCCGCATGATCCTCGGCAGGGCCTGCTGGACACGCCACTGGAGCACGTTGTCCCGCCCGCTGTACCGCTCCACGTCCACGGTGAGGACGAGATGCCGGCTCGGATCCGCGATATCAGACACCCATTCACCCTCCGCTGGGCACACCGGTCGGTCGGTTCGTTTCTACCATCCCGAGGCGACAGCGAATCCCCCAACAATGAGGCTTTCATCGTGCCGGGCCCGGTCACGATGGGCGGGGAGGAAAACCGGTGTCCACACAGGACTCGGGCCGTGACGACAAGGACGGAGCCGACCGAGATCCGGTGCCCCCGTACGGGAGCCTCATCGGGTGCCCGTCGGCGTTCTGCGAACGATACGATCCTCCGCCCGGGCACGATCTGATCGACGATCGGAGTGGTGTTGCGACGGAGCGCGCAGGCCGCACAGGCAGAGGTTGTCAGGTTCTGGCGAACCGTGGAGATGTTCAGTCCGCAGAGCGTCGAGCGGGTCAGCCGGGACCGGTTGGTCTTCGCGGTCCAGCCGGGACAGCCGTTGCCGTGGGAGGCGGGTCACGAGCTCTCGCGGTGGAAGCTGCGCCCGAACCAGACGTGGCGACACGTCGTGTATCTGGGCATCCACCGTCTCGACGAACTGTTCGGGGTGCTGTCCCGGATATTCGAACCGGACCCGGACAGCTACGACGAAAGGCCGGCGGGGGAGAGCGCCGTCGTCGCTCTGACGGTCGACGAGCAGGGGCACGTGTTGCTCGACTCGCTGGTGCTGTCGAGCTGCGCCTGGGCGACCGGCCGGTTGGTGCGGGACAGGCGTGCCAGAGGCGACTGGCTCGCGCGGTTCGAGTCCGCCACCGAGGATCTCCACGAGTCGCTCCAGGAGTTGGTGACCGTGACCACCGACGGTACGGAGAACTGTGCGCCGCAGATGGCTCCGCGGGTGGTGGACCACGGCCTGCTCGCCGACTGCCTGCATCTGGCCCTGGGGGTGGCCGGGATCGGCGCAGCCCTACCCTGTACCGACATCCGGATCAAGAGCCAGCTCGTGGCCCGTCGCAACCCGGACAGCGCCGCGGGCCACGCGTTTCTCAACAGCTTCATCATGTACGACCTGGAGCGGGTCGCGGGAAAGATCGTCAAGGGTGAGGTCGGTGTCGCACTGCGCGACTATCTGCGGCCCGAGGCCGATCTCGCCACCGCCGGCCGGGTGGACGTGTGCGACCGTGTCGACGCCGTGTTGGCGGCGACGGCACCAGGGGTGGTGCCGGCGGGGCGGTGGCCCAGCCATCCCGAGCACGCGCTCGCGCTCAACCAGCAGGTGGCCGTCTGCACCGCGCTGGGCATGACCGCCGGGATTCTCGGCGTCAACGGCCCGCCGGGCACCGGTAAGACCACGATGCTGCGCGACCTCGTCGCGGCGCTCGTCGTCGAGCGGGCCCGGCGGCTGGCCGCGCTGACCGATCCGGCCCGGGCGTTCACCGGACGGCAGCTCCGCTGGAGCACAGGACAACGTACGCGGGTCGTCGACGTGTGGCAGCCCGACCTCACGGGTTTCGAGATGGTTGTCGCCTCGGCCAACAACGGTGCCGTGCAGAACGTCACCGACGAGATTCCCGCCGCTGACGCGATCGATGACTCGTGGCGGGAACGGGCGGCGGCGGCCGACTACTTTCCCGACATCGCCACGGCACTGTTGGCCGGTCAGCCGGAGGCCGAGCAACCTCAGGTCGGCGAGCGGGCATGGGCCCTGGTCGCGGCGCGGCTGGGGAACAAGGCCAACCGGAGCCGGTTCGTCAACACGTTCTGGTACCACACCCCGGACGAGCCCCGGGAGGGAGCCGGCGAGGGCCACATCTGGTCCGGCCTGCTGTCGGTGCTGAAAGGGTACGAGCAGACGGGCCCGGAGGTCCCGTGGTCGACTGCGGTGTCGCGGTTCCGGGCCGCGCAGGCACGGGTCGAGGCGGTGCGTACGAAGCGGGCCGAGGTGTACCGCGACGTCGAGCGCCGGGATCATCCCGAGCTCCACCTTGCCGAGCTGCGGCACGCCGTGAAGGTGGCGGCGGGTTCGGTCGAGTCGGCACGGCGTCGCCACGGGGTGGCGTTGGACACCGAGCGCGAGCGGGTGGCCGAGGCCGACCGGATCGCGTCGGCCCTCCAGGCCGAGGCCGAACGGGACGCCCGCCGTCGCGCGGCGGCTGCCGACCAGACCCTCGCGACGGCCGAGCGGCAGGTCGAGCACCTGAGCACCGGCCGCAGGGCCACCGCCGAGCGGGCCCTGTGGTCGAGTGAGGCGGAGCTGAGCCGGTGGTTGACCGCGCAGGCGGCGCACCAACGGGCGCAGCCCGGCCCGTGGGAGTGGTTGCGTACCCTCGGCGAGGCACGACGGCGCTGGTCGTACCACGACGGTCAGCTCCTGGCCGGGGTCCGGCAGGCCCAGGTCGCGTTGGACGCGGCCCGGGCGGAGCGGGCTGCCGTGCAGGTGGAGATCGACGTGGTGCAGCGGGCGGTGGACACCGCCCGGCGGCAGGCGGACGAGATCCGACGCATGCTGGCGGCGGGCATACCCAAGCCGCGGGTCGACCACGCGCCGCTGACCGCGGCCAGGCGGACGGTGGCGTCGGCGGAACAGGAACTCTCCACGGCCGTCCAGGCCCACGGCGCGGCCGAGGACGCGATCCGGGCGGCCGAGGCCGACCTCTCCACCCTCCAGGCGCGGCTGAGGCGGGCTGCGAGCGCGCTCGGCCGGCACTTTCCCGATCCCGAATGGCACGCCGACCGCCAGCGCCGGGAGTTGGCGGCGCTCTGGACCGACCGGGAGTGGAACGAGGCGCGTAGCGACCTGTTCCTGGCGGCCCTGGCGCTGCACAAAGCGTTCCTGCGACACAACGCCACCCGGCTGCGACGCAACCTGCAGGCCGCGATGGATCTCGTAGGCGGCGACGCCCCCACCGATCTGGCCCCCGATGCGGCGCTGGCGGCCTGGCAGAGCCTCTTCTTCGTGGTGCCGGTGGTGTCCACCACCTTCGCCTCGTACGCCCGGGTGTTCGGTCACCTCGGCAGGGAAGCGCTCGGTTGGCTGCTCATCGACGAGGCCGGGCAGGCGACACCACAGAACGCGGTCGGGGCGCTCTGGCGCACCAGGCGTGCGGTGGTCGTCGGCGACCCGTTGCAACTGGAGCCGATCACCACCCTGCCGTTCCGCACCGAACAGGCGATCCGGACCGAGCAGGCGGTGGACGAGCAGTGGCTGACCAGCCGTACCTCCGTCCAGCGCCTCGCCGACCGGCTCACGCCGTTGGGCACCTGGCTGGACGGTGACGACGAGCCGACCTGGGTGGGTGTGCCGCTGACCGTGCACCGGCGCTGCGACCAGCCGATGTTCGACATCGTCAACCAGGTCGCCTACGGCGGTCTGATGATCGATGGCACCGGCACCGGGGCAGCGGACCGCTTCCAGCTCGTCTACCCGACGCTGCCCCCGTCGAAGTGGATCGACGTCGCGGGCACCGGCGCGCAGGGCCACTGGATTCCCGACCAGGGCCGGCAGCTCGACCGTATCCTCGCCACCCTCGCCGAGCTGGACTTCGACATGTCCGAGGTCATGGTGATCGGGCCGTTCCGGGACGTCGCCCGCGAGGTCGGCCGGCGGGCCCGGCGGTATCCCGGTCTGGTCGCCGGCACCGTCCACACGGCACAGGGCAAGCAGGCCGACATCGTCGTGTTGGTGCTCGGCGGTGCGCCGGACCGGGTGGGTGCCCGCCGGTGGGCGTCGAGCAGGCCCAACCTGCTCAACGTCGCGGTGAGCCGGGCCAAGCGCCGGCTCTATGTCATCGGCGACCGGCAGGCATGGTCGCCGTTGCGCTACTTCAAGGTCCTGTCAGCCGAGCTGCCGCGCCAGGACCCGGTTCGGCCCTAGCTGCTCACAGCCGGCACCCGGACGGCCGAAATGCCGTTGCCCGTTGCCCGTTGCCCGGTGACCGGTGACCGGTGACCGGTGACGGGCACGGTAGCCGTCGGCCTTTCCGCCTCCCTGATTGCCGTCCGCATGGCGATGGCGGCAGCAATTAAGATCGTCGCATGTCAATTGAATGAATCGATTGACTTGATCTGGACGACACGTAATGTGGGTGACGGTTCGGCCACTCTGGGCCGATCGGCGGCAGGAGACTCTGATGGGTGTGCGACGACGGCGCAGGCCACGACCGGCCACGGTGATCGGGGTGGCCGGCTCTCTCGTGGTGGGGTTGTTGGCCACCCAGGCGGGCGTCGGCCCGGCGGCCGCCGCCGCCGATCTCACCCTGACCGTGGACGTGTCCGCCGCCCGGCACCGGATCAGCCCCGACATCTACGGCATGAACGGCGGAGACCCCGCCCTCGTCGCCGAACTCGACACGCCGGTGGCCCGCTGGGGCGGTAACGCGAGCAGCCGCTACAACTTCAAGAACCACACCTACAACACGGGTAGCGACTGGTACTTCGAGAACATCGTCGCCGGGCCCGACAACACGGTCGAGGCGTTCGTCCAGCGCAACCGGGACCACGGGACGAAACAGGTGGTCGCCGTGCCGTTGATCGGCTGGGTGGCGAAGGACTCGCCCTCGTCGCACCCGTTCGCCTGCGGCTTCCCCGCCACCCGCTTCCCGGAGCAGGACTCGTTCGACCAGTGGGACCCCAACTGCGGCAACGGTCGGCGTGCCGACGCGAACCTGACCGGCGCGGTTCCCACGGACACCTCCATCCCGGCCGGCGCGTCGTTCGCCGGGGAGATGGTGTCCCATCTCGTAAACCAGTTCGGCCCGGCGGCACGCGGGGGCGTGAAGATCTACGAACTCGACAACGAGCCGGTCCTGTGGAATTCCACCCACCGTGACGTGCATCCCGAGCCGGTGAGCTACGACGAGTTGGGTGGCAAGGGCACCGCGACCGCCGCTGCCATCAAGGCCGCCGACCCGCATGCGGCGGTGCTCGGCCCGTCCGGCTGGGGATACTGCGAGTGGGTGGCGTCCGGTGTGGACGGCTGTGCGCCGGGTGCGGACGCGGCGGCGCACGGCGGGCTCAACCTCTCCCAGTGGTACCTGAAGAACATGAAGGACTTCAGCGACGCCCACGGCGGGAAGCGTTTCCTCGACTACTTCGACCAGCACTACTACCCGCAGATCAGCGGCGGTAAGGACCCGGATGCCAACGCGCTGCGGCTGCGGTCCACCCGGTCGCTGTGGGACCCGACGTACGTCGACGAGTCGTGGATCGGGCCGGGCGGGGTCAACGCGCCGCCGTTGCAGTTCATCCGGCAGATGAAGGCGTGGGTCGCCCAGCACTACCCGGGTACGAAGGTCGCCATCACCGAATACAACTGGGGTGCGCTGGACGACATCAACGGCGCGCTCGCCCAGGCCGACGTCCTCGGCATCTTCGGCCGTGAGGGGCTGGACCTGGCCACGATCTGGGGCGAGCCGAAACCGACGGACCCCGGCGCGTACGCCTTCCGGATGTACCGGAACTACGACGGCGTCGGCAGCAGGTTCGGCGACGTGAGTGTCTCGGCGGTCAGCAGCGACCAGGGGCAGCTCGCGGTCTATGCCGCGCAACGCTCGTCCGACCGGGCACTGACCGTGATGGTGGTCAACAAGACGGGCGGTGATCTGACGTCCCGGTTGGCGCTCCCCGGCCTGCGCGGCGGGGACCGGGCGCAGCGGTTCACCTACGGCCCGGCCGACCTCACCTCGATCGTCCGGGGTGCTGATCTGCGGGTGACCCGGGGCGGCGTCAGCGCGACGTACCCGGCGAACTCCGTGACGCTGCTCGTCGTGCCGCAGCGCCGGCACTGAGCGCCCACCGCCCTGCGCGGGCCGGCGGCTGACTGCCAGCACAGGACCACCGGGCCAGGCATGCCTATGATCAAGGCCGTAGGCATGTCTGCCCTGGTCCACCGCCCGGTGGAGCTGTCACCCGCTAACGGAGGACGCGCATGGCCCGCCCTTACGAGCCCGGACCGAAGCAGTTCGTCTTCACCGCCGGGGACGGCAGTGTCGAACACGTCTCGGTGGGTGACCCGCAGGAGGCGTACCTGGCGTTCTCGGCGTTCTTCCGGGGGCGGGACTGCGACACCTACACCATCGAGGACGAGGCGGCGGGGCAGTGCGTGGTGCTCATGCCCCGGGCGGGGGTGATCTCCCGGATCAGGCGCGGGGAGCAGCCCCGGTCGGAACACCTGCGGATCGACCGGGCCAACCGCTACCTGCCGGGCGCGATGCTGTTCTTCGAGAACGGGTACGGCGGCCTCGACCGCTTCGGCCAGTGGTTCCCCGACCGCGCCGACCTCGACGCGTCACCGGAGGCCCGTGGCGCGGCCCGCGCCGCCACGTTCACGACGGAAGCGGCGGCGATCGTGGAGGTCGCCCGGATCTGGGCGGACTCGGGCTGCGTCGACCCGAGCGGCGCGTACCACGTCTTCTTCGAATCGCACGGTGTCGACGACGACCGGGCCGAGCGGGCCGAACTGCTCCAGTTGATCGGGTTCCTCGGTCTCGAACGGGTCGACGCCCCGGCCGGGGCCGCCGGGGGCGAGGTCTGGGTGCGGACCGAACCACGCCTCGACGCCGAGTGCGCCAGGTGGTCGTGAGCAGCGGGTGCCGGGTGGGTCACCAGACGCTGGGGACCTCACCCTGTCGGGTCCGGCCGGTACGGTTCCGAGGGGGTGCGAGCGGTGCGTGAGGTCGTTTTCACGCGACGTGGCAGCGGCTGGCTTCCGCAGGTGATCCGTGCGAACGGTGCGCTGGAGCTGACGCTCGCCGCCGGGGCCGACGCCAACCACGAGCCTCGGATGTTCACGGTCCCGATCGGCGAGGCCCATCTCGCGGTGATCCGGGAGGACCTGGCCAGACACCTGCTGCTGTGGAGTGCGCTCCTTCCGCTGTGCGACGCCGCCGGAATCGGGGGCGGGCTCGACGAGGAGGCTGCCGTCGCGCTGCTCGACCCGGTCCTGCTGTCCGCGCCCACGGACGTCGACGCGCTCTTCCGGCGCATCCGGTGGGACCGGAGCCGACTCGTCGCCCATGGTGCCGACATCGGCCTCCTGGAGCGCGGTCAGGTCTGCGCGGCGATGCGCGGGGCGTCGGAGCAGCCGGACGAGAGACGCGCCCAGGAGCATCAGGCGGCCCGCCGTCGCGCCGAGCGGGCAGTGGTCCTCGGGCCTCTCGATGCGGGGATCCTGCGGTTCACCGGCCAGTACCTGCACGGCGCGACGGTGCCCCGGCGGCTGCCAGATGCCGTCGACTCCACCCTGCTGCCCCAGGTCATGGGCGTGATCGCGACTGCGGAGCAGGCGTGCGCCGGGATGCGGATCGGCCTCGATCCGCGCCGGGGGAACCGGGCGACGGACAAGCGCGACTGGGAGCGGATGACGGCGACGGTCGACGCGGCCGTACGCCGGGCGTACCCCGAACTCGTCGATGACGCGGTGCGGTCGGTGAGTTTCCTGATGTGCTCGGAGGCTGCGGACCGCTCCCGGAACATGCCGGCGGACGACGACGAGGCTGCCGACGACCATCCCGGTGGCGACGACAGCGCGCGGAAGACCGCCCTGTCGTTCACCGACGACAAGGGTGGCGAGCAGACGTGGCTGCGGGGCGGCCCCCGCACCGCCTCCGCCGCGTTCTGGGACTTCGTCGCCGGTCGCTCCGCCGGGGACAACGAGGTGTTCACCATCGAGGACGAGGAGCGGGGCGAGGGGATCCAGCTGCTCTTCTATGCGGACTCCATCGCCCGGATCACGACGGTGTGGCCCGGGGAGGCGGGGTCGGCGTCGCAGTACCGGGTCGAGTACCGCCTGGTCGACGGGATCGGCGGGTACCGGACCCTGGTGGGTGCCTTCGTCCGTGGCGGCTGCGCCGCACTCGACCAGCACGGCCCGTGGACGTCGGATGTCGCCGAGTTCGAGCGGGCGCGTCGTCGGCGCGACGACCGGTAGTTCCCGGGGACGTCCACTCCCGCGACACCGTGCTGGTCGGCGACGCCCACACCACGCAGGACCGGACGGCGTGGGGTGCTCCACCGCCCGTCGACAGGGCCGCGACGCCTGGCCCGGCCGGCGGACCTGACGCGGGCGCGACCCGGCTGCCAGGTGGGCCACCGCTGGCGGGCCGACCCGCCGCCCGGTCTATCGGCTGATCATTGCGGTCACGATTACGCATAGGTGGTTGACAATTGATGGTTGCGGCCTATGGGTCGGACGCATACGCTTCAGGGCAGAATTCCGTGACCACGGGCAAGAGCGGCCGGGTGGTCGGCGGGAGTTCCCTGTGGCGGGGGACTGTCGCCGGTTGATGCCGGTCGCTCACACGTGCACCTTGCCACTGCCGGTCACGGTGTCTCCCAGTAACCCGCCAACGGCCGAACCCGCCCGGAGCACCCCGTCTCCCGGCGCGGCGGCCCATGTTCGCATGGCGGGTTCACTGTCGCACCCCCAGGACGACTGTCCAGCGGACATGTCTGTCGGTGGCCTGCGAAAGGAACGGTACGTGAAACCAGCCCTCTCCACCGCCCGAAGGTCGCTGCTGGCCGGCGTGTTGCTCGTCGCCGCCGCGTTCCCGGCCGTGATCGCGAATCAACTGCCGGCGTCGGCGGCAGTCCAGGAGACCTACTACGTCGCGCCGGACGGCAGCGATGCCAATCCCGGCACGATGCAGTCGCCGTTCCGGACGATGCAACGCGCCCGGGACGTCGTGCGGACAGTGAACGCGAACATGACCGGCGACATCCAGGTCTACCTGCGGGGTGGCCGGTATCCGGTGACCAGCACCATCGAGTTCGGCGCGGCCGACTCCGGCAGCAACGGCTACCGGGTCAGCTATTCCGCCTACCCCGGCGAGACCCCGGTGCTCGACGGCGGTGTGCCGGTGACCGGGTGGACCCAGCACAGCGGGAACATCTGGAAGGCCCCGCTGGACCGGGCCAACAAGCTGCGCGCGCTCTACGTCAACGACAAGCGGGCGTTCATGGCGTCGAAGACGGTCGGCTCGGCGGGCTGCTACGGGACGTACAACATCACGGCCGGGCAGGCGGCGTGGGCCTGGGAGTCGGGCTCGCAGTGCGACGGCGCGAAGTACAACCTCAACGACTTCCCGGCCGTCGCCCGCAACGCCGAGGACATCGAGATCGAGACGGCGACCACCTGGACCACCGCCATCGTCGGGGTACGCCAGGTCACCTCCGACGGGGCGAACCGGGTGGCGCTGTTCCAGCAGCCGGGTGCCGCCATCGCCCAGGGCGCGTTCAACGGCAACGCCCAGGCCGGCGGCAGCCACAAGCTGATGAACGCCTACGAGTTCCTGGACGCGCCGGGTGAGTTCTTCTTCGACAAGGGCAGCAGGACCCTCTACTACTACAAGAGCAGCGCCGAGAACATGACGACCGCGTCGGTGTTCGCGCCGAACAACGTGACCACCCTGCTGCGGGTCGCCGGCACGTCGACGAGCAACCACGCCCGCAACCTCACGTTTGCCGGGCTCACCGTGCAGCACTCCGACTGGAACCTGTTCTCCGTGGCCGGCTCGTCGTACAAGCAGGCGCAGCAGGGCAACCTCGGCGCGCAGGCGTACGCGAAGCGGAACTTCCACGACTACTACTACCGCAACGTCGACGTCACCCCGGGCATGATCCAGGTGGAGAACGCCGACGGCATCCTGCTCAACCGTAACCGCATCCAGCACAGCGGCGCGGACGGCGTCAACATGGTCAACGACGTGCAGGGCACCCAGTTGACCGGGAACTTCACCAACGACATCGCGGGTTCCGCGATCACCGTCGGACATCCCCAGCACGTCTACATCGGCGACGGGACGTCGACCAACCGGGAGAAGTGGCTGCCGCAGGTCGAGGGGCTGCCGAAGAACATCGACATCAAGAACAACTACCTGTACGACAGCGCGGTGCTGTTCAACGGGCACAGCCCCATCTCGGCGTACTTCGTGGACACCCTGACGATCCAGCGCAACCGGATCGAGAAGTCGCCGTGGTCGGGCATCACGCTCGGCTGGGGCTGGTGGAACTTCGACGGGTCATCGGGCTCGATCGCGCCGAACCGGCCCACCACGACGGCCCGGAACAACACCATCAGCTACAACCACATCATCGACACGGTGCAGCGGCTCAGCGACACCGCACCCATCTACACGTTGGGCGCGCAGCCGGGGACGACGATCACCAACAACTATCTCCAGGGTGTGCCGTCCGGGCACAAGTACGGCCTGCACCCGGACGAGGGTTCGGCGTACATCACCTTCCGCGACAACGTGCTGAGCGTGGACAAGAACATCACCTGGATGATCAACTCAGACGACTTCGGGCGCAAGCACGACCTGAGCATCACCCAGATCTACGGCCCGATCAACAAGGTGTCCAACAAGAACCTGCCCAACAGCACGGTCAGCGACATCCTGGTCTCCTCCGACTATGTCTGGCCGGCGCAGGCGTACGGCATCGCCGCCGCCTCGGGGCTGGAGGACGCGTACCGCGACATCGTCCCGGCGGGCAACCTCTCCCTGCCGAACCACGTCCTACCGGCCAGCACCTTCGTCACCAGCTCGACGGCGTCGATCCCGATCCGCAGCACCGGTGACGCCGCCAGGACGGTCTGGCTGGCCCCTGCCGGCACGACCACCTTCACCGCCGGTCCGACGATGACCCGGGCGACGGGCACCGCCACGTCCATCGCGGTGCCCGCCAACCAGGGTGAGTACCGGCTGTTCGTGGTGGACGCGCAGGGCAACCGGTCGGCCGAGTCCAGCTCGCTGGTCCGGCAGCAGGGCACCGGCAGTGGCCAGCAGGGTGGGCGTCTGGTGGGCGGCCAGTCCGGCCGCTGTGTGGACGTACCCAACGCCAGCACCACCAACGGCACGCAGGTGCAGTTGTGGGACTGCGCGGGTGGCGTCGGCCAGCAGTGGACCTACTCCGCCGGCAGGCAGCTGACCGTGTACGGCAACAAGTGCCTGGACGCGAGCGGTGCGGGCACGTCCAACGGCACCGCCGTCATCATCTGGGACTGCCACGGCGGAGCCAACCAGCAGTGGAACCTCAACGCCAACGGCACCCTGACCAACGGCCAGTCGGGGTTGTGCCTCGACGCGAACGGCGCGGCCAGCGCCAACGGCACGAAGATCATCCTCTGGTCGTGCAACGGCGGCGCCAACCAGCAGTGGAGCCTGCGCAACTGACCGGGCGTTCCCCGGGGCCGGGTGACGCCGGCCCCGGGGGCACCGGACCCGTCGCGGGCGGCGGGGGACTGCGCGTGTGGCCTGCGGTTCGTCGCCGTCGGGTGGACGTTCCCGGGTCGCAACCCCCTCGACACAGCATTGACATATTTCACTTTCCGACCTAGGGTCTTGCCGAATCGATTCGACGTCGAGCCCGGTGCTCCGGCACCGGCGGTCGACCGGGTGGTGTCCGGGCGGGCGCGATGTGGCCACCGATCGGTTCGACGACCAGTCGGTCCTGCCTGGGCAGCGGAACCAGCGGCTGGCAGCCGCGGCGATGAGCCAGCCGGCGCGGTGAGCGCATCGAGTGTCCTCCGGTGTTCCGTCCTTGGCGGGTGCGGTCAGCGGGGTCGGTCGGGCGCGACACGTCGGGATCGCCGTCGACTACATACCTGAAGCAGTGCAGGCTGAGTGGCAGGAGCCCCATCATGACCAGGCGCAGACCCATCCTTGGTTCCCTAGCGGCGGCGGCGGCCCTCGTCGTGACCGTCGGCGCGACGGCACTCGCCGGTGGCCTCACCACCACGGCCGCCGCCGCCGACGTCTCGGCGGCGGCGGCGACCGCCGGGTGCGGCAAGGCCCCCACCCTGACCAGCGGTCAACGGTCGATCCAGAGCAGCGGCCAGAACCGCAGCTTCATCCTCCGGATCCCCGACAACTACGACCGCAACCACCAGTACCGGTTGATCTTCGGCTTCCACTGGAACGGCGGCACCGCCAACGACGTCGACGGGGGCGGGTCGGACGGGGCCGCCTGGTCCTACTACGGGCTGCGCCAGCAGGCGAACAACAGCACCATCTTCGTGGCCCCCCAGGGCAACGGCAACGGCTGGGCCAACCCCGGCGGCCAGGACGTCACCTTCGTCGACGACATGGTCCGGCTGATCGAGAACGACCTGTGCGTCGACACGACGCAGCTGTTCGCGCTGGGCTTCAGCTACGGCGGCGGGATGAGCTACTCGCTGGCCTGCTCCCGGGCGAACGTCTTCCGGGCCGTCGCGGTCTACTCCGGCGGGCAGCTCAGCGGGTGCAGCGGCGGCGGCCAGCCGATCGCCTACATGGGCATCCACGGCATCGGGGACCCGGTGCTCAACGTCTCGGCCGGCCGGTCCCTGCGGGACACCTTCGTGCGCAACAACGGGTGTACGGCGCAGAGCCCGCCCGAGCCGCGCGCCGGCAGCCTGACCCACGTCACCACCACCTACTCCGGCTGCCGCTCCGGCTACCCGGTGGTGTGGGCGGCGTTCGACGGCGGGCACACCCCCGGCCCGGTCGACGGTGGCGGCGACAGCGGTGCCCGGACCTGGACCAAGGGTGAGGTGTGGCGGTTCTTCACCCAGTTCGACAGCACCACCCCGACGCCGACCCCGACGGTGACGCCGACCGGCAACCCGACCACCCCGCCGCCGTCCGGCACGGGCGCGGTGCGCAACTCGTCCTCCGGGCGCTGCCTGGACGTCAACGGTGGTACGCAGACCAACGGCGCGGCGGCGATCATCTGGGACTGCCACGGGCAGACCAACCAGAGCTGGACCTCGACGGCCGCCCAGGAGCTGCGGGTCTTCGGCGGCAAGTGCCTGGACGTCAACGGCGCGGCCACCGCCAACGGCAGCTCGGTGATCATCTGGGACTGCAACGGCCAGGCCAACCAGCGCTGGCGGTTCAACGCCGACGGCACGATCACCGCCGTCGGCTCGGGCCGCTGCCTGGACGTGGTCGGCAACGGTACGGCCAACGGCACGCGTACCCAGATCTGGGACTGCAACGGCACCGCCGGCCAGCGGTGGAGCCGGAGCTGAGCCCGGCGGACGTCGACGGAGGGCGGCAGTAGGCCGAGCGTAACCCCGGCGGGAACTCGCATTGATTGCATTCAATGCATAGGGTCACTGCTGTACGCGGTGGGCCGATGGAGGCCCGCCGGGGCGACGCTGCCCTCATCGTGCACGAATCGACGTTTTTCTGGGGAGAACAGAGCATGGAGCAACGACAGAACAGCCGCCTGTGGGCCCGATGGCGGCGGGCGGCCCGCAGCGCGGTCACCGCGGCGGCGGTGTCCCTCGGGGTGGCCGCGCTCGCGGTGGGATTCTCGGCGGGTGCCGCCGTCGCGGGCGTCGGGGGGGTCGCGACGAACGCGGCGTTCGCCGCCGCGCCGGTCGCCCAGGTCACCGCGGGTGACCTGCACACCTGTGCGATCCGTACCGACGGGACGCTCTGGTGCTGGGGTGACAACTACGGTGGCAAGCTCGGTGACGGGACCACCACCAACCGGACCGGCCCGGTGCAGGTCGGCACCGCCACCACCTGGTCGCGGGTCGACGCGGGCACCAGCCACAACTGCGCGATCCGCACCGACGGCACGCTGTGGTGCTGGGGCGGCAACTACAGCGGGCAGCTCGGTGACGGCACCACCACCAGCCGGAGCACCCCGGTGCAGGTCGGCACCGCCACCAACTGGGCCAGCGTCAGCGCGGGCGCCAACCACACCTGTGGCGTGCAGACCACCGGCACCCTGTGGTGCTGGGGCCTGAACCGCAACGCGCAGCTGGGCGTCGGCACCTCGCCCTCCAAGGCCACCAGCCCGGTGCAGGTGGGTACGGGGACCACCTGGGCCAGCGTCACCACCGGCTACGCGCACAGCTGCGCCGTGCAGACCGGCGGCACGCTGTGGTGCTGGGGTGACAGCACGGACGGGCAGCTCGGTGTCGGCATCCTGGGTTACCGGGCGACCCCGGCGCAGGTGGGCACCGCGAGCACGTGGACCGGCGTGACGGCCGGCCACGCGCACACCTGCGCGGTGCAGTCCGGTGGCACGCTGTGGTGCTGGGGCGAGAACGGGTACGGCCAGGTGGGTGGCGGCACCGGTGTCCAGACCAGTCCGATCCAGGTCGGCACCGCCACCACCTGGACCGGGGTCGTGGCGAGCGTCGACTCGTCGTGCGCGCTGCGTACCGACGGTGGCCTGTGGTGCTGGGGCAACAACGGGTTCGGGCAGTTGGGTGACGGCACCACCACCCACCGGTCCGCCCCGGTCCGGGTCGGCACCGCGACCACCTGGACGCAGAACCTGGGCGTCAGCTACCACAGCTGCGGCGTCCGCACCGACGGTGGCCTGTGGTGCTGGGGCAACAACATGTCCGGGCAGTTGGGTGACGGCACCACCACCCACCGGTCGACCCCGGCGCAGCTGGTCCTGTAGGACCGGCTGAACCGGAAGCGCCGATGCCGCGCCGCCGACCCGTACCGCCGCCGATCCGGTGGCGTCCGGGTCGGCGGCGTGTCCCGTTTTCCCGCCCGTCACAGCAGAGTCCATACATCTGATCTATTCGGGATTCCCAGGTGGGTGCGGTGCGGGCGAGTATGGATTATTTCCCTCCGAACAGGACGTTGACCGGTAAGCGCTGCGGTGCCTAACATACGACGTCTTATCATTGATGTTCGCCGATTTCCGTGCTGCGCGGGGTGCGACAGTTCGACGTGTGCCGTACCGCTTCGAGGTCGGAGACCGGCTGGGGAGGCGAGTCACATGTTCAGTGCACGCAGCCGTCGACACGACGGCGAGCCACGCCGCAGACCGGGGCGCAGCGCGTGGCGTCCGCGTCGGTTGACCGCATCGGTGCTGGGAGTGGTGGTGACGGCGGCGGCGGTGCTGACCGGCTTCGCCGCACCCGCACAGGCGGCGACCGCCATCACGATCAACGGCGGGTCCGGCGGACGGACGCTGGACGGCATCGGCGCGGTCAGCGGCGGCGGTGGCAACAGCCGGCTGCTGGTCGACTACCCCGAGCCGCAGCGCAGCGACATCCTGGACTACCTGTTCAAGCCGGGCTACGGCGCGGCGATGCAGCTGATGAAGGTGGAGATCGGCGGCGACACCAACTCCACCTCCGGCGCCGAGCCCAGCCACGAGCACACCCGGGGCAGCATCAACTGCAACCGGGGCTACGAGTGGTGGCTGATGGAGCAGGCCCGTACCCGTAACCCCAACATCGCCCTGGTCGGCCTGGCCTGGGGTGCGCCGGGCTGGATCGGCAACGGCAACTTCTGGTCCACCGACTCCATCGACTACCTGGTGGCCTGGCTGGACTGCGCGGGCGCCCACGGGCTGACCATCAACTACCTGGGCGGGTGGAACGAGAAGGGCTACAACACCACCTGGTACAAGAACCTGCGCTCCACCCTCAACGCCCGTGGCTACAGCAGCGTCAAGATCGTCGCCTCGGACGACTTCGGCTGGGGCGCGGCCGACGACTCGCTGCGCGACCCGGCCTTCGGCAACGCCGTGCAGGTCCTCGGCAGCCACTACGTCTGCGGCTACCGCAGCGCCCAGACCAACTGCCCCAGCTCCAACAACGCCGTCTCCACCGGCAAGTCGCTGTGGGCCAGCGAGAACGGCTCCGACGACTACAACGCGGGCGCGCAGGCGCTCGCCCGCGGCATCAACCGGGGCTACCTCGACGGCAAGATGACCGGCTACATCAACTGGCCGGTCATCGCCGCCATCACCCCCAACATCCCGTGGGCGACCACCGGCGTGGCGGTGGCCCAGCAGCCCTGGTCCGGCGCCTACTCGATCGGCAAGAACGCCTGGGTGATGGCGCAGACCACCCAGTTCACCGCACCGGGCTGGCGCTACCTCGACGCGTCGAGCGGGTACATCGGCGGCAACCGCAACAACGGCAGCTACGTCTCGCTGAAGTCCACCAACAACAGCGACTACAGCACCATCGTCGAGACGATGGACGCCGGTGGCGCGCAGACCCTCGACTTCACCGTCACCGGCGGCCTGTCCACCGGCACGGTACGGGTCTGGTCGACGAACGTGCGCTCCAACAACACCGCCGACCACTTCGTCCGGGGCAGCGACATCACCCCGAACGGTGGGCGCTTCTCGCTCACCGTCCAGCCCGGCTACGTCTACAGCATCACCACCACCAACGGGCAGGGCAAGGGCACCGCGACCAGCCCGGCGCAGGGCAACCTGCAGCTGCCGTACGCCGACACCTTCGACTCGTACGCCACCGGCCGCGAGGCGCGGTACCTGATGGACCAGCAGGGCTCGTTCGAGGTCGTCGGGTGTGCCGCCGGCCGCACCGGGCAGTGCGTGCGCCAGATGTCCGAGCAGGCCCCGATCTACTGGACCTCCGGGCAGGCCGAGCCGTACACCCTGCTGGGCGACCTGACCTGGCGCAACTACACGATCTCCTCCGACGTGCTGCTGGAGAAGTCCGGCTACGCGCAGCTCATCGGGCGCGGCAACACCTACAACCACCAGGGCCCGCAGAACATGAACGGGTACTACTTCCGGGTCACCGACGGCGGGGCCTGGTCGATCCGCAGCAACAACACCAGCGGCAACTGGCGCACCCTGGCCAGCGGCAACACCTCGGCGCTGGGCACCGGGCGGTGGCACAACCTGTCGTTCACGCTCAACGGCAGCACCCTGACCGCCGCCATCGACGGCAGCACCGTCGGCACGGCCACCGACTCCACCTGGGTCGCCGGCCAGATCGGGTACGGCACCGGCCAGGGCGTCACCGCCCAGTTCGACAACCTCTCGGTGACCGCCGTCGGCAGCCCCGGAACCCCGACGGGTGAGATCCGGGGCGCGGGTTCGAACCGGTGCCTGGACGTCAACGGGGCCAGCCAGACCGACGGCGCGGTGGTGCAGATCTGGGACTGCAACGGCGGCGCCAACCAGCGCTGGTCGCTCAGCTCCACCAACCAGCTCACCGTCTACGGCAACAAGTGCCTCGACGTGCCGAGCGCCGCGTCCGGGACCCGGGCCCGGATCTGGAGCTGCACCGGTGGCACCAACCAGCAGTGGCGGCTCAACGCCGACGGCACCATCGTCGGGGTCGCCTCCGGGCTGTGCCTGGACATCAACGGCGGGGCCACCGCCAACGGCTCCGCCGTCCAGCTCTGGACCTGCAACGGCGGCACCAACCAGCAGTGGATACGCGGCTGACCAGCGACACCTGACGCAGTAAGCGGGCGGTCCCGGTGGCACCGGGACCGCCCGCCGTCGCGTGCGCTCAGGAACTGGTCGGGGTCAGGCCGTTCGACAGCTGACCGTGGGCCAGGTCCAGTTGCCGTTCGCCATGATGGTGATGCCGAAGTTGTTGCCGTTGCCGTTCGGCCTGGCGGTGACGGTGCCGGTGGTGCCGCTGACCGAGGCGTTCCAACTGTTCTGGATGCTCTGGCCGCCGTTCAGCCCGAGACTGACCACCCAGTTGCTGGTGCCGCTGACCGCGACGTTGAGGTTGAACCGGTCACCCCACTGCTCGGCGGCCGAGAGCACCGCGGTGCAGTTGCCGCCGGCGGGCGGGGTGGTCGGGTTGCCGGTGGGCCCGCTGGTCGGGTTGCTGCCGCCACCCTCGCGGACGGTGATGTCGGAGCTGCCCTGGCTCTGGTAACCCTCGGTCGCCATGATCTGGTAGCTGTGGTTGGTGCCGAGGTTCAGGCCGGCGCGGGCCCAGGCGTCGAAGTGGTTGGCGGTGGTGATGGTGCCGCTGCTGCGCTTCTGCTGCCGGACGCTCCAGTACTGGTAGAACGTCTGGTTGCCGTCGATCGACGGGGCGTTGACCCGCAGGCTGCGCAGGATGTCGTAGGTGCCGCCGTCGGTGGTCACCGTGCCCATCCGGGTGGCGCCGCTGCTCGGGTTGTAGCTGCCGAAGTTCTCCACCACGTAGTACTCGATGAGCGGGTTACGGGTCCAGCCGTACAGGGCCAGGTAGGTGTTGTTGTTGCCCGGGTTGTAGCTGCCCGAGTAGCTGACCGTCCGCCGGGTGCCGGTGGCCCAGCCCTTGCCGCCGACCCAGTTGTTGGTGCTGCGGTCCCAACTGCTGCTGTAGCGGCCGTCGGCGCGCAGCGTCATGCTGGCGTTGCCGCTGTCCTTCCAGAACGAGAAGAAGTAGCCGTTGTGCGTGCCGGTGAGGTTGGAGGTGAGGGTCCGGTCGTTCTCCGCGTACGCGTTGGGCGAGGCGATGAACGTGCCGGTGACGGCGAGCGCCGCGGCGCACGCGGCGCTGAGCAGCAGCCGCAGGCGACCGCTCCTTCGCGGTCGGGTCGAGGTGTCGCTCATGTACGTGTTCCTCCTCGTGACAGCTGGCGGACGCCAGCGACGCGGTACGACCCGGTGGACTGTCCGTGGCCAGGTACGGCAGCCGGCCATGCGGTGGGTGTCACCACGCGGTGGTGGGCCGGTCGTCCAGCAGAACCGGGGGGACGGGTCGCGGTGGGTGGTGTCGACAGCATCGAGTGCCGTCGATGGCGACGGTAGGGTGTCGATGCTCCACCTGTCAACAAGTTTCGGAAATCTTCCCGAAACATCGTCCCGGGCTGCGGCCGGACGGGGGGCGGATTTCGACGGGTTGACGTCGGCTGTCACCGAGATGGACCCGCGAGGGGCAGGTATTAATTCGACCTCAACGGAGCCGCCTCCCCTGTATACCCGAAACTTTCGGGAACCACCAGTCGGGGCGAACGCGAGACCGCCCGCCCACCCGGCCCGGGGTCGCGGGCGGGTGGACGGGCGGTCGGTGACGCGGCCGGCGCCGGGCGCGCTCAGATCACCATCGACGGCAGGGGCCAGCGGCGCAGCCGGTGCGGCAGCCACACCAGCAGCTCGCCGATCTTGGTGACCAGGCCCTCCGCGCCGAAGTCCCGGGCGATGGAGAGGTCGACCCCGGTGACGGCGGCACCGTCCAGCAACTGGTCGAGCACCGTCAGGTAGGCCGGATCGTCGATGGTCAGCAGGTTCAACCGACCGGCGCGGCGGTCCCGCACCTGGACGAACCCCGGGCCCCGACGGTAGGTGCACTTGTCGAAGTAGAAACCCTTCACCCAGGCGTCGAGCTGCGCGACCGGGTCGCCCTCGCCCCCCGGCGCGGGGAGCAGTTCGACCGGCGCCCGCAGGTGGCTGTACGGGAGCCACTCGTCGGCCTCGACACCGGGCAGCCGCAGCCGCCAGTCCACGGCGATACCGTGGCTGGTCAGCTCCCGGACCAGCACCAGCCGGCGGACCGTGTCGACGGCCGTCGCGTCGTCCCCGGTGACCGTCAGGTCCACCACGTCGGGAAGGTCGACCCGGCGCACCCCCTCGGCGCGCCAGCGGGCGACCGCGTCGGCGGCCGGCTCACGCAGCTCGGCCGGACCGATGGTCATGCCGGGGATGGACAGGACGGCCGGGTCGTGGTCCCGGGCGAGACCGACCAGGATGGGCCGCAGACCGGCGTCGATGGTGGACACGTTCCCTCCCCTCAGACCGCGCTGAGCGCGGCCGGCTCGCCCGCCTCGGCGGCGGCCCTGGTCTCGGCGGCTTCACGTTCCAGGTGCAGGTGGTCGATGCGCAGCAGATCCTGGTTCATGGCCTGCGGGGCGATCTGGATGAACTGCCCGGCGTCCTCGTAGACCAGGCCGAGACCGCGCCAGCGCCGCAGCAACGCCGTAAGGACCGGCTCGTCGACCGACAGCCGCCGGGCCAGCGCGCTGACGCTGTGCGGCTGGTCGAGCTGCCGGAACACGGCCACCTCCACCGGGTCGGTCAGCCGCAGGACGTGCCAGTCGAAGTGCCTGCGTCGGCTGACCAGCACGATCTCGTCGCCGAGGTCGTGGTGGGTGAGCCGGCTGCGGGCGTACTCGTGCTGCCACTCGGTGACCGCCCGGTCCAGCCGGTCGGCCGTCTCGCCGCCGATGCCCTGCGGCGGTACGTCGAACAGGTACGCCAGGTCCATCAGCTCCGACTCGGGCAGGTCGTAGATCAGCCGGTACTGGGCCGCCGGCCGCAGGTCGGTGAAGCCGAGTTCGGGGCGGACGAAGAAGGGGCTGAACCGCTCGATGGCGATGCGGGTGCTCCCGTCGGCCGGGCACAGGTGGTGCAGCGCCGGCATCTGCGCGATCACCGGCAGGTAGTCGTCCTCGGTCTCGCCGGGGAACCCGTACAGGTAGTTCCAGGCGATGGTGATCCCGCTGGTCTCGGCGTCACGCAGCATCCGGATGTTGAGGCAGCCGCTGACCCCCTTGTCCATCAGCTTGAGCACCCGGCTGTTGAGGCTCTCGATGCCGGGCTGCACGCTGACCAGACCGGCGTCGGCCAGCGCCTGCACCTGCGGGCCCTTCATGTTCGACTTGATCTCGTACTGCAACCGCAGGTCGTAGTCGGATTCGGTGAGCCGGGGCAGCAGCGAGGTCACGTAGCTCATGTCGAGGATGTTGTCCACGACGAACATGTCCAGGACCTGGTGCCGCTCGACCAGCTCGATGATCTCGTCGTAGAACCTGCCCGGGTGCTTGCTGCGGAACTGCATGAACGATCCGTTGAGGCCGCAGAACGTGCAGTGGTGCTTCTCGCCCCACCAGCAGCCCCGGGCACCCTCGACGACCAGCCGGGGCTCGACCCAGTGCTGCGCCCGGGACGCGGCCAACCGCTCGAAGTAGCCCGCGTAGTCCGGGGCGACGATCTCGGCCGGGGGCAAAGGTGTGGTGCTCATCGGATTCGCCACGGACCGGCCGTCCGGGCCGCCCCAGCACAGCCCTTCGATGTCGGCGAGCCCGCCCGCCGGCTCCGCCCCGCCGACCGCCGACCGGGCCGGGTCGAGCGCGGCGAGCAGCCGGGGGAACGCGGTCTCGCCCTCACCCCGGACCACGAAGTCGACGAACGAGAAGTTGCGGTGGATCGCGGCACCCTGCTCACCGTCGCAGTTCGCCCCGCCCATGACCGTACGGATGCCGGGTGACCGCTTCTTGATCGCCCGGGCGGTGGCGAGGGCGGCGGCGTTCTGCTGGAACGTGGAGGTGAAGCCGACGACGTCCGGTGCCTGGGCGACGATCCGGTCGGCCAGTTCCGCGACGAACTCCGGGGCCAGCCGGTGCAGCTCCAGGTTGAGCGCGAGTTCCCGCTCGGTCATCTGGGTCCGGACCCGGTCGGTGAACTCCTGCACCCGCCATTGGGGATCGTCGTACAGGGCCGAGGAGAAGACCCAGTCACCACAGCCCGCGAAATAGGTGAACAGCGAATAGTAGTAGTAGTCGCTCAATCCGAACTCGGTCCGGTCGACCACCCAGTCGACGAAGTCGAGATTCGCGTGGACGGCCTCCACTTCGGCATCCGGCATTTTCTGCCGGACGCTGTTGGTGAGGATTCCAATCGCCAACGAAGGGACGTCGATGGAAGTCCATGGCATATTGACCAGCATGACCCGCACGTAACCTCTCCTCTCTCGTGAGCTGTTCGGACCGGATGACGGATACGGGGTGGGGCCACCTGCCCGGGCGGGTGGCCCCACCCCGTACGGCCGCTAGAAGCTGACCTTGACCGTGACCGTGACCGTGACGTTCGAGGCCCGGAGCTGGTCGCGGTTGCCGTTGATCGGGTCGTTCTCGACAACGTTCTTGCGCATGTCGTTCACCTCCTTTCCGTTATCGAGGGGATCGGGTCACGTGCCGGGGTCAGCCCGCCGGTCGCGCCATCGCGAGCGCCACCGGTGTGCCTTCGTCCCGCACGCCGTCGAAGTGCCGCTGCATGAACAGCAGCACGGTCTGCATCAGAGCCAGGTGGCTCTGCGCGTCGAAGTCCTCGTGACCGGCCCGCCGCCGGACCACCTGGTGGGGAATGCGGCGCTCGGCCAACAGCCGCGCGTAGTGCTCCACGGGTGCCGGCGGGCAGCGCACGTCACCCGTGGAGACGGCCAGCAGCACCGGGGCCCGGACCTGGTCGACGTAGGTGATCGGGGAGGACCGGGCGTACCGCTGCGGCACCTCGTCGGGGGTGCCGCCGAACAGCAGCACGTCCAGCGCCCGTACCGCCGGGGTGGCCGCCTCGAACGCGGCGACGTAGTCGGCGACGGGGCTGATCGCGATCCCGAGCCGCCACAGCTCCGGTTGCCGGCCGAGCGCGAGCAGGGTCAGGTAGCCGCCCCACGACGTTCCCCACAGGGCGGTGCGCCGGTCCTCGACGACGCCCTCGGCGACCAGATGGGCCCGGACCGCGGCGAGGTCCGCCAACTGGGTGAGGCCGACCCCGGCGGAGAAGTCGTTGCGCCAGGTCGCGCCGTACCCGCTGGAGCCCCGGTAGTTGACCCGGACCACCGCGCAGCCGGTGCTGACCAGGATCTCGACCAGCGGGTCGTAGGCGTCGCGGGCGTGCTGGAACGGCCCGCCGTGGACCAGGAAGACGGCCGGTCTCGGTCCCTCCCGGTCGGCCGGCAGGGCGACCAGCGCGGGGATCGGCCCACCGGGGCCCGGCACCCGGATCTCCTCGCGGCGGTGCTCCACCGGCGTCGCGACGGGGTCCGGCCCGCCCACGTCGGGCTGACCGCCGGGGTGCTCCGGCAGCTGCACCCCACGCACGGAACGCAGCTGGGGCGGGGTCACCGAGTCGGTCCACACGTAGGCGACGTCCCCGTCGGGCCACACCGCGGCGTCCAGGATGCTGCCGGTGGGGGTGTCGACGACCGCCCGGGTCCGCCCGGCGAGGTCCACCTCGTGCAGCAGGCTGCGGGCGTGCCGGTCCTGCCGGACGAGCAGCCGCCGCCCGTCCGGGAACCAACCGGCGGTGACCTCGGTGTCGAAGCGGCACCAGTCGTGCCGGACCAGACCTTCCTCTTCGGTCCAGGTCGCCGGGAGGTAGCCGCCCTCGTCCTCGATCACCAGCAGCAGCCGGGCCGGGCCGGAGCCGGGGGCGAAACCGAGGGCCCACACCCGCCCGTCGGCGCAACCGGCGATGCCGGCCACCCGGACGCCGTCGGTGGTGACCACCGTGGCCGCCGCGTCGGTGGCGGCATCGGCGCCGATCACGGCGAGCCGCCCGGCCGGATCGAGATCGACCAGGTAGGCGTAGCCGGTGACGTGGGTCCGTTCGCTCACCCGGCCGTCGCCGGTGCGCAGGAACAGGGTCATCCCGCCGTCGTCGGACAGGCCGATCGCGGTGGTGCCGTCGGTGGCCATGGCGATGCCGGCGTGGCGGGCCGGCGGCACCGACGGCAGCGCCGCGACGGACCGGTCGGGCTGGTCGAAGTCGCACGTCCGCCAGGTGCCGACGCCGCCGAGATCGTCGTCGAACCACCAGATGGTGGACCCGGTCGGGTCGAGCGCCGCCCGGATCGTGCCGGCCGCCCGGTCGGTCACCTGCCGGGCGGTGCCGGCGAGCCGGTCCCAGGTGAGGATCTCGCAGCGCCCCCCGGCGTCACCGACGTAGACCGCCCGGTGCGGCGCGTGCTCGGCGACGACCGGCAGCGCCGGATAGAACAGCCGGTGACCACGACTCATCGGCGGGCCTCCTCGGGGTCGGGGGCGGCCCCGGCACCGGCGGCCGGGCCGGGATCGGTGCCGTCGGTCGGGCCGGTGCCGTCGGTCGGGCCGGGGTCGGTGCCGGCCGTCGCACCGGCGCCGGCGCGGAGCTGGCGCAGGCTGACGGTGGTGTACGTGGCCAGCAGCGCCAGCGCGGCGGCGAAGACCAGGGCGACGGTGCCCGGGCTGTACCAGGCCACCAGCACCCCGGCGAGCAGCGGCGCGGGCGTCTGGAGCGCCTCGCCGACGGTGCCCATCACGGTCGCCACCCGACCCTGGAGCTCGTCGGGCGTCAACGCGATCACCCGGGACTGGAAGATGACCCCGAGCAGCGGGCTGAGCAGGAAGACCAACCCGAACAACAGCCCGTAGCTCCAGGTCTGCCGGGCCTGGGACATCGCGACGACGAGGCCGACCATGGCCCACGAGGCGAACACGATGACGGTCGTCGGCCGGACCCGGCTGAAGATCATCGGAGCGGCCAGCGCGCCGCTCAGGCCACCGACGCTGGCGATGGTGAGGATCAGGCCGATCGACGCCGCGGGGGCACCCTGCCGACCGGCGGTCAGGATGGCGTAGTAGACGAGGGCGCCGAAGGTGAAGTTGATGCCGGCCGCCCAGATCGTGACGAACCGCAGGAACGGCTGCCGCCACACGAAGCGCAGCCCGACGCGCAGGTCGGTGCGGAACGAGGTGCGCTCGGCGCGTTCGGGTGTCAGGTCGGTCCGGATGGTGGCGACGAGAGCTGCCGCGAGCAGGTAGGACAGCACGTCCGCCAGGAACGGCAGCCAGCGGGCGAGCTGGTAGAGCACCCCGCCCAACAACGGGCCGGTGAGCCGGGCGGCGTGGTTGCGGGCCTCCAACCGCGACAGTGCCTTCTGGTCGTCGGCCGGCAGCAGGCGGCGGATGGCACCGGAGCCGGCCGCCTCGTAGCCGCTCTGCGCGATCCCCTCGACGAACGCGGCGGCGGCCAGCAGGCCGAGGGTCGCCACGTCGGCCACCAGTACGACGAAGATCGTCGACATCGCGGCGGCGGCGACCAGCAGCGAGCTGACCATCATGCGTTTACGCGGCAGCCGGTCGGCCAGCACCCCCGCCACCGGAGCGGCGACGAGCCGCCCGGCGAGGGCGAGGGCGCCGACCAGTCCGGCCGCCGCCGGTGAGCCGGTCACGGCCAGGGTGACCAGTGGAAGAACGATCCCGGACGCCTGCGACCCGAGTTGGTCGATTGCGCCGGCGATCCAGTAGAGGCGGAAATCACGGCCCCGGTGGGGGCTATTTGCGGGTTTTGTTTCCTGGCTGGGGGCAGCCGTCATTGCCCTGGCCGCATTGTGCTCATGATTTTCCCAAATATCGGTGCGAGGTTTTTCGGTACGAGTTCGCGCGATCCGGGGCTGAATTCCTTTACCCCAATGTGGAGTGGGGTGCGTATGAGGTTAACAATGCCGTGTGCCGAACGCAAGGATTCAAATACGTCTAGTTGTTCGGTGGTTATTGGGTTGTGGGGATGATGAGAGGCTTGTACGTCTCTGTTCGGATAATCCGCGCTACGCGCCGAACCTCCGAACAGTGCCCGGAGTCGACCGTTTCATTGACGACAATCTCCGCTGAATTCGTGATTTTCGACGGCGTCGCCGCAGTGGCGTCGACCGCCCGCGGTGGTCCGGCCCCCGACGCCCGAACGCCTGACGCGCCACCGCGCCCGCCTGCCCGGTGGACGACGAACGGCCGGGCCGGTGGACGACGAACGGCCGGGCCGGTGGACGACGAACGGCCGGGCCGGCGTGCTGGACGCACGCCGACCCGGCCGCCGGGTCGATCGACGGTTGCGGAGCCTGCCCCGCCGACCGACCCTCCTCCGCCAGCCCCCGTCGACCGGGGACCGGGTCCGTCAGCCGAGGACCACGCCCGTGGCGCTGACGCCGAACATCCCGGAGTTGATGTCCTCGTAGTACATCCGCCAGGCGCACTTGCGGTTGGCGGGAACGTAGCCGGTGCACGCCGTCAGCGTGTTGACGTCGTCGATGGCGGTGTTGGTGCCGGTGGCCCAGACCTGGAGGGTGTTCGCCGCGTTGACGATCTCCACCGGGCCGCCGCTGTCGCCCTGGCCGACCGCGTTGGTACGGGTGGTGCTCTCCGCCTGCACCTGGCCGCAGACCGTGGCGAAGTCACGTACGTTGATGCACAGGTCGCGGGCCTTGACCTGGATCGAGCAGCGGGTCCCCGAGTACGCCCCGGAGGTGCAGACGAAGTTGCCGACCTGGCTGGCCTGCGCGCCGATCACCTGGTTGCTGAACTCGCTGACCACCGCGCCGTTGGCGTCGGTGCTGTTGTTGAAGACCCGGCCGCCCGCGCTGGTGGTCAGCAGCAGGGTGTCGGTGCCGGTGTTGCGGATGCCGACCGCGCCGATCGTCTGACCGGTCGGGTCGGCCGCGACGACGTTGATGTTGGCGCAGTGCGCGGCGGTGAGCAGCCGCGCGACGCCGTTGCGGAACACGCCGAAGCCGGTCGAGCAGCCGCCACCGGTGGCGGTGTTGCGCCATGCGCCGCCGCCCCACCACGGGGCGGTGTCGTCCCACCGGGTGGCGGGCGTGGCGGAGACCCCGGTCTGCACGGTCACCGGGACGCCGGCCATGCTGGCCGCGCCGAGCAGGCCGCTCTGCGTACCGACGAGGAGGCCGGCGCCGTCGGCGCGCGGGCCGACCGTGGTGATCTTGTTGCCGGCCGAGCGGCGCAGCTTGGCCGCCGCGACGTCCAGCTCCCGTCGGGTGTACGCGGCGGGCAGCACCTCGGTCGGCACGGTGGCCCGGCTGGTCGCCACCAGGCTGGCCGGTGCCTCGCCCTTCCAGTAGACCTGCAGCTTACGGGCGGTGGGGTCGGCGACCACACCGGCGAAACCGGACTTGGCGTCACGCTGCGCGATCTTCGTGATCCGGGCGGCGGCGGTGTTCATCCGCTGCTGCAACGTGAGCAGCTCCTTCCAGGAGGCGAAGCCCCCGGGCACCGGCGTGCTGTCGACGAACGATCCGGTGGTGGCCGCCTTGCCGCCCGGCGCGGCGGGAGCGGGTGCGGCGGTGGCCGGCGCGGTGGCCACCCCCGCGACGAGCATCGTGACGCCGAATGCGGCGACGGCGACGCGACGCAGCATCCCTGCCGACCGCAGCACGGTCGGGTGTGGACGAGTCATGAAGTGTTCCTTCCCCAGAGTGGTGCGGGCACCAGCCCGCCCTGGGGACATTGGCAGGTGTCGAGGGTGTCCGGCGGTCCATCCTGGACACCGTTGGACACCCCCGGACAGCGTCGGACGGAGGCCCCCCGGACCGGTCGCACGCCGATGGTGGGCGGGGCACATCCCACCAGGCGAAACCAGCGCGACATGGAACTGTCATACATCGGCGGTGACCTACCGGCATCGGGTGACCGGTTCTACCCTGCCGGTGTCGGCATTCCGGGGCGACGGGATGACGGGGGTGGAGGGCGCATGTCCGACCAACGGGTACCTTCGGGCGCGCGACAGGGGGGCACCGGGACGAACCGTCCCGCAGCGGCGGTGACCCACCTGGATGCCGGGGCGCAGACCGTGCAGGAGCTGGCCGGGCTGCTGCGCCAGCTGCGCCGCCGGGAGGCCCGGCAGCAGGGTGAGACCCCACTGACCTACCGCCAACTGGCGGCGAAGACCGGCTGGTCGAGGGGGGTGATCGGGGAGTACTTCGCCGGCAACATCCTGCCCCCACCGGAGCGCTTCGACACGCTGATCCGGTTGCTCGGGGCCAGCCCCGCCGAGCAGGGGGCGCTGGCCACCGCGCGGGACCGGGTCGAGGAACGCCGGCGGAACACCAACCCGGAACACCCGCCCGCCGGCCGGGCCGGCCGCGCGACCGTCCGGGCCAGAGCCGGCGGCACCCGGGTCGGCACACCGGCGGCGCGGCTTCCGGTGCCCCGGCAACTGCCCCCGGCGCTGCCCGGTTTCGTCGGGCGGGCCGCGCAGCTCGCCCAGCTCGACGCCGGTTGCGCCGGCCACGGCACGCCCGGCTGCGCCGAGTCGACCACCACGATGACCCTGTCGGGCACGGCCGGGGTCGGCAAGACGACGTTGGCGTTGCACTGGGCCCACCGGGTCGCCGACCGCTTCCCGGACGGCCAGCTCTACGTCGACCTGCGTGGCTTCGACGCCACCGGGGCGGTGGTGACGGCCGCCGAGGCGGTCCGGGGATTCCTGGAGGCCCTCGAGGTGCCGCCCGAGCGCATCCCCACCCACCTGCCCGCGCAGGTGGGCCTCTACCGCAGTCTGCTCGCCGGCCGGCGGATGCTGGTGCTGCTGGACAACGCCCGCGACGTCGAGCAGGTCCGGCCGCTGTTGGCCGGCGGCCCGAGCTGCCTGTTCCTGGTCACCAGTCGCAACCGGCTGGCCGGGCTGATCGCCACCGAGGGGGCCCGGCAGATCGCCGTCGACCTGCTCAGCACCGCCGAGGCCTGGCAACTGCTGGCCCGCCGGCTCGGCGCGGCCCGGTTGACGGGCGAACCACAGGCGGTGGAGGAAATGATCGAGCGGTGCGTACGGCTGCCGTTGGCGTTGGCCGTGCTCGCCGCGCGCGGGGCGGCGCACCCCGCGTTCCCCCTGTCCACCATCGTCACCGAGCTGCGGGAGGCGCCCCGCCTGCTGGACTCCTTCGACGGCGGGGACACCGGCACCGACGTGCAGTCGGTCTTCTCCTGGTCCTACCGGAACCTGACCCCACCGGCGGCGCGACTGTTCCGGCTGCTCGGCTCGCACCCGGGGCCGGACGTCGGGATCGCCGCAGCGGCCAGCCTGGCCGGACTGCCCCGCAGCCAGGTGTCCCGGCTGCTGGCCGAGTTGGCCCACGCCCACCTGGTCACCGAACACGCGCCCGGCCGGTTCACCGCGCACGACCTGCTGCGGGCGTACGCGGGCGAGTTGGCCGAGAGCCTCGACCCCGCCGAGGAGCGGCAGGCCGCGGTCCGGCGAGGACTGGACCACTACCTGCACACCGCGCACACGGCGGCGCTGCTGCTGCAACCCGGTCGGGACCCGGTGGTGCTGGCGACCGCCCTGCCCGGGGTGGCGCCCGAGGAGTTGACCGACCACGCTGCGGCCCTGGCCTGGTTCACCACCGAGTACCCGGTGCTGTTGGCGGCGGTCTCGCACGCGCGGCGTACCGGGTTCGACGGCCATGCCTGGCAACTGGCCTGGACCCTGATGGATTTCCTCCAGCGCCGGGGGAACTGGCTGGACCTGGCCGCCGCCCAGCAGGCCGCCCTGGCCGGGGCGCAACGGGCGGGGGACCGGGCGGGGCAGGCGAACGCCCACCGTGACCTGGCCCGGGTGCTCTACCGGTTGGGTCGGCTGGACGAGGCGGTCGCGCACTACCGGGAGGCGCTGACCCTGTTCGCCGCGTTGGGCGACCACACCGGGCAGGCGCGCACCCACCGGGCGTTCGGCGCGATGTTCGACGGGCTCGGCCGGTACGCCGAGGCGTTGGAGCACGGGCAGCGGGCGCTGGCGCTCTACCGGGCCGCCGGGCACCTGGCCGGGGAGGCCAGCGCCCGCAACGGGGTCGGCTGGGCGCACGCCCAACTCGGCCAGTACGGGCCGGCGCTGGAGCACTGCTCCCAGGCGTTGGCCCTGCTGCGCCCGACCGGCGACCGGCACGGCGAGGCGAACACCTGGGACAGCCTGGGCTTCATCCACGACCGGCTGGGCCAGCACCGGCGGGCGATCCGTTGCTACGGCCTGGCGCTGGCGCTCTACCGGCGCATCGGTGACCGGTACGACGAGGCCGACACCCTGACCCGGCTCGGTGCGACCCGGCAGGCGGCGGGGGACGTACCCGGTGCCCTGCGGACCTGGCGGCGGGCGCTGGACATCTTCGACGACCTCGGCCACCCGGACGCCGCCCGCGTCCGTGACCTGCTGACCCGGGTCACCGCCGGGACAGGTGCGGGCGGGACTCCTGGCCCGGGCGTGGAGGAGAGTGGTTGATCGGTGCTGTGCCCGACAGGCCGGCCGGGGTCAGGCTCACGAAACTCTTGATCCCACCCCGGTGCGGCGGCCTGCCCGGCGCGACGCCCGCCGGGGTGCGGGCGGCCTGATGCCCCGACGGCAGGTCGTACGGGTGTCAGAACAGGGTGAGCGGTCCGGTCGGGATCGGCTCGGGCAGCGCCGCCAGCGCGGGCACCCGGGCCCGTACCTCGTCGTGGAACCGGCGGGCGAGCAGGGGTGCGTCGGCATTGTCCGGGGTGTGCACGAACATGGTCGGTGACCGGCCCTCCCGCAACCAGCCGGCGGCGATCTCGACCCAGCGCTGCCAGCCCTGCACCGTCTCCGACTCGGCGTCGCGGCCGAGGTACCTGATGATCGGCCGGTCGGTCAGCGCCGCCGTCCGCAACGGCAGGCGGGGTTTCTTCGTCCACGCCTCCCGCTCCGCGTCACTGGTCGGCGGAGTACGGAAGAACGCGGTGGTGTCGAAGGGGACCCACTCGGCCGAGGCGTCGGCGAGCACCCCTTCCAGCAGTCGCGTCGCGCCGGGCTCCCGGAAGAAGGCGGGGTGCCGGACCTCCACGGCGTACCGGTGTTCGGTAGGCAGCCGACGGAGGAAGTCGGCGAGCACGGGGACGTCCATCGGTGCGAACGACCCCGGCAGTTGGATCCACAGGGCGTGCGCTCGGCTGCCGAGCGGCGCGATCGCGTCGAAGTAGGTCCGCAGCGGCGCGTCGGCGTCGACGAGCCGGCGTTCGTGGGTGACGGCCTTCGGCAGTTTGAGGACGAACCGGAAGTCGGGCCCGGTCTGCCGGGCCCAGGACTCCACGGTCTCCCGGGTCGGGGTGGCGTAGAACGTGGTGTTCCCCTCGACCGCGTCGCACCAGCCGGCGTAGTGCCGCAGCCGTTCCTGGGCCGCAAGCGGGTGGGCGATCAGCCGCCCCTGCCACGACCGGTGGGTCCACATCGCGCAGCCGACGTGCAACCGCATGATCCCGATCCTCTCCCGCAGCGCCGTCCGATCCGGTCCGTGGGCGCACGGTATCGGAGCGCTGGCGACCCGCGTCGGGCGGACCGGTACCGGAACTGCCGGGCGACGGGTGCCCTGCTGGAAGACGGGTGCGGCGGCCCACCCGGGTCGGGTGGGCCGCCGCACCGGTGGATCAGGTGATCGAGGCGAGGAGGAAAGTGGCGGAGCAGCTGACCGCGCCGTTGTTGGTGTAATAGGCGAGGTACTGCCGCTGGACGGTGCCGTCGGAGTTCACCACCTGCTGGTAGTAGCTGCTGGTGACGCCGAACTGGCAGGTGCTGGTGGACACGGCGGGGTTGAGGCCGGGCAGGTAGATCAGCGTCGTCGGGTTGGCGTTGTACCACACCGATCCGCTGCTGGCCGACGGAGCGAGCGTGCCGGTGGACCAGGTGGTCGAGGTCGACGTGTTGCCCAGCAGCGCGGTGCCGGCGCAGGTGATGGAGCCGACGTTCTTGACGGTGAAGTAGAACTTGCGCTCACCGTTGGTCTGCCGGGCGTACCAGGAGCTGGTCACCTCCAACTGGCAGGGGGTCGCGCTGGTGGCGCCGCTGGGCGCCACCCCGGGCAGGAACGCCATGTTGGCCGGGTTGTTGTTCCAGACCGAGGTGACCGAGCCGCCGGGGGAGATGCCGCCGAGAGCCCAGCTGGCCCCGGAGTTCAGCGAGCTGAGCATGACCTGGGTGCCGCAGGCGATCGCGCCGGTGTTGCGGATGGTCCAGTTGAACCGGCGCTCACCACTGTAGAGCTGGGTGTACCAGCTCCGGGTCACCTGGAACTGGCACGGCTGGGTGGTGCTGGCCCCGGTGGGGGAGAGCCCGACCTGGTAGACGGCGCCGGCCGGGTTGTTGTTCCACTGCCAGTTCTGGGTGGCGCCCGCGGCGAGGGTGCCCGAGTACCAGGAGGCGACGAGGGTGGTCTTGGCGGCGCGGTCGGGGGCCGACCGGGCGGCGTCGGGGGCGGCCGACGCGGCGGTCGCGCCGAGGGCTGTGGTGAGGAGCAGCGCTGTGGTGGTGAGCGCGGCGAGGCGTTTCATCGTTCCGAGCATGAGGGGACGGAACCTCCTCCGGTCTACAGAGACCGATATCGATTAGTGGCCCCACTGATGTTGCGGTACGGGTCCACAGGATCACCGTGAGTGTCGGGATTTACTCACCGCGAAGTTCACCGTCAACCCGTGGTTGACGATGGAGGGCGCGTCAACCTATGGTTGACGCATGACGGAACCCACTCAACTCCCGCACCCTGTCCGCCTCGACGAGCTGATCCAGGCCATCAAGCAGGCCCGTCCCGCAGCCCTCGACCAGCTCAGCGACGCGGTGCTCGTCGCCGACCACCTCGGCGACCTCGCCGACCACCTGATCGGCCACTTCGTCGACCAGGCCCGCCGCTCCGGTGCCTCCTGGACCGAGATCGGCAACAGCATGGGGGTGAGCAAGCAGGCTGCCCAGAAGCGTTCCGCCACGAAGGCCGACGCGGCGGCGGCCCTGGACCCCAACGCGGGTTTCAGCCGGTTCACCCCGCGCGCCCGCAACGTGGTGATCGCCTCGCAGGAGGAGGCCCGGGGCGCCGGCAACGCCGAGATCCGACCGGAACACCTGGTGCTCGGCCTGCTCGCCGAACCGGACGGCCTCGCCGCCAAGGCCCTGCTCGCCGAGGGGTTGAGCCCGGCGGCCGTCCGGGAGGCGGTCGCGGCGGCGCTGCCCGCCCCGACCGACCAGGTCCCCGACCTGATCCCGTACGACGGGCAGGGCAAGAAAGCCCTCGAACTCACCTTCCGGGAGGCGTTGCGGCTCGGGCACAACTACATCGGCACCGAGCACGTCCTGCTGGCCCTGTTGGAGCTGGAGGACGGTGCGGGCGTGCTGTCCGGCCTGGGCCTGACCAAGAACGGGGTCGAGGCACGGGTGGCCGCCGCGCTCTCCGGGCGGTAGCGCACCCCCGTCGGCGGCCGGGACGACGCACACCGGCCCGGCGGGACCGGGCGGTCCCACCGACGGCCGGGCACGGGACCGGGATGCCCGGCCACCGGTGAGTCAGTCGGTGGCCGGGAAGCCGTAACGCAGGGCGTGCTCCGGGTCGGCCGGGTCGATCTGCCGGACCCCGGCGTCGGCGAGCCGCTTGTTGACCTCGTCGAGCTGCTCGCGCACCAGCCGGGCCTCCTCCTCGGTGACCCGGCCCCGGTGCGGCCTCCCGGCGTGGTCGAGGGTGCCGTAGTCGATCTTCTCGGTGCTCTTGCGGGCCTTCGGCGGACGGACCCGCTCCGCCGTCCGCAACAGCTGCGCCATCGGCGTGTCCGTCGCCATCGCGTCGAACTCGCTCGCGGTCAGCACCACCCGGCGCGGCTCCCCGCCCGCGTGCAGGTCGTGGATCTCGACCACCGCCACGTCGAGCGCGGCGTCGTCGATGCCCTCCACCTCGGTCACGGTGGCGTCCAACTGCACGGGCCCGGCCACCAGGTCGGGATGCTCCAGCACGACGACCCGGACCACCTCGTCGTCGGGACGCAGCACGGTGCCGCTGAAGTCGGAGACGTGGATCGTCTTCTTGCCCATGCGCTGCGCTTCTCCTGTCGCTGGCCGGAATCGACCACAAGACGCTACCCGACAGGTGTGCGAACGCCCCGGCCGGACACCCCGGTAGGGGCGCCGGTCCGCATCTCAGTGGGCGGTGAGACCGCGTCGGGCGGAGGAGCCGGCGGGGAGGGTGTCGAGTTCGCTCCAGGAGAGTCGTCCCTCGACGCCGCGACCGCACCGGATCTCCCGGTACCGCGGTTGGGCGGGGAAGAGGCCGGTGGCCTCCGCCGTACCCCAGAAACACACGCCGTGCTGCTGGTATCGGTCATTCGGCTGCATGGGCATGACCATTACCGTCCCAAAGAAAGGTGTACATGTATGGAAATAGATATGACGCATCGTCGATGGACCGGGTTCCGGTGAGGCAGGTCACGGTCCATTCCTCTGCTACCCGCGCACCGCCATCGGCAACCGGACCGCCGTCGGTGGGGGTGCGGCGTACCGTGGATCATGGGATGGCCACCGGGTGAGAGGGGCGGGCGGTGCTGGAGCGGCGGTTGTACCTGCACCTGGCGACCTGGCTCGGGCAGTGGCCGGCCGGCCCCGGTCTGCACGTGGTCGGCTCCTGGCGGCGCACCCGCCCGGCCTGGGACGGCCGTCCCCGCCCGGCGATCGCCGTCCGGGTCGCCGGCAGCACGGTGCTCTCCGTGCCGCCGCGACGGGTCGAAGCCGTCCGGGCGCTCGCCGCGAGGTCACGATCCGCGCTGCACGAGGCCCTGCCGGCCATGGTCGGGCAGCCCGGCTGGGTGGTCCACGACGACGTGTTCCGGTGGTGTCTCACCCCGCCGGCACTGCCCGACGTCGGCGGGTGGACCGCTCCCACCGATCCGGCCCTGCCGCCCTGGCTGCACCTGTTCGACTCCGACGTGCTCGTGGTCCGCGACGACGACGGCGGCTACCTGGCCGGTGTCGGGATCAAACGCCACGACGCGTACGGGCACGAACTGGCGGTCGGCACGGTCCCGGCGGCGCGTGGCCGGGGGCTGGCCCGCAGACTCGTCGCGCAGGCCGCCCGGCGGGTGCTCGACGAGGGTGCGGTGCCGACCTACCGCCACGACCCCGCGAACCTCGGTTCCGCCCGGGTCGCCGAGGCGGCCGGTTTCCCCGACCGGGGCTGGTCGTCGTGCGGCGTCTACCCGCCCTGACCGGCGTCCGGTGGCGGTACGGGTGGCGTCCAGCCCGAGATGGGCACCCGGTCGCTCGCCGGCCAGGTCGGTCGGATGGCGCGCGGACCGTGGATCCCGGGCCGGATCCACGGTCCGCAAACCGCCCCAGGCCCCGCCGTGACCGGCGCCGCCGGCCGACCTACGGCGCTGGTTACGCTATGTGCTCGTTGGCGTGCCGGGCAAGGGGTGCCCGGCGCGTTGACATTGTCCGGTAGTGGACTTGAGCTGCCCAGACAGGTGGCCGGCATCCCGGCGCGCTCCGGTGACGCACCGTGCTGTGCAGGCGGCCGGAGATGCTCCGGCGGCTGCCCGGCCGAACGATGTCAGGGGCCACCGGTATGGTCGGCCGTCGCGGCGAGGGTCGGCGCGCGGTCAGCGGTGGCCGGCGAAGCGGAAATGGACGGGTATGCAGCTGCCGACGCCGGGCGAGGAGTCCGGCCGGGTGGTGCTGGCACCGAAGGGTGACCTGGACATCGCCACCGTTCCCGGGCTGGAACACGCTCTCGACGAGGCGCTCGGCCGGGCCGGCCTGTTGGAGATCGTCGTCGACCTCGCCGCCGTCACCTTCCTCGACTCCACGGCGGTGGCCGCACTGCTGCGCGGGGCGGCCGAGGCGGTCGGCCGGGGAGCCACCCTGCGGCTGGTCGATCCGCAACCGGTGGTGTCCCGGGTGCTGCGGATCACCGCGGTCGGGCGGCTGCTCGGCCTCCCCGACGACCACGGCGACCGGCCCCCCGGAGTCGCCGACCCGGCCCCCTGGCGTCGCTGACCGACCTCCCCGGGCGACCACGGCAACTGTCCCTGCCGGGCCCCCGGGTGTCGTCGGCCGGCTGCCGGTGGGGGACCGGCGGGTGAGTACCGGTCCGTGAAGTGCCCCGGCGCGGACGGCGGCCGTGACCCGGCGTCGTCGGCTGGCCCCGGCGTCGCCGGTCGGGCCGGGCCCGGCAGGCAGGTCCTGACTCAGTCGGTCAGGCCGAGCACCTCGGCCGCCGCGCGACCGTTGGCATGACTCGCGCCGTAGGTGGTGACGAAGGCCCGCACCCCGCTCGGTCGCCACCGCCCCGGCCAGCCCATCTCCAGCACCGTCAGCGCGTGTGTCGCGGCCAGCGACCCGACGAGGGCCGGCCCGCCGGGCAACCGGTGCAGGTGCCGGCCGACCAGTACGATCGGCCGCCCGGCGGCGAGACGCCGCAACGCTGCCGGATCCGCCTCGGCGGCAATCACCCGGACCTGCTCGACCCGGGACAGGTGAGGGCCCAGCCCCCAGGGCACCCGCCCCTCGGCGATGGTGGCGGCGGCGTACACCTGCACCACGAGGGGCCGTTCCCCCCGGGGCAGCTCGCCCTCCACCCGGACGGCCCGGCGGGCAGCCCGGTAACCGATGCCGGGCGGGCCGGACCCGGGCGTGCGGTCAGCGCCGGCCGGGAGGGGGCGGGGTTGGCTTGCGGCCCGGGTCCAGGCGGCGAGCGCGGCGACCCGGCCGGCGGCCTGTTCCACCCGGGCCCGGTCCAGCCGGCCGTCGCCGATCGCTCCGACGATCTCGGCGACCACCCGCTCGACCAGCGCGGCGTCCACCCGCGCGCCCACGCAGAGCAGGTCCGCCCCGGCGGCCAGCGCCCGTACGGCGGCGGGGCCGACCCCACCGGCGGCGACGGCCGCGCCCTTCATCTCCAACGCGTCGGTGATCACCGTGCCGGTGAAGCCGAGTTCGCCGCGCAGCAGGTCGACCAGGACGGCCCGACTGAAGGTGGCCGGCCCGTCCCCAGTCAGCGCCGGCACCCGGATGTGCGCCGTCATGACCGCCTGTACGCCCGCGTCGACCGCCGCAGCGAAGGGCGGCAGGTCCCGGGCCCGCAGCAGCGCCGTGTCGGCGTCCACCGTGGGCAGCTCGTGGTGCGAATCGGCGACGGTCGCGCCGTGGCCCGGGAAGTGCTTGGCGCAGGCCGCCACCCCGACCGACTGGAGACCCGCCACGGCAGCTGCCGTGTGGGCGGCGACCCGCCCCGGGTCGGCCCCGAACGAACGGGTGCCGATCACCGGGTTCTCGTCGGCGGTGTTCACGTCCACCGTGGGGGCCAGGTCGACGGTGACGCCGACGGCGGCGAGTTCGCCGCCGATGGCCGCATAGATCCGCCGGGTGAGTGTGGTGTCGTCGACCACGCCGAGCGCCGCGTTGCCCGGGTACGGGCTGCCGGTGGCGTGGGCGAGCCGGGTGACGTCACCACCCTCCTCGTCGATGGTGACCAGCACGTCCGACCGGGCGGTACGCAGCGCGGCGGTGCTCGCCGCCAGCTGGGCCGGGTCGTGCACGTTGGTGCCGAAGAGGGTGTGCCCGGCCAGTCCCTCGGCGACCAGGTCGACCGCCCAGTCCGGTGGCACCGGCCCCGGATAGGCGGCCAGCAGTGTGCCCAGCGCCAGCCGGCGCAGCCCCGGATCCCCCACCTGAGTCTCCTTTCCGCCGGTGTGTGCCGTACGGCTGCCCGGATGTCCCGGGTTTGCGGCCCTGTGCCGCCGGATGGCACGAGTGTCGGCTCGGCCGGCCGGGTCGTCCGAGTTTCCCGGCGTGGGTCGGCCGATACGCTACGGACATCCCTGACCAGCGCGATTCGTTAGCAGAGTTTACGAAAAACAGAGGACGTGGCATGAGTGCGACCCGGCTGCCCGGCACCCCCCGACTGTTGCGGGCGCTCAACGACCGTGCGGCGCTGGAACTCCTGCTCGAACGCGGCCCGCTCACCCGGGCCCGCCTCGGTGAGCTGACCGGCCTGTCCAAGGTCACCGCCTCGCAGCTGGTCGAGCGGCTGGAGGAGCGGGGTCTGGTCGCCCGGGTCGGCGAGCAGGCCGGTGGGCGGGGGCCGAACGCGCAGCTCTACGCCGTCCGACCGGGCAGCGCGTACGTGGTCGGGGTGGACGTGGGGGCGGAGCGGGTGGTGGCCGCCTGCGCGGACATCACCGGTGCGGTGGTCAGTCAGGTCGAACAGTCCACCCGGGACACCGACGACCCGGTCGGCGTGGTGCACACCGCGGTGGTGCAGGCGGCCAGCCGGGCCGGCGCGCACCTGGACAGCGTACGGCGGGTGGTGCTCGGCACCCCGGGTCTGGTCGACCCGACCACCGGCGACATCACCTTCGCCTTCAACCTGCCCCGCTGGCACCGGGGGCTGCTCGCCGCGCTGCGGGAGGACCTGCACACCCCGGTCGTCTTCGAGAACGACGTGAACCTGGCCGCCGTCGCGGAGGCGCAGTCCGGGGCGGCGCAGGGGATGACGGATTTCGTGCTGGTCTGGGTGGGTGCCGGCGTCGGCCTGGCGATCATGCTGGGTGGCCGGCTGCACCACGGCAGCAGCGGCGCGGCCGGCGAGATCGGTTACCTGCCGGTGCCGGGGGTGCCGATCCCCCGGGACGTCTCGCGCCGGGCCAAGCCGGCGTTCCAGCAGCTCGCCGGGGCGGACGCGGTCCGGGCGGTGGCCCGTGAGCACGGCGTCGACGCGCCCGACGCGGCCGACGCGGTGCGCGCCGCCATCGCCGCCGGCACCGCCGGTGGCCCGCTCCTCGACGAACTCGCCCGCCGGCTCGCCCTCGGCGTGGCCAGCACCTGCGTGGTGCTGGACCCGCCGCTGGTGGTGCTGGCCGGTGAGGTCGGGCAGGCCGGTGGCGCGGCGCTGGCCGAGCGGGTGCAGCACGAGGTGGCGGCGATCACCCTGGTCCGGCCCCGGGTGGTGCCGACCGGGCTGACCGAGGAGCCGATCCTGCGGGGGGCGCTGCGCACCGCGCTGGACGCCGTCCGGGACGAGGTGTTCGGGTCGACCGTCGGTTAGTCGTTCACCCCGCCCATCCGCCACCATGAAGGAATACTTCACCACTGCCACCGATCCTGGCAATATCCTGCCAGGATCGGGGGCGGTCACCCGGTCGGCACGACGGGGCTGAACGGGATCAGGGCAAGTGCGGCAGCAGTCGTCCCAAGGTTACCCCGATGCCGGTGTGACGGGGGGTGGGAGCGCCGCCGACGGCGAGGCGTGGTCCCGGCACCCCGGGCCCGCGCCCCGCCGTCGGCCGGCGGGACAGCCGATCAGAGGAGCAGGTAACCCTGCGTCCCCTCGCTGTTCTGCCCCTCACAGTTCGGGTCCGGCGAGTCGAAGTGATCCACGCCGTTGCTCGTGATGCACCGGTAGAGGAGGAGGTGGGCCGCGGCCGGTGGGCCGTCGTAGGCGTAGCCGATCACCCCGAGGAAGGTCCGACCCTCGCAGTTGGCGGACACGGAGGTGAACCGGTCGTTGTTTATCTGGCACTGGTACAGGGGGTGGCTGCCCGCGACCTGGGCGGTGAGCACCTTCCCGAGGCTGCCCTCGGCCTGGTAGCTGCCGCCGGGGTAGGTGGCGGAGCTGACGTGGTCCCGGCCGGGCCAGAAGTACCGGGTGAGCGTGGCTGTGCCGGGGGAGGGCGGGTTCGGGGTAGGACGTCGCAATCCACACCGAACCCGAAGGCCCTCACCTAGTTCAAGACCTACCCGTCACCAACGTCTGTGGTCAGGACAGCTAGAGCAGGTCGCGGCGGCGGAAGGCGGCGAACGCGGACCCGGTGACCGCACCGGTCAGCGCCAACAGCACCAGCAGCGCCGGTCCCCAGGTGATCACGTAGGTGCCGCCGTCGCAGACGCCGCTGCCCGGCGGACAACCCCGGTCGTCCCAGAGCTCCAACCGACCGGACAACCACGCGCCCAGGTAGTTGGAGAGCATCAACAGGTCCGCCCGGGCCACGTCGAGGATCTGCAGCACCAGCCGGGCGCCCAGCTCCCAGACCACGGCGTACGCGGCGACCGCGCCGAGCGCCGCCGACGTGTGCCGGCCCAACGTGGCGATCCCGAAGCCGAGCACCGTCGTCAGCAGCACCAGCACCAGACCCCGCCCGTAGATGGCGCCGAGCTGCCCCCAGAACTCCCCGCCCAGCGGGCCCGGCACACCGGCCGTCTGCCCGATCGTCCAGAAGGTGCCCAGGTAGAGCGCCGACGCCAGCACCGACAGCGCGGCCACCACCCCGACCAGGGTGCCCAACTTCGTGCCGAGCACGGTGAGTCGACCCGGCCGCCACAGCAGCAGGTTGACCACCCCGCCGGAGTTCAGGTCGGCCCCGATGTACGACGCGCCCACCAGGAAGCCGAACAGCACCAGGAACGCGATCAGGAAGTAGAGCAGCCCCCGCGCCTCCTGGGAGAAGACGAAGACCGAGGTGAGATAGTCGGTGGCCAGCGGCAGCCGCTCCATCCGCGCCGGGTCCAGCTCCCCGCAGTCGGCCGGCACGTACCCGGCGTCCTCCATGATCGGGATCTCGCCCGCCCTGATCCGCAGGCAGCGGGTGTGGTCCGCCTCCATCGCGGCCACCGCCTGCGCGGCCTGCGTCTGCGCGGCGTACATCTCCTGCGTCGTCGGCCGGTGCGAGCCGAGCAGGGTGGTCGCGGTGGTCACCGTGAAGGCCACCGCGAGCAGCAGCACCATCAGTTGGACGAAGCGTCGGGCGGCCAACCGCTCCACCTCGGCACGGACCAGGTTCACGCGTCCACCCTCCGACCTTCGGTCCGGTCAAGTTCGATCAGCGGCTCAGCGGCGGCGCCGGTGTCAGCGGGGAGGGCGTCGTCGGCAGCGGTGCCGTCCGACTGCCGGGGTGGGGTCGCCCCGGCGGTGAGTTCGAGGAAGACACTCTCCAGGTCCGGCCGGATCGGGGTCAGTTCGCGGACCCACAGGCCCTGGCCGCCGAGGGTGCTGCTGATCAGTTCCGACTCCGGTGCGCCCCCGACCACCAGCACGTCGTCTGGGTGGACGGTGACCGTCAGCCCGACCGTCCGCAGCAGCTCCGCGCCCCGCTCCGGCTCGGCCACCCGGACCCGCCACTCGTGCGGGTCGTGCCCGGCCAGCACGTCGTCCACCCGACCGGCGGCCACCCGACGCCCCCGCGCGATGATCGTGACGTGGTCGCAGATCAGCTGGATCTCGGCCAGCAGGTGGCTCGACACCAGCACGGTCACCCCGGCCTCGGCGAGGGTGCGCATCAGCTCGCGCATCTCCCGCATACCGGCCGGGTCCAGCCCGTTCGCCGGCTCGTCCAGGATCAGCAGCTCCGGGTTCTTCAGCAACGCCGACGCGACGGCGAGACGCTGCTTCATGCCCAGCGAATAGCCCTTCACCCGGTCCTCGCCCCGGTCCCGCAGACCCACCTGGTCGAGCACCTCGTCCACCCGCGACGTCGGCACACCCCCGGCGACCGCCAGCAACCGCAACGTACGGTGCCCGGTGAAGTTGCCGAAGAACTGCGGGCTCTCCACGATCGCGCCGACCCGGCCGGCGACCCGACCCAACTGCTCCGGGGCCGACGCGCCCAGTACCCGCAGCTCACCGGCATCGGCGTTGACCAGCCCCAGCAGGGCGCGCAGCGTGGTGGTCTTGCCGGAGCCGTTGGGGCCGAGGAAGCCGTGCACCTGGCCCGCCTCGACGACCATGTCGAAACCGTCCACCGCCACCCGGCTGCCCCGGCGCAGGGTACGGAACGTCTTGCGCAGACCGGCTATCTCGATGACCGCGCTCATCCGCACCGCTCCTCGTCGCTCACGGGCATGGGCCGTCCTCCGGGTGTGGTGACCAATGACACGGTGCCCCACCCTATGGCCGGGCCACCGCCCGTGGGGGGCGGTCTCGGGCTGCGTGGTTGGATGGAGCGGTGACTGCTGACCCGTTCCCCGCCGCAGCCGCCCCCTCGCCCGTGGACGCGGATGTGGTGGTCAGCCTGGACGGCGTCGCCGTCCGGCGATCCGGCACCGCCCTGCTGCACGACGTCGACTGGCAGGTCGAGCTGGACGAACGCTGGGTGGTGCTCGGCCCCAACGGCGCCGGCAAGACCACCCTGCTCAACCTCGCCTGCGGTCGGCTGCACCCGAGCGCGGGTGTGGCGCACGTGCTCGGCGAGCGGATCGGTCGTACCGACCTCACCGAGCTGCGGACCCGGATCGGGTTGACCACCGCCGCGGTGGCCGAGCGGATTCCCACCGAGGAACGGGTCAGCGACGTCGTGGTCACCGCCGCCTGGTCGGTGGTCGGCCGCTGGCGGGAGAGCTACGACCCGGCCGACGAGGCCCGCGCCCGTGCCCTGCTCGGGCAGCTCGGCGTCGGGCACCTGGCGGACCGGACGTACGGCACCCTCTCCGAGGGCGAGCGCAAGCGGGTGCAGATCGCCCGCGCCCTGATGACCGATCCGGAGCTGCTGCTGCTCGACGAACCGACCGCCGGGCTCGACCTGGGTGGGCGCGAGGACCTGGTCGGCCGGCTCGCCGAGCTGGCGTACGACCCGGACGCCCCGGCGATGGTGCTGGTCACCCACCACGTCGAGGAGATCCCGCCCGGCTTCACCCACGCGTTGCTGCTGCGTGACGGCGCGGTGGTCGCCCAGGGACTGCTCGCCGACACGCTGACCGGCGACAACCTCAGCAAGACCTTCGGTCTGCCCCTGCTGGTCGAACGCCACGGCCCCCGCTGGACCGCCCGCGCCGCCTAACCCCCCCCACCCACCCCACCCCCACCCCAACGTCGATCATGGAGTTGTGGTGGGGGAAACGCCCTCCCATGCCCCTTTTGTGGCCACCGTAAGTCCATGATCGACGGGATGGGTGGGTGGAGGGTGGGGATTTAGACTCGTCGTGGTCGTGTCCGGCGGGGCGGTGGGGAGGGCGTGGTGTCGGTGGGAGGTGGGGTGCGGCAGAGCCGGATCGTCGTGGTGGGCAGCGCGAACATGGACGTGGTCGGGGCCGGACCGAGGCTGCCCCGGCCCGGCGAGACGGTGCTCGGCGACGACTTCGTGATGGTGCCCGGTGGTAAGGGCGCCAACCAGGCCGTCGGCGCCGTCCGGGCCGGGGCCGCCTGCACCTTCCTCGGCGCGCTCGGCTCCGACTCGTTCGGGGTCACCCTGCGGGCCCGGATCACCGCCGCGCAGGTGGACACCAGCCATCTGCGGGTGGTGTACGGGGCGTCCGGGGTGGCGCTGGTCATGGTCAACGCCGCCGGGGAGAACGCCATCCTGGTCACCCCCGGCGCGAACGCCGCCTTCACCGCGCTCACCGACGCCGAGCTGGACGTCGTACGCGGGGCGGACGTGCTGGTCGCCCAGTTGGAGATCCCGGTCGAGACGGTGACCGAGGCGGCGGTGGCCGCCCGTGCCGCCGGTACCCGGGTGATCCTCAACGCCGCGCCGGCCCGGCAGGTGCCCGCCGAGCTGCTCGCCGCGGTGGACCTGTTGGTGGTCAACGAGACCGAGGCGCAGCTGCTCACCGGCCGGGGGCGCGAGGAGCCGGCGGCGCTGCTGGCCCTGGTGCCCAGGGCGGTACTCACCCTCGGCGGCGAGGGCGCCTGGTACGTCGAGCGGGACGGCCGGGCCGTGCACGTGCCACCCGTCGCCGTGGACGTGGTCGACACGACCGCCGCCGGAGACGCGTTCACCGCCGCCCTGGCCGTGGCCTGGGGTGAGGGTCGCGAGGTGGTCGACGCGGTGCGCTGGGCGGCGGCGGCCGGTGCGGCCTGCGTCCGCCGGCTCGGCGCGTCCGTGGCCCTGCCCCGCCGTGCCGAGATCGACGCCCTGTACACCCCGTGACGAGCGGGGCGCCCCGACGGTCGCGTCCCGGCCCGCCCTGTCGCCGACGCCGCGATCGCCCCGGCCGCCGGACCGACCGCGCGGCCCGGCCCGGCGTCATCCTGCTGACCGGTGGCTCAGCCGGCCGGGTCGTCGCTGAGCCGTTCGCCCCGGCGGCGCAACATGCCGAGGCCGGGGATGCCGGCGACGGCGAGCTTGAGGTCGCGGGTCACGTCGAGCAGGTCGTGCAGGTCCGGGCCGACCCGGTCCAGGGTGGCCAGGATCGGCAGCACGTCCGAGGTCAGGTGCTCCTTGAGCTTGGGCAGCTCGTCGACCAGCCGGATCGCCGCGACCACCTCCTCGTGGCTCAGCTCGGCGACGAACCGGTTCGCCATCGGCGCACCCCGACGCAAGGCCGGCTCGTACGCGGTCAGCAGCTCCGCCGCGACGGTGGCGGCGCCCTCAGCGGTGGCCACCGTGCCGGCGGCCCGACCCGCCACCGCCCCGGCCTCGGCGATCACGGTGCCGGCGGCCCGGGACACCTGTCCGGCCTCGGCCACCAGGCCGGCTGCCGCCCCGGCGACCTGTCCGGCCTCGGCCACCACCACGGCTGCCGCCCCGGAGACCCGTTCGGCCTCGGCCACCACCACGGCCGCCGCCCCGGCGACCTCGGTGGCCTGCACGATGGCCGTGGTGGCCGCCGTGCTGATCACCGCCACCTCACGCACCGCCGTCTCGGCGTCGGTGAGCACCCGGTCGGTCCGGTCCAGGGTCTCCTCGATCCGGTCCACCACCCCGTTGATCCGGGTCAGGAGCGCCTCCACCCCGTCGAGCACGGCGAAGGCACGGGCCGGCACGGCGGCGAACGAGGCGGCCGACCCGACCGCCTGGTCGAGGGCGGCACGGGTGAGGCCGACGACGGCGGTCGGTCGGGGCAGGGAGAGGGCCATGTCCCCCAGTGTGCGTCGGCTCGGCCAGTGCTGCCCGTCGGCACGGTCGGGCCCGGGCCGGCCTAGGGACGGGACCAGACCCGGACCAGGGGCGGGAGCAGATCCGGACCGGGGGTGGGATCCCAGCCGGGGCCAGGTCCGGGCCAGGGGTGGGGCCAGGTCCGGACCAGCGGTGGGGCCAGATCCGGACCAGGGGCCGAGACGGCGGGACCACGGTGGGACGGGAACGGGGGCGGGGCCAGGGGGTTCGGTCAGGGCCGGGGCGCGGGTGTGGGCCGGCCGGAAAGCGGCCGTCGCGCCGGGCGGTAGGGTGCCGGCATGTCGGTCCGCCCCCGCGGGGTGACGCCGGCCGGTCGTGGTCTGGCGGGCCTCGCGATCCTCGCCGTGCTCGCCGTGTTCACCGGCGGCTACGGGCTGTCCCGGGCGGACGCCGGGCTGACCACCCGGCAGGTGACCGTCGACGGGGTGCCGTTGACCGAGGTACGGGCCGAAACACCGGGCGGGACGGGGGCCGGGCCGGCGCGGGGACGTCGGCCGGGGGTGGTGATCGCCCACGGTTTCGCCGGTTCGGCCCGGCTGATGCGTCCGTTCGCCGACACGCTCGCCCGGCAGGGTGTGGTCGCGTTGCTGGTCGACTTCGCCGGGCACGGCGGTAATCCGGCACCGCTGGTCGGGGCGGGGCGCGACGACATCGACTCCCGTGCCGTCCTCGAACACGACCTGGCCGTCGCCGTCGCCCACCTGCGCGGCCGGCCCGACGTCGACCCGGCGCGGATCGTGCTGCTCGGCGACTCGATGGGCGCGGGCGCGGTGACCCGGTACGCCGCCAGTCATCCCGACATCGCCCGGACCGTGGCGATCTCACTGCCCGACGGCAGCGAGCTGCCCGACGGCCGGCCGGAGGGGCTGCTGCTGATCGTCGGCGGTCTCGAGTTCCCCGACTTCCGCGCCACCGCCGAGGCGACCGCCCGCCGGGGTGCCGGCCGACGACTGGTGGTGGTGCCGGGGACGGAACATGTCTCGGTGCTCTTCGCCGGCCGTACCCACGCGGAGGTCGCCGCCTGGGTCGGCGGTGGCGGCACCACGGCACCGCGGCCGGTCGCCCGGCTGGTCCCGGCTGGGCTGCTGTTGCTCGGGTTCGTGCTGGGCTTCGCCCCGTTGGCGGCGCTGCTGTTGGGCCCGCGGCGGGTGCCGCCGTCCGCCCGCCGCGGGCCCGGCCGACCGGTCACGGTCGCCCCGGTCGTGGTGGCGGTGGCGGCGTGCGCCATCGGCGTGGGCGTGCTGTCGGGTGCGGTGACGCCCACCGACCGGCTCCCCCTTGCGATGGGTGGTTACCTCACCGGTTTCCTGCTGGTCACCGGCGTCCTGCTGGCCGCCGCACGCTGGTGGCCGCTGCACACGTGGCCCCCCGCCCTCGATGCGGCCACCGCTCCGGCTGCAACCCCGGCCCCGGCCGCAACCCCGGCCGCCGCCCCGGCTACGGCTGCAACCCAGGTCGGCGCGGCCACGTCGGTCCCCGCCGCCCCGGCTCCTGCCGGCGGGCCCGACCCGGCCGCCGTGCCACCCGGGGGCCGCACGCCGGTGCGGTCCGTGGTCGCCGTTCTGCTGCTGACCGGGTACGCCGCGATCGCCGTCGCCGTGCCGATCCACCTGGGTCTCACCTGGGCCGTGCCGGTGGGCCCCCGGTGGTGGCTGCTGCCCGTGGTGGCGGTCGCCTGTCTGGTCTTCCTGGCCGGTGCCGAGCTGGTGACGGACGGCCGGAGCTGGCGGTACGCGGCGGTCGGCGCGCTGGTCGTGCCGGCGCTGACCGGGGCGGCCGTGGTGGGGCTGGCCCCCGGGTTCGTACTGCTGGTGGTGCCGCTGCTCGCGGTGCTCCTCGGCTGGCAGGCCGCCTGGGCGGCGGTGCTGCGGCGGGCCGGTGCGCCCCGGTGGTCACCGGCGGTGGTGGGCGCGGTCCTGTTGGCCTGGCCGGTCGCCACCGCGTTGCCCCTGAGTTGACCCTCAGCCGGCGCAGCGGGGGTCACGGCCGGGCGCGGGCCACCCGCAGCGCCCACCAGATCAGCGGCGCCTGCAGGGGCACCCGCCCGTAGGCGACCGCCCGGCGCAGCGGGGGTTGCCGTCGCCAGTCCACCGCCATCTGCACGTTGGCCGGGAACACCGCAGTGAACAGCGCCGCTGCGGCCAGACCGCCCCGGCGTCGGGTGGCCGGGTGCGCCAGCGCCGCCGCCACCAGCAGCTCGACCACCCCACTGGCGTACGTCCAGCGGCGGGCGGGTCCGGGCAGTGCCCGGGGCACGATCCGGTCGTACGGGCGGGGCTTCGCGAAGTGGGTGACGCCGGCCAGGGCGAGCAGACCGGCCAGGGCGACGGCCTCGCCGCGACGGGTGCTCATCGGTGTTCCCCCTGCTGTTCGACCGCGCGTTGGACGGCGCGGTAGATCTGTCCGAACCGTAGCGCGTCGGGGGTGCGCAGCAGCATCACTTCCTGACCGAGGTGCTGCACCCACAGCTCGTTGACCCGGTTGCCGCGTTCGTAGGAGCGGTCCAGCCAGCCCAGCGGCAGCTCCAGGAAGGGCAGCAGGGCGAGCACCCCGACGGCGCAGGCGGCAAGCACGAGCAGGGCCGGCTTCCATTCGCCGCGGTCCTGTGCCGACCAGAGCAGTGAGACCACGCAGACCAGGGCGACCAAGGGGGGCAGCGAGAGCAGCAGCACCAGTACGCCGCGTCCGAGGATGCGGGACCGGACGGCCATCGTGGTGGCCCCCCGGGCGTGCCAGACGTACGCCACGTCGGCGATCCGGACGATCTGCCCGCCGGCCGTGATCGACTCGGAGGTCACCTGCACCGTGTCGTCCCGGTAATAGAGGGTCATCACTAACCCTAACCGTTCGCAGCCGGCCGGTGCCGGGCCGTGTTCGGTCGATCGGGCCCTCCTGGGGGCCGGCTGCCGGTCGGCCGGTGCTTCGCCGGCCCGGTGACCTGGTGGTCGGTACCCGGGGCGACGGGTGGTGCGGACGGCTACGACCTGCGGCGGGGCCCGGGGCCGTCGCCGGGCGAGCCGGTCGCGTGCTGCCGCCCGGTGCCGGCCGTCGACCCGCCGTGGCGCTCCGTGCGCAACGGCGGCCCGGGGTCGTGGCCGGCCCGGGGCGGTGGCGCGGTGTTCTCCATCGCCCGCTGCACCGCCCGGTAGATCCGGCCGAAGCGCAGCGCGTCGCCGGTGCGCAGCAGCAGCACCGGCCGTCCATGCCAGCGGACCCACAGCTCACGCTGTCGGCTGCCCTGGTCGTAGGAGCGGTCCAGGTGGTCGAAGAGGAAGTCGGCGACCGGCCCGACGGCCAGCCCGACCAGCACCGACGCGCCGACGATGGCGAGCGTGACGGTGGGGGAGCGGTGCAGCCAGACCGCCACCGCGATGCCGATCACCGCAGCCACCAGGGGGCCGGCCAGGGCGGCGCCGATCGCCCCCCGTCCGGCGAGTACCCGCCAGGAGCGGTCGCCCCGGCGGTGCCAGACCAGGCCGATCTCGGCCAGCGGAAAGGCGCGACCGTCGACCCGGATGGCGGTGGAGGTGACCTGCACCGACCGGTCGTCGTAATACGTGATCATGGCGGGACTCCCGGGCGCGGGTGGCGAACACCAGACTACGTACCCCAACGATCCGGGTCGTAAGGTTGGCACGACTTCGACGAGGAAGTAGGGGTGGCGTGAGCGAGTTCGTGCGGTTGGAGACCAGGGACGGCATCGGCACCATCCGGCTGGAGCGGCCGCCGATGAACGCGCTCAACAAGCAGGTCCAGGAGGAGTTGCGGGCCGCCGCGACGGCCGCCTCCGCCGACCCGGCCGTCCGCGCCGTCATCGTGTACGGCGGGGAGAAGGTCTTCGCCGCCGGCGCCGACATCAAGGAGATGGCCGACATGTCCTACGTGGACATGGCGGAGCGGGCCGCCGACCTGTCCAGCGCCGTCGGCGCACTCGCCCGGATCCCCAAGCCGGTGGTCGCCGCGATCACCGGGTACGCCCTCGGTGGCGGCTGTGAGCTGGCGCTGGCCTGTGACTGGCGGGTGGTGGCCGAGGACGCCAAGCTCGGCCAGCCGGAGATCAAACTCGGCGTCATCCCCGGTGCGGGCGGCACCCAGCGGCTGGCCCGGCTGGTCGGCCCGGCCCGCGCCAAGGATCTGATCATGTCGGGCCGGATGGTGGACGCGGCGGAGGCGCTGCGGATCGGGCTGGCCGACCGGGTCGCCCCGGCCGCCGAGGTCTACGACACCGCCGTCGCGTTGGTGCGGCCGTACCTGACCGGGCCGGTGCAGGCGTTGCGGGCGGCGAAACTGGCGGTCGACGCCGGCCTGGACATGGACCTGACCTCCGGGCTGGCGTGGGAGAGCCAGCTCTTCGCCGCGCTCTTCGCCACCGACGACCGCCGCGAGGGGATGGCCGCGTTCGTCGAGAAGCGCAAGCCGGACTTCACCGGCCGCTGACCCGTCCCGCCCCGGGCCGCGCTCCTGCCGGTCCGGGGCGGACTCCCGGCGCGATGGTGGTGGTGCCGCCGACGCCGTGCCGGGAGGTGTTCACATCCCGCCTACCGGCCAGTAGCGTGTGACTCCGGTCAGCGGACGAGGGAGCGGCGATGACGGAACGGGTCGAGGGCCACGGCGGAGCGCTGGCGTTGGCGGCACTGCGGGCGCACGGCGTACGGGAGATGTTCACCCTCTCCGGCGGGCACGTCTTCCCGCTCTACGACGCCGCGCACACCACCGGCTTCCCGATCTACGACGTCCGGCACGAGCAGTCCGCCGTCTTCGCCGCCGAGGCGGTGGCCAAGCTTCAGCGCCGCCCCGGCCTCGCCGTACTCACCGCCGGCCCCGGCGTCACCAACGGCGTCTCCGGCCTGACCAGCGCCTTCTTCAACGCCTCACCGGTGCTGGTGCTGGGCGGCCGGGCCCCGCAGTTCCGCTGGGGTTCCGGCAGCCTCCAGGAGATGGACCACCTGCCGCTGGTCGCCCCCGTCACCAAGCACGCCGAGACGGTGTTCACCGCCGACGACATCCCCCGCGCGGTCTCCGCCGCGTTGACCACCGCGCTCACCCCGCACCGGGGCCCGGTCTTCCTCGACTTCCCGCTGGAGGCGATCTTCTCCGTCGGCGACACCGAACTGGCCGCCCCGACCGCCGTCGCCCCGGTCGAACCCGACCCGGACGAGGTGACGAAGGCGGCCCGGTTGATCGCCGCCGCCGACCGCCCGGTGATCATCGCCGGTTCCGACGTGTACGCCGGGGACGCCGTCGCCGCGCTCCGCGAGGCCGCCGAGGCGTTGCAGGTGCCGGTCTTCACCAACGGCATGGGCCGCGGTGCGCTCCCGCCGCAGCACCCGCTCGCCTTCGCCAAGGCCCGCCGGGTCGCCCTCGGCGACGCGGACGTGGTGGTCGTCGTCGGCACCCCGCTGGACTTCCGGCTCAGCTTCGGCGACTTCGGCGACGCGGCGGTGGTGCACGTCGTCGACGCCCCCACCCAGCGGGCCGGGCACGTCCAGCCCGCCGCCAGCCCCGCCGGTGACCTGCGGCTGATCCTGTCCGCCTTCGCCGACCACACCGGCGACCGGGCCGACCACGCCGACTGGATCGCCCGGCTGCGCACCGCCGAGGACGCGGCGAAGGCACGCGACGCCGGGGAGATGGCCGCCGACACCGACCCGATCCGCCCGGCCCGGGTCTACGGCGAGCTGCGCCGGGCTCTCGCCCCGGACGCGATCACCATCGGCGACGGCGGCGACTTCGTCTCGTACGCCGGGCGCTACCTGGAGCCGTCGCAGCCCGGCACCTGGCTCGACCCCGGCCCGTACGGCTGCCTGGGCACCGGGATGGGCTACGCGATGGGGGCCCGGGTCAGCCACCCCGACCGGCAGGTCTGCGTGCTGATGGGCGACGGCGCGGCCGGGTTCTCGCTGATGGACGTCGAGTCGCTGGTCCGGCAGCGGCTGCCGGTGGTGATCGTGGTCGGCAACAACGGCATCTGGGGGCTGGAGAAGCACCCGATGCGGGCCATGTACGGCTACGACGTCGCGGCCGACCTGCAGCCCGAACTGCGCTACGACAAGGTGGTCGAGGCGCTCGGCGGGGCCGGGGAGACGGTGGCGAAGGCCGCCGACCTCGGCCCGGCGCTGGGGCGGGCGTTCGACGCCGGGGTGCCGTACCTGGTCAACGTGCTCACCGACCCGGCCGACGCGTACCCGCGCTCGTCCAACCTGGCCTGACCACCCGGCCCACGGCCGCCGCCGGACCCGGCGGCGGTCGTGTTCTGCCGGGCGGATAAATCGGCGGAATGTCAGCGGCGACACACGTAACGTCAGACCCCTCGCCCATCGTTGGACGATCCAGCGATAACGACGGGAGTTCTGATGACATTCGCCATCCGCGCCGAGGGTCTGGTGCGCCGGTTCGGCGCCACCACCGCCCTGGCCGGGGTCGACCTTGAGGTGCCCACCGGGACGGTCTTCGGGTTGCTCGGCCCCAACGGCGCCGGTAAGACCACCGCGGTACGGGTGCTCGCCACCCTGCTCACCGCCGACGCGGGCCACGCCACCGTCGGCGGGTACGACGTCCGCCGCGACGCCCACCAGGTCCGCCAGCTGATCGGCCTCACCGGCCAGTACGCCTCGGTCGACGAGAACCTGACCGGCACCGAGAACCTGCTGCTCATCGGCCGGCTGCTGGGCCTGTCCCGGCGCGACGCCCGGGACCGGGCCGCGGAGCTGCTGGCCGGGTTCCAGCTAACCGACGCCGCCGGCCGGGCCGCGAAGACCTACTCCGGCGGGATGCGCCGCCGGCTCGACCTGGCGGCCAGCCTGGTCGGTCGGCCGCAGGTGCTCTTCCTCGACGAGCCGACCACCGGCCTCGACCCGCGCAGCCGCAACGACCTGTGGGACATCGTCCGGGGTCTGGTCGCCGAGGGGGTGACCGTGCTGCTGACCACGCAGTACCTGGAGGAGGCCGACCAGTTGGCCGACGAGATCGCCGTGGTCGACCACGGTCGGGTGATCGCCCAGGGCACCCCGGAGGAGCTGAAGGCCAAGACCGGCGGCCAGGTGCTGACGGTCCGGCCGGTCGAGGCCACCGACCTGGCCACCGTGCTCGCCGTCGTCGGCGAGGTGACCGGGGTCGACCCGGAGGTCACCCAGACCACGGTCAGCGCGCCGGTCAACGGTCCGGGCGCGCTGCCCGCCGTGGTGCGCCGGCTCGACGACGCCGAGGTGCAGGTCGCCGAGCTGGCCCTGCGCGGGTCCAGCCTCGACGAGGTGTTCCTCTCCCTCACCGGCCACCGCGCCGAGGACACCGCCGACACCGCCGACCTGGCCGACACCGCTGACGCCCTGGAAGGGAGCCCGGCATGACCGCCGTGACCGTCGCCGCCCCGTCGGCCCGACCCGTACCGGCCCGCCGGCTCAGCCCGGCCGCCGGCCTGCGGCACACCGGCACGTTGGCCTGGCGCAGCCTGGTGCAGATCAAGCACAACCCGATGGAGCTGCTCGACCTGAGCATCCAACCGGTGATGTTCGTGTTGCTCTTCACGTACGTCTTCGGTGGGGCGATCTCGGGCAGCCCGGGGGAATATCTCACCTTCGCGCTGCCCGGCATCATCGTGCAGAACGCCTTCTTCGCCACCATGACCACCGGCTTCGGGCTGAACCAGGACCTCACCAAGGGTGTCTTCGACCGGCTGCGGTCGCTGCCGGTGGCCCGGTGGTCCCCGCTCGCCGGCCGGATCGTCGCCGACACGGTCAAGCAGGCGTGGTCGTTGTCGCTGCTGCTCGGCGTCGGGATGATCCTCGGCTTCCGGCTCGGCAACGGCCTGCTCGGCCTGCTCGCCGCGTTCGCGCTGCTGCTGGTCTTCTCGCTGGCCGCCGCCTGGATGTCGGTGCTGGTCGGGGTGCTGGTCAGTGAGCCGGACAAGGTGCAGATCTTCGGCTTCACGGTGATCTTCCCGCTGAGCTTCACCAGCAACGCCTTCGTGCCGACCGAGACGATGCCGTCCTGGCTCCAGCACTGGGTCGAGGTGAACCCGGTGACCATCCTGGCGAACGCACTGCGCGGCCTGCTGGTCGGCGGGCCGGTCGCCGGGCCGGTGCTCCAGTCGCTGCTCTGGGCGGTCGTCATCGCCGCCGTCTTCGCCCCGCTCGCGGTCAGGGGCCTACGCCGTCGGTTGTGACCGGGGCGGCGACGTTCGGGGTCACCCGGTGTGTGCGGGTGACCCCGGCGGGGTCAGATCTCGGGCCGGTCGCCCTCGCGGGGTCGTTCGCCGTCGTGCGGTGCGGCGTCCTGTCGGGTCGGCGGGTGGTCGGCGGGCGGGGTGTCCTCCCGTGGCGGCGCACCGTCGCGGGGGCGCTTCCCGTCGTGCCGGCGCAGGTCGTCCTCCCGGCGGCGGAGGTCCTCCTCCCAGCGCTGGAAGAGGGCGTTGTCGTCCCGGCTGGCGCGTTCGTCGATCGACTTCAGGAACTCGGGGTCGTCGTCGGGCGCGACGGGTCGCCGGGAGCCGGTGCCGGACGGCCATCCGCCGCGCCGGTCACCCGTGGGGGCGGGTCGACCGGCGAGGAACCAGGCGATCGAGCCGACCAACGGGAAGACCAGGATGACCAGGACCCAGGCGAACCGGGGCAGCCCCCGGATCCCCTCGTCCTCCGCGGAGAGGCAACTGATCAGCGCACCGGCGGCGAGCACCACCTGGAGCAGGAACAACACCACATAGAGCCGGGCCATGCCCCCATCATGGCGCAGCCGTGCGCGTCACCACACCCCACGCAGCACCAGCGCCACGCACAGCAGTGCCAGACCGGTCGTGCCGAGGGCCATCAGCGGAACGGCGTGGGTGTCGATCCGGGCCTGCCGGCGACCGGTGGCCCGCCCCCAGCCCACCACCAGCGTCGCCCACCAGGTCGCCACGGTGACCCCGGCCAGCAGGGCACCGGCGGTGTCGCCGGTCAGCGCCAACCGGACCGCCAGCACGGTCACCACCGTGTACGCCAGCCCCATGCGCCGCCAGGCCAGCCGAGTGCGCTCCGGTTGCAGGCCGGGATCGCGGGTGCCGTCCCCGCCCGCCGACACCCCGGTCACCCGCTCACCCCGCGCGCCAGGACCGCCACCACCAGCAGCAGCGCGCCTACCGCCACGGTCAGGGCGAGGACGGCCGGGAAGCGGGAGGCCGGCAGGCGTTCGCCGAGCCGGATGGCCCGTTCGGTGCGGGACCAGTGGTCCACCGCGCGGACGGCGACGGTCGCGCCGAGCAGCAGCAGCGCCACGGCGATCGCCTCCCGCAGGTGGCGCAGTGGCAGCGGTGGGAGGAACTGGGCGGCGGCCAGCCCGCCCGCGATCAGCGCCAGCCCGGTGCGCAGCCAGGCCAGGAAGGTCCGTTCGTTGGCCAGCGAGAAGCGGTAGTCGGGGGTGCTGCCCACGGAGTTGAGGTCCGACGGGTCGAACCACCGTCTGATCGCCTGCCACACGACGCCGATTATCCGCTTTACCGTCGACATAGCCTGGGGCGATGACCGATCTTGATGCCTCCACCCTGCGCGACACCTACGACCGGCAGCTCCGGCCGGAGATCCCCGACCCGGTCCCGGCCGGCGTGACCGTCGAACACGACGGCCCGCTGGTGCGCATCCTGGGTCTGGACCATGGCGGTTTCCTCACCTACCGCACCCTGGACGGGCTGGTCGGGGATGACCTGGATGCGCTGATCGTCCGGCAGGTCGAGCTGTTCCGGCAGCGCGGCGAGTCGGTGGAGTGGAAGCACAACACCCACGACGAGCCCGCCGACCTGCCGGACCGGCTGCGCGCCGCCGGCTTCGTGCCGGAGGACCGGGAGACCGTGCTGATCGGGCCGGTCGCGCCGCTGGCGGGTGCCGTGCCGGTGCTCCCCGAGGGGGTACGGCTGCGCGAGGTCACCGGTCTGGTCGACCTGGAGCGGATCGCCGCGATGGAGGAGGAGGTCTGGCGCAGCGACCGATCCCACCTGGTCACCGGGCTGGCCCGGGAGATCGAGGCGGACCCGCAGTCGATCACGGTGGTGGTGGCCGAGGCGGGGGAGACGGTGGTCAGCGCCGGTTGGGTGCGCTACCTCAACGGCACCGGCTTCGCCAGCCTGTGGGGCGGTTCGACGCTCGAACAGTGGCGGCGTCGGGGCATCTACCGGGCGCTGGTGGCCTACCGGGCCCGGCTGGCCGACCAGCGGGGCAAGACGTTGTTGCAGGTGGACGCCTCGGAGGACAGCCGGCCGATCCTGGAGCGACTCGGCTTCGTACCGGTCACCACGACCACCCCCTACGTCTACACTCCGTGATGATGGAGCAGCGACTGACGGACGACGAGCAGCAGGTTCTCAAGACGGGTGCCTTCGGGGCGGTCTTCCTGGTGTCGAACGCCGATCCGGGCGTGTTCGCGATGATCCGGGAGAGCTTCGCCGCGTCCGGGGCGTTCGCCGGGGCCAGTGGCCTGGTGAAGGAGGCGCTGACCGCGGGCGGGCTGCCCCGGCTGCCCCGGGACTCGGCGCTGGAGATCGAGTCGGTGGTGCTGCCGGCGTTGGGGCGTGCGGTGGACATCCTGCGGGAGAAGTCGCCGGCCGACCTGTCGGCGTACCGCGAGCTGGTGGTGACGGCGGCGGAGCAGGTGGCCAGTGCGCACCGGGGGGTGACGCCGGCCGAGGCGGACGCCATCGAGCGGATCAGGACCGCCCTGGCCGGGCCCGTCGAGCCGGCCTGATCGGGTCGCGTGTGCCCGGTCGCGCCGGGCTGACCCGGGGCCGGTTCGGCGGCCCTGATCGACCCCGAGGTCGCCGGTCCGGGGTGGCCGGTCGTGCTGGTGCCGACCGGTTCCTGCGGTTCACCGCTTTCGACGTCCGCCACCGCCCCGACGAGGTCGCGGCCCGACTCTCGGTGGGTGGTCAGGTCGAGGGGTGGGCTGCCGGCTCTGCGTCGGGGTGCGCCTGTCGCGGTGAGCTGTGTCACCGCGGGTGACCCGGAGGGTTAACCTACTGGCAGGTAACATTGCGTTCGTGGGCAACTGCACAGCAGCCCGCGGTTGACCGGGTGTCAACGACGCGCAAAGCTCCGCCCTTAACCGGGCGAGCAGATCGCACACCACCAACAGGAGGGTTGTCGAATCGCGATGAACATCGTCGTACTCGTCAAGCAGGTGCCTGATTCGGGCGCGGACCGCAACCTGCGTGCTGACGACAACACCGTCGACCGCGGTTCGGCGAACAACGTCATCAACGAGATGGACGAGTACGCCATCGAGGAGGCGCTGAAGATCAAGGAAGCGCACGGTGGCGAGGTCACCATCCTGACCATGGGGCCCGACCGGGCCACCGAGTCGATCCGCAAGGCGCTCTCCATGGGCCCCGACGCCGCCGTGCACGTCCTCGACGACGCCCTGCACGGGTCCTGCGCGGTGGCCACCTCGAAGGTGCTCGCCGCCGCCCTCGGGCAGCTGGGCGCCGACCTGGTGATCTGCGGCGCCGAGTCGACCGACGGCCGGGTCCAGGTCATGCCGCACATGCTCGCCGAGCGGTTGGGGGTCGCCGCGCTGACCGGTGCCCGCAAGCTCACCGTCGACGGCGGCACGCTGACCGTCGAGCGGCAGACCGAGGAGGGCTACGAGGTGGTCACCGCCTCGACCCCGGCCGTGGTCTCCGTCTGGGACACCATCAACGAGCCGCGCTACCCCTCCTTCAAGGGCATCATGGCCGCCAAGAAGAAGCCGGTGAAGACGCTGTCCCTGGCCGACCTGGGCGTCGCCCCGACCGAGGTGGGTTTCGAGGGCGCCACCAGCGCCGTCGTCGAGCACACCAGGCGTCCGCCGCGTTCCGGCGGCGCCAAGATCACCGACGAGGGCGAGGGCGGCGTCAAGCTGGTCGAGTTCCTCGCCACCGAGAAGTTCGTCTGAGGGGTCTGAACATGGCTGAGGTACTCGTCGTCGTCGAAGCCACCAGGGAGTTCGGCGTCAAGAAGGTCACCCTGGAAATGCTGACCCTCGCCCGCGGGCTGGGCACCCCGAGCGCCGTGGTGCTCGGCGGCGCCGGTGCCGCCGACGCGCTGAGCGCCAAGCTCGGCGAGTACGGCGCGGAGAAGATCTACGCCGCCGAGAGCGAGGAGATCGACGGTCACCTGGTCGCCCCCAAGGCGACCGTGCTGGCCGAACTGGTCAACCGGGTGCAGCCGGCCGCCGTCCTGCTGGCCTCGGCCCAGGAGGGCAAGGAGATCGCCGCCCGGCTGGCCGTCAAGCTGGACAACGGCATCCTGACCGACGTGGTCGGCCTCGACGCCGACGGCACCGCCACCCAGGTCGCCTTCGCCGGCTCCACCATCGTCAAGTCCAAGGTCACCAAGGGCCTGCCGCTGGTCACCGTACGGCCGAACTCGGTCACCCCGACGCCGGCGGCGGCCACCCCGGCCGTCGAGCAGCTCACCGTCGCGGTCACCGACACCGACAAGCTGGCGAAGGTCGTCGAGCGGGTCGCCGAGCAGAAGGGCTCCCGCCCCGAGCTGACCGAGGCCGGCATCGTCGTCTCCGGCGGTCGCGGCGTCGGCAACGCCGACAACTTCAAGCTGGTCGAGGAGCTGGCCGACCTGCTCGGCGGTGCCGTCGGGGCGTCCCGCGCGGCGGTCGACTCCGGTTACTACCCGCACCAGTTCCAGGTCGGGCAGACCGGCAAGACCGTCTCCCCGCAGCTCTACGTCGCGCTGGGCATCTCCGGTGCGATCCAGCACCGGGCCGGCATGCAGACCTCGAAGACGATCGTCGCCGTGAACAAGGACGGCGAGGCCCCGATCTTCGAGCTGGCCGACTACGGCGTGGTGGGCGACCTGTTCAAGATCGTGCCGCAGGCCGCCGAGGAGATCCGCAAGCGTAAGTGACCCGAACCGGGTCAGCACTGGAGCCGCCGTCCGGTCCGCCCGGGCGGCGGCTCCGTCGTGGTGACCGGTCCGGCGTGGTGCCGGGTCCGGCGTGGTGCCGGGTCCGGCGTGGTGCCGGGCGGGCGGCGGCGCTGCCCGGCGACCCGGCCGGCGCCGGAATGCGCAACGACCCGGAAGACGGGGGCACGACCCCGGTTCCGGCCGTGGTGAGGGGAGCTGATCGGCGGGCCGGGGAGCTGAACCGGCCCACCGATCAGCCCGTCAGGGTGCCCCTCAGCAGGCTGTCGCCGGAGTGGGCGGGCTTGTTGTCGTACTGCTCGGCGGAGACGTCGACCACCGAGTACGCCTGGAGATCCACATTCGGGGGCAGGGGCAGCAGCGCGTCACCCGAGCTACCCCGCAGCACACCCACCGAGAACATCTCCATGCTCGTCGGATTGATCAGCCAGACCTCGTAGTACCCCGCAACGTCCGGGAGATTCGCGACGTGCAGATGCAGTCGGCCGTCGGCGAAGACCCGGGCGTCACCGTTGGCCTCCTTCGGCGTGCTGCCGTACGCGGCCAGTGGTGCGCTGGCCAGCACCTCCTGCCGGGGTGTGGAGTCCCGGTCACCGAGGACGGCGACGGTGCCGAGCACCGCGATCGCCGCGGCGGCGGTCGCCGAGACGACCGTGGTCGCCCAGCGGGGCCACCGTCGGGACCGGCCCGCCGGTCGTCCGGCGGCCCGCCCGCTACCCGGGGACGACTGCCGCCGCCGGGAACCCGGCCGGTCGCCGGTCACCGCCGACAGCTGCCGGTACGCCGGGTCGACGTCGTCACCGGTGGCCGGCTGTGCCGGCACGGGACGTACCCCCGTCGGGTCGGGCCCGAGATCCTGACGGTGTGCCTGCGCCGACGACGGCGCCTGCGCGACGGCGTCGAGTTCGGCCAGGATGCCCGCCCAGAGGTGGGCCGGCGGGTCGGGCAGGTCGTGCAGGCCCTGGGTCTGCGCGCCCAGCCCGGCGACGTGCCGGAGGGTGTCCAGCTCGCCCCGGCAGGTCACGCAGCCACCGAGATGGTCGGTCTCACCGTGGTCCGCCTCGCTCTCACCGAGCGCCAGAAAGACCAGCCGGTCGTGGTCCAGGTGCTGCACCGTCCACCTCCCATCTGCGTTTCAAGCTCGCCATGCCCCGTCTGATGTGGCTCTTGACCGTGCCCAACGGCACTCCGGTCACCGTCGCGATCTGCTGGTGGGTCAGGTCGTCGTAGAAGGCCAGCTCCAACATCCGCCGTTGGTCGTCCGGGAGCCGGGCCAACTCGTCGGCGACCACCAGCCGGTCGACCACGGTGTCCGGGTCCCCGCCGGTGGCGACCGGCTCGGGCAGCTGCCGGACCGTCTCCACCACCCGCATCTCCCGCGCCGAGGCGCGCAGCCGGTCGATCACCTTGCGCCGGCCGATGCCGAGCAGCCAACCGATCAGTGAACCCTTGGCCGGGTCGAAGGTGTCCCGTCCCAACCAGGCGGCGACGAACGTCGCCTGGGTCACGTCCTCCGCGTCGCTGCGGTTGGCCAGCGTGCTGGTGGCCAGGTGGTGCACGGCCCGGCCGTACCGGTCGTACGCCTCCCGCAGCGCGCTCTCGTCGCCCGCCCGGAAGCGCGCGGCCAACTCGTCGGGGGGTGGGGGTTCGGGTTCCTGGCCTGCTGTTCCCACCGCTGTCACCGGGCGGGTCGCCTTCCCTGGGGCATGCCCGACTGTAACGCCCACAGCCTCCGCCCCACTCTCCCGGTCCGTGTTCGCCTCCACTCGTCTCACCTGCTCTTCGTCACCGGGGGTGGCCCCGGATGCACCCCGGACGAAGAAAAAGAAAGTGGTGTCCGGCTGCATCCGGCGGTGCGACGGGTGGCGTAACCCGTTCTGCAAGCCAGACCTGACGAACCAGTACCAATCACCAGGAGGCAGACATGCAGCTCGCTATCTTCCGTCGGGTCGCCGCAGGCGGCGCGGTGGCCGCCCTGGCCTTCGCGGGCGTCGGCGCCGCGACCACGACCCCGGCGTACGCCGCCTCGTCCAAGGTCTCCGTCGTGCACGGCATCCCGGACACCCCGGTCGACGTCTACGTCAACGGCGAGAAGACCCTCGACAACTTCAAGCCCGGTGACGTGGCCGGCCCGCTGACCCTGCCCGAGGGCGAGTACGACATCGCGCTGACCAAGCCGGGTGAGCCGGTGGGCAGCGCGATCCTCAAGGTCGACGACGCCAAGGTGCCCGGCGGCGCCAACATCAGTCTCGCCGCGCACCTCAGCGCGGACGGCAAGCCGCAGATCACCCCCTTCGTCAACGACACCGCCAAGCTGGCCGCCGGCAAGGCCCGACTGATCGTCCGGCACACCGCCGCCGCCCCGGCGGTCGACGTCCGGGCCGGTGGCAAGCCGGTCTTCGAGGACCTCACCAACCCGAAGGAGGCCAAGGCGGACGTCGACGCGGGCACGGTCAAGGCCGACGTGGTACTGGCCGGCACCGACACCGTGGCGATCGGCCCGGCGGACCTCAACCTCAAGGAGGGCACCGCCACCATCGTCTACGCGATCGGCTCGGCCGAGGCCAAGAACCTCGACGTGGTCGCCCAGACCATCACCGGTCTGCACTCCGCCCCGGGTGGGGTGCCCAGCGGCACCGGCGGGCAGGCCGGCACCGGCGTCGACACCTGGTGGTACGTGCTGGCGGGCGCCGGCGTACTGCTGCTGGTCGGCGGTGGGGCGCGGGTGGCCACCACCCGGACCGGTCGCCGGTGACGGTGCGACACCGCGGGGCGCTGGCGGCGATGGCCGCCGGCGTCGCCGCGCTCACCATCGCCACCGTCGTGGCCTGCGGATCGCAACCGGCCGACGACGTCGGCACCGACGAGGCGGCGGCCCTGGCCAGCAGCAACCCGCCGAGTCCGACGACCGGCACCGGCGGCGGCCCCTCGGTGCCGGTGACCGCCGGGGGCCTGCCGACCGACGAGCGGACCGTGCCACCGGTGAAGCTGCGCATCCCGGCGATCGACGTCACCGCCACGGTCAACCCGGTGGGCGTCGACACCCGGACCGACGAGTTCGACGTCCCGCCGAGCGTGGACCAGATCGGCTGGTACCGGTACGGCCCCGGGCTGGAGACCGACGCCGGCTCGGTGGTGATCGCCGGCCACGTCGACAGCTCCGAGCAGGGCAAGGGGGCGTTCTTCCGGCTCCGCGAACTCGACCGGGGCGACACCCTCACCGCCACCGGCGCGGACGGGAAACAGCGGGCCTACCGGGTCGTCGCCCGCGAGGAGTACGCCAAGACGAAGATCCCACTGGACCGGTACTTCGCCCGCGACGGCAAGCCGCGCCTCACGTTGATCACCTGCGGTGGCCCGTTCGACCCGAAGACCCGGCACTACCGGGACAACATCGTCGTCACGGCCGTACCGGCCTGATGCGCTGCGCTGCCTGATGCGCTGCCGTGCGGGCCTGGGGTGCTGCCGTACCTGCGGCGCTGCTGTGCCTGGGGCGCTGCCGTGCCGCCCTCCGGACGGCCTGCCGCGCCGGCGTACCCGCGTGCCGCCGTCCGGACGGCCGGTGATGCGCTGGTGGGTCGGCCCGGCTTCCGGTCGGACCGGGACCGAACCGGTCCCGGTCCGACCGGGCCGGGTCGACCCACGCTTCGGTACGGGCGATCCGGCATCCGACGGTCCGTGCCCCGGCCGTTACGCTGAACAGTGATGGCATACCTGGATCACGCGGCGACCACCCCGATGCTCGACGAGGCGTTGGCGGCGTACGTCGCCACCGCCCGCGAGGTCGGCAACGCGTCGTCGTTGCACGCGACGGGCCGGCGTGCCCGGCGTCGGGTGGAGGAGTCCCGCGAGCGGGTGGCCGCGGTGCTGGGCGCCCGCCCCTCCGAGGTCATCTTCACCGGCGGCGGCACGGAGAGCGACAACCTCGCCGTGAAGGGCATCTTCTGGGCCAGGCGGGCAGCCCGGCCCGACCGGGTCCGGGTGGTCTCCAGCGCGGTCGAGCACCACGCCGTACTCGACGCGGTCGACTGGCTCGCCGACCACGAAGCCGCCGAGGTCGCCTGGCTGCCCACGGACGCCGCCGGCAAACTCGACCCGGAACGGCTGCGCACCGAGCTGGCCGAGCACGCCGAGCGGGTCGCCGTGGTGACCGCCATGTGGGCCAACAACGAGGTCGGCACCGTGCAGCCGGTGGCCGCACTGGCCGCCGTCGCCGCCGAACACGGGGTGCCGTTGCACACCGACGCCGTGCAGGCGGTCGGTCAGGTCCCCGTCGACTTCGCGGCCAGCGGGGTCGCCGCGCTCACCGTGACCGGGCACAAGCTCGGCGGCCCGACCGGCGTCGGCGCGCTGCTGCTCGCCCGGGACGTCGCCGCCACCCCGCTGCTGCACGGCGGCGGGCAGGAACGCGACGTCCGCTCCGGCACCCTGGACACCGCCGGCATCGTCGCCTTCGCGGTCGCCGTCGAAACGGCGGTCAAGGGCCAGCAGGAGTACGCCGCCCGGGTGGCCGCGCTCCGCGACGACCTGGTCCGACGGGTCCGGGAGGCGGTGCCCGAAGTGGTGTTCAACGGCGACCCCGTCGACCGGCTGCCCGGCAACGCGCACTTCTCCTTCCCCGGTTGCGAGGGGGACGCCCTGCTGCTCCTGCTCGACGCCCAGGGCATCGCCTGCTCCACCGGCTCAGCCTGTTCGGCGGGGGTGGCCCAGCCCAGCCACGTACTCCTGGCGATGGGCGCCGACCACGACCGGGCCCGCTCCTCGTTGCGCTTCACCCTCGGCCACACCAGCACCTCCGCCGACGTCGACGCCCTCATCGCCGCCCTACCCGCCGCCGTCGACCGCGCCCGCCGAGCCGCCGCCCTCCGCACCCCCCGCTGACCCCCGCTCCCGCCCCGCCCGCTCCGCCCGCTCCCGCCCCGCCCCGGTGATCAAGAGGTTTACGTCACCCGTCGGCCGGATTCTGACGCAAACCTCTTGATCACCCGCCTCTGCCGGCCCGGCCCCCTGCCGGCCTCCACCCCCACCTGCCCATGCAGGCCTTCCAGCCCGCCCCGTCGTACGTGGGCGGTGGTGGTGTTCGGTGATCAAGAGGTTCAGGTCAGGAACGGGCGCCGGGATGACGCAAACCTCTTGATCACCGGGGCGGGCCGGGGCGGGGGCAGGGACGGGGCGGGGGCAGGGACGGGGTGGGGTGGGTGGGTAGGGTTGGTGGGGGAGAAGGGGTGTGGCTGGTGAGGGTTCTGGCGGCGATGTCGGGCGGGGTGGACTCCGCTGTGGCGGCGGCGCGGGCGGTGGACGCCGGGCACGACGTGACCGGGGTGCACCTGGCGTTGTCCCGTAACCCGCAGACCTTCCGGACCGGGGCCCGGGGGTGTTGCACGCTGGAGGACTCCCGGGACGCGCGGCGGGCCGCCGACGTTATCGGCATCCCCTTCTACGTGTGGGACATGGCCGAGCGGTTCCACGCCGATGTGGTGGACGACTTCGTCGCGGAGTACGCGGCCGGGCGTACCCCGAATCCGTGTCTGCGCTGCAACGAGAAGATCAAGTTTTCGGCGGTGCTGGACCGGGCGGTGGCGCTGGGCTTCGATGCGGTGGTCACCGGTCACCATGCCCGGCTCGGCCCGGACGGGCTGCTGCGCCGCAGTGTCGACCTCGCCAAGGACCAGTCGTACGTGCTGGCGGTGTTGACCCGCGCGCAGCTCGACCGGTCGGTGTTCCCGCTCGGTGACGCCACCAAGGCGGAGGTCCGCGCCGAGGCGGCCCGGCGTGACCTGGCGGTCGCCGAGAAGCCCGACTCGCACGACATCTGCTTCATCGCCGACGGCGACACCCGGGGTTTCCTCGCCGGGCGGCTCGGCGAGGCGCCCGGCGAGGTGGTCGACGCGTCCACCGGCGAGGTGGTCGGCAGCCACACCGGCGCGTACGCCTACACGGTGGGCCAGCGGCGCGGCCTGCACCTGGACCGTCCCGCCCCGGACGGGCGGCCGCGTTACGTGCTCTCCATCACCCCCAAGACCAACACGGTCACCGTCGGGCCCGCCGAGGCGCTGGAGGTTTCCGTGGTCCGCGCCAGCCGTCCGGTCTGGACCGGTGGTGCGCGGCCGACCGCGCCGATCGAGTGTGAGGTGCAGTTGCGGGCGCACGGCGACGTCGTACCGGCCACGGTGAGCGTGGACGGCGACACGCTCGTCGCCGAGCTGCGCCGTCCCGTGCGCGGGGTGGCCGCCGGGCAGGCCGTCGTGGCGTACCGGCCGGATCCGGCCGGTGACGTGGTGCTCGGCTCCGCCACCATCACCGGCTGATCCGCCCACGACGGGGTGCCGTCGGGCTGACCGTCGGCCAGGTGGGTGCCGTCGGGCTGACCGTCGGTCGGGTGGGGTGCTGCTGAGCTGACCGTCGGCCGGGTGGGTCGGCGGGGGCCGGTTACCCTTCGGCGGTGACTCGACAGCAGCTCTGGCCCTGGCCGGCGGGCGCGGCGACCGGCATCGGTTCGCTGCCCGGCACCGACATCGCCGAGGCGCAACGGATCGTCATCGGTGAACTGCCCGCCCTACCGCACCTGCCCGAGTTGCCCGCCCGGGGGCCGGGCGCCGACCTGATCGGGCGTACCGGCGGGTTGCTCGTGGAATTGCCGGTGGAGCTGTACGCCGCCCGTTGGCGGATCGCCCCCCGCCCCGGTCGGGACCTGCGCCGATCCCGGGACCTGCTGGAACGTGACCTCGACCAGCTCGCCGAGCAGGCCGAGGCGTACGCCGGGCCGGTGAAGGTGCAGGCGGCGGGGCCGTTCACCCTGGCCACGGCGGTGGAGTTGCCGATCGGCGGGCGGCTGCTGCGCGACCCGGGTGCGGTGCGGGAGCTGACCGCGTCCCTGGCGGAGGGGCTGCGGCTGCACGTCGAGGCGGTGGCCCGCCGGCTGCCCCGGGCCTCGGTGCTGCTCCAACTCGACGAGCCGTCGCTGCCGGCGGCGCTCGCCGGCCGGGTCCGCACCGAGAGCGGTCTGGGCACCTACCGGCCGGTCGACACCACCGTCGCCCGTTCCCTGCTGAGCGAGGTGATCACGGCGGCCGGGGTGCCGACGGTGGTGCACTGCTGCGCCCCGGACGTGCCGTTGGAGCTGCTGCGCACCGCCGGGGCGGTCGGGGTGGCGCTGGACCTCGCCCTGCTCACCGACCTGGACCCGGTGGGCGAGGCGATCGACGCCGGTCTCGGCCTGTTGGCCGGGGTGGCGCCGACGCAGCCGCCGTCGGCCGGCCGCGCGCCGACGTCGGCCCAGCTCGCCGATCGGGTACGCGGACTCTGGGACCGCCTCGGCTTTCCGCGCCGCCAACTCGCCGAGCAGGTGGTGGTCACCCCGGCCTGCGGGCTCGCCGGAGCCAGCCCGGAGTACGCCCGCGCGGTGCTCACCGCCTGCCGGGACGCCGCCCGCCGGCTGCACGAGGAGTGAGGGTTTTCCGTCGTACCGGGTGGGCAGGATGACGGTCATGATTGGAAAACTGCGTACCGTGGCCATCGACTGCCCCGATCCGCGGGCCCTGGCCGGTTTCTACGCCGAGCTGCTCGGTCTGCCCCTGGTCGAGGCGGACTCCGACGGCAACGAGTGGGTCGTGCTGGGTGGTCCGCTCGGGCAGCAGCCCCGGCTCGCCTTCCAACAGGCAACCGACCTGATTCCCCCGGCCCGGCCCGATCCGGCGCGTCCGCAGCAGGTCCACCTCGACGTCACGGTCGACGACATCGAGGTGGCCGAGAAGGCGGCGCTCGCCCTGGGCGCCCGGCGGCTGCCCGGGGAGGGGGAGGGTTTCCGGGTGTACGCCGACCCGGTCGGCCACCCGTTCTGCCTCTGCTGGGACTGACACTGCCGCCGCCGGCCGGGCCTTCGCCGGACGGTGCTGCCGTCTACCGGCCCGTCCTCGACCGATCAGGTGGCGGACGGGCGGCGGCGGGTGCCGCCGTGGCGCTGCCCGGCCGGCGGTGTCCGGGGTGCCGGGGTGGCCTGGGCGGGGCATGATCGGGTCGTGATCGACTCCTCGCTCCGTCGTGCCTCCGGTTCGCTGTTCGGGCTCGCCTACGGCGATGCGCTCGGCAAGCCGACCGAGTTCCTGTCCGTGCCCGAGATCCATCGCCGGTACGGCCCGGCGGGGCCACGGGAACTGGTCGGCGATCCGGTGCTGGTCACCGACGACACCCAGATGGCGCTCGCGGTGGCGTGGGCCCTGCACGACGCACCCGGGTACACCCCGGAGGCGGTCGAACCGTTGCTGCGTCGGCGTTTCCTGGACTGGGCCGCCAGCCCGGAGAACAACCGGGCACCGGGGATGACGTGCCTGCGGGCCTGCGGTGAGCTGGGTCGGGGGTTGCCCTGGCAGCAGGCGACGGTGGTCGACTCCAAGGGGTGCGGCGCGAACATGCGGGTCACCCCGGTCGGCCTGCTCGACGTCGACCTGGACACCCTCGCCGGGCTGTCCCAGCTCCAGGCCGGCCTCACCCACGGCCACCCCACCGGCCTGGCCGCCAGTGAGCTGACCGCGTACGCGGTGCGGGTGCTGCGCGACGGCGCGGCGCTGACGGAGCTGCCCGGCCTGCTGACCGACCGGGCCCGCGACCAGCGCCACACCTACCGTGACGACTGGTTGGGTGACCTGTGGCGGCGGTGCGGGGCGGACTCCCCGACGGAGTTCATCGCCACCGGCTGGGACGAGTGCCGGTCGGCGCTGGAGCGGCTCGACGCCGCGCTGCGCCGACCGGACGACGGGGGAGACCCGTGCCGGTACACGGGTGAGGGCTGGATCGCCGAGGAGGCGCTCGCCACCGCGCTGCTCTGCGTCCGGTGGCACCCCGACGACCCGGTGGCCGCGCTCGGCCGGGGCGCGACCACCGCGGGTGACTCGGATTCGATCGCCGCGTTGGCCGGCGCGTTCCTCGGCGCGGCCCACGGGCTGTCCGGCTGGCCGCCCGCCTGGTCCACCCGCATCGAGTACGCCGACCAGCTCGCCGCCCTCGGCGCGACCTGGGACTGACCCGCCCGCCCGGCCGGATGCCGCCCACCCGCCGGGCCGGATGTCCGCCCGCCGGACCGCCGGGCCGGATGCCCGACCGGCCGGATGCCCGGATGCCGCGCCGTCGCGGTGTCGGCCACCACGACGGGAGCGCCGGGGTGGTGCGGTGCTCAGGCCGGGCTGCGTCGCCCGTGCAGTCGCTTCACCCGCCGCCACAGGGCCGGGTCGCAGCTACCGGCCCGGCGGGAGAAGGCGTCGGCGGGGATACGCAGCGGCTCGGCCAGATCCAGCCAGCTGTCGTGTTCGGCGTCCGGGTCCCAGTCCCGGGTCGGGATCGACACGTGGTCGTCCCGGTCGTTCTTGTCCTGGCTGGTGATCTTGAGGACCTCGATACCCCGGTCGTCGGCGCTTACCACCAGGCAGGGGCGTACCTTCGAGCCGGTGCCGTCGTGGAACGGCACGTCCGCCCACCAGATGTCACCCGGGCGGGGCGTGCCGGTGGGGGTGCGGGGACGCGGTGGCGCGGTCGGTCGGGCCCGGTCCCGGGGCGGGGTGCCCCGCTCCGGTCGGGTGCGCCCGTCGCCGCTCGACGGTCGTCCGCCCCGGCGTCGCCACTCGTTCCAGGCCCAGCCGGCGGCGACCGCCAGGACGATCAGCAGCCCCCACAGCAACCACTCCGGCATCGGTACCCCGCCTTCCTCCGGGCGGCCACCGCGCCGCCGACGTGCGGCGATCGTCGCACGCCCCGGGGCCGGTCGCCCGTCGGGCGGGGTGGGGCAGGCAGGGGGAATGTCCCACCGGCCGGTTACCGTGCTCCAGTAGCGTGATCACGGGGGAGGTTCGCACGGTGTCCGGAGGCGACAGGGTGTCGGAAGAAGAGATTCCCCAGCAGGTCAGCGCGGCCCAGGAGGCGGCGGCCGGCGGTGAGCCCACCCCCGAGGCCCGGGAGCGGCACGCCACGTTGGGTCAGGAGCTGACCGAACACCAGTACCGCTACTACGTCCTCGACGCGCCGACCATCACCGACGCCGAGTTCGACAGGCAGTTGCGCGAGCTGGAGGCGTTGGAGGCGGAGTACCCGGCACTGCGTACCCCCGACTCGCCGACACAGCGGGTCGGCGGCACCTTCTCCACCGATTTCACCCCGGTCACCCACGCCGAGCGGATGCTCTCGCTGGACAACGCCTTCGCCGACGAGGAGCTGGCCGCCTGGGCCGAGCGGGTCGAGCGGGACGCCGGTGGCCCGGTGCCCTACCTGTGCGAGCTGAAGGTCGACGGCCTGGCCATCAACCTGACCTACGAGAAGGGTCGGCTGGTCCGCGCCGCCACCCGGGGCGACGGGCGCACCGGTGAGGACGTCACCGCCAACGTGCGCAGCATCCGCAGCGTGCCGGCCCGGCTCACCCCGTCCGACGAGTTCCCCGACGTGCCGGAGCTGCTGGAGGTGCGGGGCGAGATCTACTTCCCGGTCGCCGGGTTCGCCGACCTCAACGCCAGCCTGGTCGAGCAGGGCAAGGCGCCGTTCGCCAACCCGCGCAACGCCGCCGCCGGCAGCCTGCGCCAGAAGGATCCCCGGATCACCGCGTCCCGGCCGCTGCGGCTGGTGGTGCACGGCACCGGCGCCCGCACCGGCTTCCGGCCGGCCACCCAGTCCGAGTCGTACGCGGCGCTGAAGGCGTGGGGGCTGCCGACCAGTGACCGCTGGCGGGTGGTGCCCGACCTGGCCGGCGTGACGGAATACATCGCCCACTACGCCGAGCACCGGCACGACGTCGAGCACGAGATCGACGGGGTGGTCGTCAAGGTCGACCCGGTGCCCATCCAGGGTCGGCTCGGCTCGACCAGCCGGGCGCCCCGGTGGGCGATCGCCTTCAAGTATCCGCCGGAGGAGGTCAACACCACGCTGCTCGACATCGAGGTGGGCGTCGGGCGGACGGGCAGGATCACCCCGTACGCGGTGCTGGAGCCGGTGCACGTGGCCGGTTCGACGGTCGCCCAGGCCACCCTGCACAACGCCCGCGAGGTCGAACGCAAGGGGGTGCTGATCGGCGACACGGTGGTGCTGCGCAAGGCCGGCGACGTGATCCCCGAGGTGCTCGGCCCGGTCATCGAGCTGCGACCCGCCGACGCCCGCCCGTTCGTCATGCCCACCCACTGCCCGTCCTGTGACACGCCGCTCGCCCCGGCCAAGGAGAGCGACGTCGACATCCGCTGCCCCAACACCCGCAGCTGCCCGGCGCAGCTGCGGGAACGGGTCTTCCACCTCGCCGGGCGGGGTGGCTTCGACATCGAGGTGCTCGGCTACAAGGGCGCCGCCGCGCTGCTCGACGCCGAGATCATCGGCGACGAGGGTGACCTGTTCGCCCTCGACGCCGCGCAGCTCGCCCGGTCGCCGTTCTTCGTCAACAAGGACGGCAGCCTCGGCACCAACGCGACCAAGCTGCTCGACAACCTCGCCGTGGCCCGGGAACGCGACCTGTGGCGGGTGCTGGTGGCGCTCTCCATCCGGCACGTCGGGCCCACCGCCGCGCAGGCCCTGGCCCGGCACTTCCGTTCGGTGGTGGCGATCGAGGCGGCTGCCGAGGAGGAACTGTCCTCGGTCGACGGGGTCGGTCCGACCATCGCCGCCAGCATCAAGGAGTGGTTCGCCGTCGACTGGCACCGCGACGTGGTCCGCAAGTGGGCCGAGGCCGGGGTCCGGATGGCCGAGGAGGCGGTCGACGAGGGGCCGCGCCCGCTGGAGGGGATCACCGTGGTGGTGACCGGCACGCTCGCCGGGTTCAGCCGGGACCAGGCGGCCGAGGCGATCCAGAGCCGGGGCGGCAAGGTCACCGGTTCGGTCTCCAAGAAGACCGGCTTCGTGGTGGTCGGCGACAACCCCGGGTCCAAGGCCGACAAGGCGGCCGGGTTGAAGGTGCCGGTGCTCGACGAGGACGGCTTCCGGGTGCTGCTCGACGCCGGCCCGGAGGCGGCCCGCGAGGTGGCCCGGGTCGAGGAGAGCTGAGCGTCCGGCCGCTGACCTGACCGTCCGCCCGTCCTGCTCCGCCCATAGGTGAATCTTGGGGTCGTATACCAACTTAGTCACGACTACGACCGATTCGTGGCTGTCGTACGGGTCCACCGGCACCCAGGGCGTTTCATGGTGGCAGGTGTGCGACCGGCGTACACCCTGATGGGGCGTGCCCGGGAGGTGCGATGGAGACCGCCGACCCCCGCAACTCGTTCCCGGGCGGGCGGGAGGGGCCGTTCCTGGGCCTCGTCGTCGGGGTGATCGGCCTGGCCGTGCTGGCCTGCGTCGGGCCGTTGATCGACCTCGTCGGCCGGCTGGACCAGCTCCCGGTGGCGTTCTGGACGATGGCGGTGCTCGCGGTCGGCTGCGACGCCCGACCCTTCATCCCCTCGGGACGCCGGCAGACCTCGGCGGTCTTCCCGTCCACCTGTTTCACCTTCGCCATCCTGCTCGGCTGGGGGCTCGGGCCGGCGGTGCTGGTGCAGGCCGTCGCGGTCGCCGTCTCCGGCGTGCGGCTGGGCCACGCCCCCTGGCGGACCACCTTCAACGCCGCCCAGTACGCCTGCGCGCTCACCGCCGCCCACCTGGTGCTCCGGCTCGGACCGGGCGGACTGTTCGACGACGACCGGGTGGGCTGGACCGACGTCCTCACCGCCGGGGGCGCGACCGTCACCTGGTTCGTCGTCAACTACGGGCTGGTCAGCACCGCGTTGCGGCTGCGCTTCGGTGGCCGGTGGTGGCCGGCCGCCCGGCAGGGGCTGCCCTTCGAACTGCTCTCCACCGGTTCGCTGCTGCTGCTCGCCCCGGTCCTGGTGACCGCGGCGCGGGCCAACGCCGCGCTGATCCCGCTGGTGCTGGTGCCCCTGTTCGCGGTCTACCGGATGGCGCACCTCTCCGACGAACAGGTCCAGCTCGCCGCCCTCGACCCGCTCACCGGCCTGCCCAACCGCAAGGCGCTGCTCGCCGAGGTGGCCGAGCAGGTGCACCGGCACGCCGAGCGGGTCGCCCGGGGGGACCGCGGCGCACAGGTGGCGCTCCTGCTCATCGACCTGGACCGGTTCAAGAACGTCAACGACGCGCTCGGCCACGCGGTCGGTGACCGGCTGCTGGTCGAGGTGGGTGCCCGGCTCGCCGAGGTGATCGGGGAGCGCGACCTGCTGGCCCGGCTGGGCGGGGACGAGTTCGCGATCGTGGCCGGTGGGCTCGACGGGGTGGCCGAGGCCCGGGAGTTGGCGGACCGGGTGGTCGCCGCGCTGGCCGAACCGGTGTCGCTGGACGGGCTGCCACTGGACGTCGGCGGTTCGATCGGCATCGCGCTCTTCCCCGACCACGGCGAGGACTACGCCACCCTGATGCGCCACGCCGACGTCGCCATGTACGACGCGAAGCACCGCAACGACACCGTCGCCGTGTACGCGGCCGAGTCCGACCACAACTCCGCCGAGCGGTTGGCGCTCCTGGCCGACCTGCGGCGCGTACTGGAGGCGGGGCCGACGGGTGGGCGGCCCGTGCGCGGCGGTGACGGCGCGACACTGCCGTCCCGGCTGGCCCCCGTCGACGGACCCGCCGGCGGCCCGGCCCCCCGCGTCGGCGAACCGGGCCGGTGGTGGCTGCCGCGCCGACGGCAGCGGCCCACACCGGTGCACCCCGACGAGTTGCTGAACCGGATCCTCACCGGTGCCGACCCGGTCCGCCGTCACGGTGGGGTCCCGGAGCACCGGCCGGCCGTGCCGACCCCGGCGGCGCAGGACGTCGCGCCCCCGGCGGGCCCGGCGGAGGTCGGTGAGATCACCATGTACTACCAACCGCAGGTCGCCATCGCCACCGGCGAGGTGGTCGGGGTGGAGGCGTTGCTGCGTTGGCGGCACCCGCGCCGGGGGATGGTCGACCCGGAGGAGCTGATCCGGGTCGCCGAGCAGAGCGCCGTGATGCGCCTGCTCACCTACCGGGTGATCGACGACGTGGTGGCGCAGCTCGCGACGTGGTCGGCGGCCGGGATCACCCTGCGGGCGGCGCTCAACGTCAGCGTCCGGGACCTGCACACCGGGGAGATCGTCGACCGGATCGCCGACCGGCTCGCCGGTGCCGGGGTGAGCCCGGAACGGCTGCAACTGGAGATCACCGAGGGGGCGCTGATGGCCGACCCCCGACGGGTGCTGGCCACCATCACCCGGCTGCACCAGCTGGGGGTCGCCATCTCGCTGGACGACTTCGGCACCGGCTACTCGTCGTTGCAGCACCTGCGCCGGCTGCCGCTGTCCGAGGTGAAGGTGGACCGGTCGTTCGTGCTGGGGATGGCCGAGGACGCCGACGACGCCGCGATCGTCAAGTCGACGATCGAGCTGGCCGGCGCGCTCGGCCTGCGGGTGGTCGCCGAGGGTGTGGAGGACGAACGGACCTGGCGGCTGCTGCACGCGGCCGGTTGCGACGCCGCGCAGGGCTGGTTCTACGCCCGCCCGATGCCCGCCGACGAGTTGACCGCCTGGCTGGCCCGCTACCGCCCGCTGAGCCCCGTCCCCAGCCCGGACGCCGAGATCCCCCGCCGGCACGCCCGCTGACGGTCGCCGGCACATCCACAGGGGGTGGGCGGGCGGCCCCCGGACCGGCCGGCGGCCCGGACGCAGGGGGAGTCGGAGGTGTCGGGGTGAGCGCAGGACAATAGACTCGCTCCGGTCACCGCGCGTCATCCCGTCGACGGCGCGGCCGGCACACCGAGACGCAGCAGCACAGCCACGAAGGGGGCACCGATGGCCGCCATCTCCCGCGAGGAGGTCGCGCACCTCGCGCGACTGTCGCGGCTCGCCGTCACCGAGGAGGAGCTGGACACCTTCGCCGGCCAACTGGACGTGATCCTCCAGTCGGTCGCGCAGGTCGGTGAGGTCACGGCGGCGGACATCCCGCCGACCTCCCACTCGGTGCCGCTGACCAACGTGCTCCGCGACGACGTGGTGGTGCCCGGGTTGACCCCGCAGGAGGCGCTGTCGGGTGCCCCCGACGTCGCCGAGCAGCGGTTCCGCGTCCCGCGCATCCTGGACGAGGACGTGGCGTCGTGAGCGGGTGTGAACTTGACACCGGGTGTGATCCGGTGGGCGGGCGGGGCGAGCGAACCATGGAGCACAGTGCGCCGGGTGTCCGGGGCGCCGGTGAGCGGAGCGAGGCGACGGCATGACCGACCTGACCAGAATGACCGCGACCGACCTGGCCGGCCTGGTGGCCTCGGGGGAGACCTCTGCGGTCGAGGTGACCCGGGCCCACCTGGACCGGATCGCCGCCGTCGACGACCGGGTGCACGCGTTCCTGCACGTCGACACCGAGGGGGCGCTGGCCGCCGCCCGCGCCGTCGACGAGCGGCGGGCCGCCGGTGAGCAGCTCGGACCGCTGGCCGGGGTGCCGGTGGCGGTGAAGGACGTGCTCACCACGAAGGGCGTGCCGACCACCGTCGGTTCGAAGATCCTCGAAGGCTGGCGTCCGCCGTACGACGCGACGATCGTGCAGCGGCTACAGGCGGCCGGCACGGTGATGCTCGGCAAGACCAACATGGACGAGTTCGCGATGGGCTCCTCCACCGAATACTCGGCGTACGGCCCGACGCACAACCCGTGGGACACCGACCGGATCCCGGGCGGCTCCGGCGGGGGCAGCGCCGCCGCGCTGGCCGCGTACGAGGCCCCGTTGGCCATCGGCTCCGACACCGGTGGCTCGATCCGCCAGCCCGGCGCGGTGACCGGGACCGTCGGCGCGAAGCCCACCTACGGCGGCACCTCCCGGTACGGCCTCGTCGCGTTCTCCTCCTCGCTGGACACCCCCGGCCCGTGCGCCCGTACGGTGCTCGACGCGGCGCTGCTGCACCAGGTCATCGGCGGGCACGACCCGCGCGACTCCACCTCCATCCCGCAGCCGGTGCCGGATGTGGTCGCCGCCGCGAAGCTCGGTGCGACGGGCGACCTGACCGGGGTGAAGCTCGGCATCGTCAAGGAGTTCACCGGTGAGGGCGCGGAGCCGGGCGTGATGGCCGCGTTCCGCGAGTCGGTGGACACCCTGGCCAAGCTGGGTGCCGAGATCGTCGAGGTGTCCTGCCCGCACTTCCGGTACGCGCTGCCGGCGTACTACCTGATCGCGCCGAGCGAGTGCTCCTCCAACCTGGCCCGGTTCGACGGGGTCCGGTTCGGGCTGCGGGTCGGCGACGACGGCAACCGGTCGCTGGAGGAGGTCATGTCGCTGACCCGGGAGGCCGGGTTCGGCGCCGAGGTCAAGCGGCGGATCATGGTCGGCACGTACGCGCTGTCGTCGGGCTACTACGACGCCTACTACGGGCAGGCGCAGAAGGTCCGTACCCTGATCACCCGCGACTTCACCACGGCGTTCGAGCAGGTCGACGCGCTGATCTCGCCCACCACGCCGTTCGTGGCGTTCCCGATCGGGGCGCGCACCGCCGACCCGTACCAGATGTACCTGGCGGACCTGTTCACCATCCCGACGAACCTGTACGGCGGGCCGGGCATCTCGGTGCCGTGCGGCCTGTCCGAGGGGCTGCCCGTCGGTCTGCAGGTGATGGCCCCGACGATGGCCGACGACCGGATGTACCGGGTCGCCGCCGCGTTGGAGTCCGTGGTCGGCACGTTCACCCCACCGGCACTGTGAGGCTGGAGTTCAGATGACGACGACACTGCCCGCGTACGACGAGGTCGTTGCGCGTTACGAGCCGGTGATCGGCCTGGAGACCCACGTCGAGCTGGGTACGAACACCAAGATGTTCTGCGGTTGCCCGACCGACTTCGGTGGCGAGCCGAACACCCGGGTCTGCCCGGTGTGCCTGGGGCTGCCCGGTTCGTTGCCGGTGGCCAACAAGGCGGCGATCGAGGCGACGATCCGGATCGGGCTGGCGCTGAACTGTTCCATCGCGCAGTGGTGCCGGTTCGCCCGGAAGAACTACTTCTACCCGGACATGCCGAAGGACTTCCAGATCAGCCAGTACGACGAGCCGCTGTGCTCCGACGGCTACCTGGACGTCGAGGTGAACGGCGAGCTGGTGCGGATCGGCATCGAGCGGGTGCACCTGGAGGAGGACACCGGCAAGACGCTGCACGTCGGTGGGGCCACCGGCCGCATCCACGGGGCGACCGAGTCGCTCGTCGACTACAACCGGGCCGGCATCCCGCTGGTGGAGATCGTCACCAAGCCGGTCCCCGGCACCGGTGCGCTCGCCCCCGAGGTCGCCAAGGCGTACGTGACGGAGCTGCGGGACGTGCTGCGTTCGCTGGGGGTCTCCGACGTGCGGATGGAGGAGGGTTCGCTGCGCTGCGACGTCAACACCTCCCTCAACCTGCCGGGGCAGGAGTGGGGCACCCGCACCGAGACCAAGAACGTCAACTCGTTGCGGTCGGTGGAGCGGGCGGTCCGCTCGGAGATCCTGCGGCAGGCGTCGGTGCTGGACGCGGGTGGCCGGATCACCCAGGAGACCCGGCACTTCCACGAGGACACCGGGGACACCACGCCGGGCCGGTCCAAGGAGACCGCTACCGACTACCGCTACTTCCCGGAGCCGGATCTGGTGCCGCTCGCCCCGGACACCGCCTGGGTGGCCGAGCTGAAGGCGGCCCTGCCGGAGCTGCCCCGGCTGCACCGTCGCCGGCTCCAGGAGCAGTGGGGCCTGTCCGACCTCGACATGCAGTCGGTGCTCAACGCCGGTGCGGTCGAGCTGATCGAGGCGACCGTGGCGGCCGGCACCACCCCGGCGGCGGCCCGCAAGTGGTGGCTGGGTGAGCTGTCCCGCCGGGCCAACGAGACGGGTGTGGAGCTGGCCGACATCGGGGCCACCCCGGCGCAGGTCGCCGAGCTGCAGGGCCTGGTCGACGCGGGCAAGCTCAACGACAAGCTGGCCCGGACGGTGCTGGAGGGTGTGGTCGACGGCGAGGGTTCGCCGACCGAGATCATGACCAACCGGGGCCTGGAGGTGGTCTCCGACACCGGTGCGCTCACCGCCGCCGTGGACGAGGCGATCGCCGCCAACCCGGGCATCGCCGACAAGATCCGTAGCGGCAAGGTCGCGGCGGCCGGTGCGCTGGTCGGCGCGGTGATGAAGGCCACCCGTGGCCAGGCCGACGCCAAGACCCTCCGTGACCTGATCCTGGAGCGCCTCGGCGTCCAGGGCTGACCCGAGCGGGCCGGAGCCGAGGCTTCCCGCCCGCGACCGGCGAGGGCCGCCGTCGTGACCCGACGGTGGCCCTCACCCCTTCCCCCGGGGTACGCGCGCGACCCGCGTGACCCCCCACCGAGGGCGTCAACGGCGACGCCCGGATGGAGTTGCCGTGAACGAGCACGACCTCGACGTCCTCGACGAGATCCAGCGGCGGGTGCTGTGGCTCGCCACCCGGATCGTGGACGCGGCCAACCACGACCGGGACACCGGCGACGGGGTGAAGGTCGGTGGGCACCAGGCGTCGAGTGCCTCCCTGGTCACCGCGATGACCGCGCTGTGGTTCGCCCACCTGGACGCCGAGGACCGGGTGGCGGTCAAGCCGCACGCCTCCCCGGTGTTCCACGCGATTCAATACCTGCTCGGCAACCTGGACCGGTCGTACCTGACGCAGCTGCGGGCGCGGGGCGGGTTGCAGTCGTACCCGTCGCGGACGAAGGACCCGGACGAGGTGGACTTCTCCACCGGCTCGGTCGGGTTGGGCGCGGCGGCCCCGCTGTTCGCCGCGGTGACCCGCCGCTACGTCGACGCCCACTTCGGGGCCCGCCCGCACTCCCGGTTCGTCGCGTTGATCGGCGACGCAGAGCTGGACGAGGGGAACATCTGGGAGGCGGTCGCCGACCCGGCCACCACCGGCCTGGGTAACGTGATGTGGCTTGTCGACTTCAACCGGCAGTCGCTGGACCGGGTGGTGCCCGGCATCCGGATCGACCAGTGGCGGGGGCAGTTCGAGGCCGCCGGTTGGCACGTCGTCGAGGTCAAGTACGGCCGCCGGTTGGCGCAGGCGTACGCCCGGCCGGGTGGGGCGGCGTTGCGCGACTGGATCGACCGGATGCCCAACGAGCAGTACCAGTCGCTGTTCGGGTTGGCCGGGCCGGCGCTGCGGCAGCAGTTCCTGGACGGGGCGCCCGACGGCATCGCCGGGTTCATCGCCGACCTGACCGACGAGGAGTTGGCCCCGCTCGTCACCGACCTGGGCGGGCACGACCTGGCGGCGATGCTCGACGCGTACGCGCAGTGCGACGCGGTGACCGACCGGCCCAGCGTCGTCTTCGCGTACACCGTCAAGGGGTGGGGGTTGCCGCTCGCCGGCAATCCGCGCAACCATTCGGCGTTGCTGTCCACCGGGCAGGTCGACGCGTTGCGGGCGGCGCACGGCCTGACCACCGCGACCGAGTGGGACCGGCTCGACCCGGCGAGCCCGGCCGGCATCCGGGCCGGCGCGCGCCGTGAGGCGTTGGCCCGCGCGCCCCGCCACCGCTCGCTGGGGGTCACCGTCCCGGAGTCCACCGGGGTACGCACGCAGAAGCCCATCTCCACCCAGGAGGCGTTCGGGCGGGTGCTGGTGGAGCTGGCCCGGGACCCGCAGGTCGCGCCCTACCTGGTCACCACCGCGCCGGACGTGGCGACCTCCACCAACCTGGCCGGGTTCATCAACCGGACCGGGGTGTTCGCCCCGACCGAGCGGCGGTCCTGGTCGCAGGACCGGATGCTGCGCTGGACGGAGAGCCCCGCCGGGCAACACATCGAACTGGGCATCTCCGAGATGAACCTGTTCCTGCTGCTGGGTCAGCTCGGCCTGTCCTGGGACCTGTCCGGGCAGCCGCTGCTGCCGGTCGGCACCGTCTACGACCCGTTCGTGCTGCGCGGGCTGGACGCGTTCCTCTACGGCACCTACTCGGGTTCCCGGTTCGTGGTGGCCGGCACCCCGTCGGGCGTCACGCTGGCCCCGGAGGGTGGCGCCCACCAGTCGACCATCACCGCCTCCGTCGGCCTGGAACTGCCCGGCGTCACCTTCTGCGAACCGGCGTACGCGACCAGCCTCGACTGGTTGCTCTGTGACGCGTTCGGGCAGATCGCGCAGGGCGCTGCGCCGGCCGCCACCGCCGCGCCGGCCGAGGACGGGGCGTACTACTTCCGGTTGAGCACCCGCCCGCTGGACCAGGCACCGTTCGAGGCGGCCCGGGTCCGCCTCGGCGACGCGGTGCTGCGCCGGCAGGTGGTCGCCGGGGCGTACCGGCTGGTGGACGCGCACCAGGCGTACCCGCAGCTGGCCGACGCGCCGGTGGTGACCCTGGCCGCCTCGGGGGCGGTGCTGCCGGAGGTGCTGGCCGCCGCCGCCGAACTGGCCGACGAGGGCATCGCCGCGCATGTGGTCGACGTGACGAGCCTGGACCGCCTCTACCGGGCGTGGCAGCGCACCCTGCGCCAGGGCGTGCGTACGGCGACCGTGCCGAGCGTGCCGGGCGCGTTGCGGGCCGCCTTCGGGGACCGTACCCCCCTGGTGACCGTGCACGACGCCGCCTCGCACGCGATGGCCTGGCTCGGCTCGGCGCTGGGTGTGCCGGCGGTGCCGCTCGGGGTGGACGAGTTCGGCCAGTCCGGCAGCGTCCGCGAGCTGTATGAGCTGCACGACCTGCTCCCCGGCAGCATCGTCAACGCCGCCCTGGCCGCCCTGTCCCTACGCTGACGGGTCAGCGGGTGCCGCGACGGTGCCGCGCGTGGCCCGGGCCATCTCCGGTTCGGTCTGGTGGAAGACGGTTCGGTCTGGTGTAAGACCTGGAGCGCCGGCCATCGCCCTCGCCGCCGGGCCCATGCGCGGACCCAGCGGCGACAGCGGACCTGTTCGGTGCTGGCGGGGACGGAAACCCGCCCCTCAGCGGGGCAGACCACCTATCTGATTACCCTCTGTCATCGTTATGGCCGGTGCCGCTCCAGGTCACTCTGAGTGTTCTTTCTGGCGGTCCTCGTGATGTGGGTCTGCATCCTTTGCTCTGCTGCCATAGAAGCGACACGGACCTGAGCAAGGATAATGCGGAACGCCGCGACTGGGGGTTGTTGGTAGCTCCGTGACGGAAGGTAGCTGTCGCGGTGAGGGCAGCAGAGCAAAGGATGCGGTTGTGCATAGGTGGGTGCGGCTTGAAGGTAACCCTCGGTGACATCGGTGGAGGTTGGGTGAGCGGGGTGTTCGCGCATCAGAGGCCCTGGCGGTCGGCGTGTGGCCATCGCCATCGGCCATGCGCCGGCAGCGGCGGTGGTGTGGCGGCGGCCCACCCGCTGACGTCGGCTGTGCGCCGGTCCCCTGGCGGACGTCGGCTGTGCGCCGCCGCCTGCCCCGGCCACCAATCCGTGCCCGGGCTGCCGGTCCGTGCCCGGGCTGCCGGTCCGTGCCCGGGCTGCCGGTCCGTGCCGGTCCATGCCGGGCTGCCGCCGCCTGCCCCGGCCACCTGTCCCAGCCGCCTGTCTGACCACGGTATGTCGGCGGTCCGCCTGTCGGGGGTCAGCTGGTCGGGGTGGGGGCCGGCGAGGTGGGGGTCGGGGCGCTCCCGGAGGGGGACGCCGACTCCGACGCGCCCCGGGTCGGGGTCGGGGTGACCGGGACGTCGGCGCCCTTCGCCGGGTCGCGGATCACGTGACGTTCCAGGTTCACCTGGGCCTGCCCGGTGCCGCCGACCGTGATGTCGTCGTAGGCCTGGAGCAGCTTCTCCTGGTCGAAGTAGAGCACCGACATCGACAGCGGGGTTGGCTTCTCGCCTTCCAGCCCGCGTAGGCCGGCACCGCCGGTGGAGCCCTCCACCATCAGCTGGGTCGGCTGCTGGCCGTCCACCTGCGGCAACTTCGACATCTGGCGGGCGTGGGTGTGCCCGGCCAGCACCAGGGGGCAGGTGCCGGAGAGCGGCCCGGCCGACGCCGGGTCGTGCACCAGCGCGATGTTCACCGGTCGCGGTGAGCTGCGGATCGTGGCGGCCAGGGTCTCACCGGCCCCGATGACCTGGTCGGCGACCTGCGCGGTGAGACCGCTGCCGGCCGGCGAGGTCTCCTTGTCCGGGGTGAACCGGGGGTCCCCGATGCCGGCGATGGTCAGCCCGGCGACCGTGGTGGTCGAGTTGTTCAACACCACCGCGTTCGGCTGCCGGGCCACCGCCGCGGCTGTCCTGGGTGAGTCGTGGTTGCCCCGGATGTAGACGTACGGCTTCTTGAGCAGGCCGATCGACCCGACGTACGACGCCTCGGGTTCGCTGCCCCAGTCGGTCAGGTCACCGGTGTCGATCACCACGTCGATGCCGAACTGCTCGACCACGGTGCGGATCAACTGCCAGCCGGTCGGGTTGAGGTGCATGTCGGAGACGTGCAGCACCCGGGTGGTGCCCGGCGCCGGCTCGTACACGGGCAGGGCCGAGACCGTGGTGTAGAGCTGGCTGACGTTGCCGACCAACCGTTGCAACTGCTCGGCGTAACGGCTGTAGTCGTTGGCGATCCGCCGCGCGTCACCGACGATCGCCGGGGCGTTGACCAGCAGCCCCTCGTACCGTGGCTCCTCGATGGCCTGCGGGCGCAGGGTGCCCGCCGCGAGCCCGAGGCTGCCGACGGTGACCACCAGGGCCACCCCACCGGCCCAGGCGGTCCGCCGGGCGTCCCGGAAGACCAGAGCCGCCAGGATCAGGGTGACCAGCACCGCCGCGCCGAGGGTACGCAGACCGAGCCGCAGCACCCCGTTACGGACGTCCGTCACCGCCGACTGGCTGGCCCGGCTGATGCTGGCCGGGTCGTCGATCAACGCCTCGGTCTTACGCTGGTCCAGCGCCCCCAGGCCCACCGTCAGGTGGGTCGGACCCTGGTGGCTGTCGAGCTGGAGCGCACCCAGCGGGGGGATGTCGACGGTGGTGCCGCCCCGCACTGCCGGCGCGAGGGTCAGGTCGGCGCGGAACGGGCCGATGTCGGTGCTGACCCGACCACCGGCGAACACCCCGATGACCGTTCCGGTCAGCGCGACCAGCAGCACCGCCAGCACCACGCCGGCCCGGCGCATCCCCCTTGACCGGCCGGTGGGCCACCGGGGCGACCAGCGCCGCTCACGCCGGGCGGGGGTGTCGTCGTCCCCGGGCCCGCGCTGCTCGTTCTCCTGACCGTCCATGCTGAGATTCTGACCTGCCCACTGAAAGATCTTGGCAAACCCGGCGGACGGGCGGCCGATCCGCCCGGTACCTGCCCTGCTGTCCGAACGTCGGCGTGTCGTCAGCTCCGGCCGGCACCACCGTCGGCGAAGACCAACCGCAGCAGCCGGTCGTCCTCCGGCACCGGCCGGCCCCGCCCGTCGTGGTTGGAGGTGGAGACCCAGAGCGAACCGTCCGGGGCGGCGGCGACCGCCCGCAGCCGCCCGTACTTCCCGGTGAGCAGTTCCCGGGGTGCGCCCAGCACGGTGCCCGTGTCGGTCAACTCCACCAGCCAGAGCCGCTCGCCGCGCAGGCAGGCGGCGGCCAACAGCCGGCCCGTCGCGGCCAGCCCCGAGCAGGACGCCTCGTCGGTGCCCCACTGCACGATCGGGTCGACGAACCTGCCGTCACCCGCCTGACCCTCCACCGTCGGCCAGCCGTAGTTGGCGCCCTTGTCGATCCGGTTGATCTCGTCCCAGGTGTTCTGTCCGAACTCGGTGGCGTACATCCGCTTGCCCGCATCCCAGGCCAGTCCCTGCACGTTGCGGTGCCCCAGCGACCAGACCGGCGAGCCGGGGAACGGGTTGCCCGGGGCCGGCTTGCCGTCCGGGGTGATCCGCAGGATCTTGCCGGCCAGGGTGGCCCGGTCCTGCGCGGCGGCCCGGTCACCGGCGTCGCCGGTGCTGACGTAGAGCTGCCCGTCCGGGCCGAAGGCGAGCCCACCGCCGTTGTGGTTGCCGGCCTTCGGGATGCCGGTCAGGATCGGCGTGGGTGCGCCACCCAGCGTCAACCGCGCCACCCTGTTGTCCTGCTCGGTGGTGTAGTAGACGAACACCGACCGGTCCTGCGCGTACGCCGGGGAGACGGCGATGCCGAGCAGCCCCGCCTCGCCGGACGCGGCCACCCCCGGCACGGTCTGCGCCGGGGTGACGGTCAACCCCTGCGGCCCCGACTCCGGCCCGACCTTGAGGATCCGGCCGCTGTCCCGTTCGGTGACCAGCGCCGCCCCGTCGGGCAGGAACGCCATCCCCCACGGCACCCGCAACCCCTTGGCCAGCACCGTGGCCACCACCTGCTGCTCGGGGGTGTTCGCCGACGCCGACGGGGTCGGCAGGTTGGGTGGTTCACCGGCCGGATCGGGATCCGGCGGGCCGAGACTGCACCCGGTCAGCAGCAGCGCGACACCGGACGTCGCCAGGGCCGCGCGGACCCGGGCGGTGCGGGGGTACGGGAGACGGGCGCTCACCCGGCCCAGCCTAGCCCGCGAATCGGGGCCCGCCGGGCCACCGGGAACGGCCCACCGGTCGGCGACCGCCTCAGCGGGCCCGGATGGCCAGCAACGCCACGTCGTCCTCACGCCGCTCCTCCGAACCGAGCAGCAGGTCGCACAGGTCGGCGGCGGGTCGGACCCCGGCGGCGGTGACCCGTTCGCACAACTGCGCCATGCCCTCGTCGATCGGCTGGTCCCGCCGCTCCACCAGCCCGTCGGTGTAGAGCAGCAGGGTGTCCCCGGGGGCGAGGAGCACCCGTGCCCCGGTGCGCGGGACCGGCCGGGTCAACCCCAGCAGGGGTTCCCGGCGACCGTCGAGCAGTCGTACCGTGCCGTCGGCGGTGACCAGCAGCGGCGCGGGATGGCCGGCGTTGCACCAGGTGACCGCCACCCCGTCGGGGACCGGCCGCAGCCGGGCCAGCACCGCCGTGGCGGCGGTCGGGATGCGCAGCCCGGAGATGGTGGCGTCCAACCGCCGCATCAGCTCGTCGACCGGATCGGTGCGCCCGTACGCGTTGCCCCGGACGAGGTTGCGCAGCTGACCCATGGTCGCGGCGGCCTCGATGTCGTGGCCGGCGACGTCCCCGATCGCCGCGACCAGGTCGCCGTCGGGTTGCACGAAGGCGTCGTACCAGTCGCCGCCCACCTCCACCCGGTCGGCGGCCGGCTGGTAGCGGGCCACCAGCTCGACCCACGGGCTCTGCGGCAACTGCGGGAGCATGCTGTGCTGCAGTACCTCGGCGACGTGCCGTTGCTCGCCGTAGATCCAGCCGTTGCCGACCGCCTGCCCCGCACGCCGGCCGATCTCCAGCGCGGTGCCGAGGTCGTCGTCGTCGAAGGCCCGCCGGTCGGGCCCGGCGACCAGGGTGACCGCGCCCATCGCCGTACCCCGGCCGGGGGCCGGCACCGGCACGGTCAGGTGTGAGGCGAAGCCCAGCCGCTCGGCGAGGGTGACCAGCTCCGGCTCGTCGCTGGCCTGCCGGACGTCGTCCAGGTGGGCGACGTGGCGCAGCACCGGTTGGCCGGTCCGCAGCACCGTCCGGGTGATCGAGGCCGGGCCGAGCCGGCGCAGCGCCAGCTCGCCGAACCGGGCGGCCTCGGCGGCGCGGGCCGGATCGCGGTGCACGGTGTTCACCCACCGGGGGGTGCCAGCCTGGTCGACCAGGGTCACCATGGCCCAGTCGGCCAGCAGCGGCACCACCGCGTCGGCCAGCCGCGCCACGGCCGTCTCGACGTCGAGCGTGCCGGCCAGGGTTTCGCTCAGCGAGGCGAGCAGGTTGAGCCGGTCGTGCGCGTGTTCGACCAGCCGGCGGGCCTGCTGGGCGGCGTCCAGGGCGATCCGCAGCCGCAGCTCCGAGGAGCAGGCCGCCGCCAGGTCGGCAAGCGTCCGCAGCTGCGCCTTCGTCCACGCCCGGGGTTTGCTGTCGATCGCGCACAGCGAGCCGAGCACCCTGCCGTCCAGGTCGGTCAACGGCATCCCGGCGTACGCGACGACACCCAGTTCCGGCACGGCCAGGTTGTCCCGGACCCGGGGGTAGAGCCGGGCGTCCGGCAGCACCAGGGGGATCTCGGTGTCGATCACGTGTTGGCAGAACGAGTGGCTCAACGGGGTCTGCCGGCGGGCGGCCCACGGGTCGGGCAGCCCGACCGCGCCGGGAAAGAACTGCCGGGTCTCGGTGACCAGGGAGACCAGCGCCACCGGCACGTCGAGCAGGTCGCTGACCAGCCGGGCGAACCGGTCGAACGCCTCGTCGGGCGCGGCGTCCAGCCCGGTGTCGGTCAGCGACCGCAGTCGGGCCGGGTCGGCCAGCGCGGCGATCCCGACGGCCGGCCGTTCGCTGCGCTCGGTCATCGACCACCTGTCTGCCTGGACGGGGGACGCCGATCGACGTCCGACCCCCGGTTATACCCGCCCCGACCGTCGCGCGCACGGGGAGGTGGGCGACATCGCCCGGTGCGGCGTCGGTGGGCCGGCCCCTCGGAACAGCCTGCCGACGGAGGGCTATCGTCGGCACGCGTGAAGGTATGGATTCCGCATCCTGTCGGTGTCGAGCTGCTCGGGGCGGTGCCGGCCGGTGTCACCGTACAGCCGTGGACCGATCCGGAGCATCCGCCCGGCGACCCGACCGGCGTCCGGTTCTGGGTGCCGCCGTTCCTGGCCGGGGTGGACACCACGGCGATGCTGGGCCGGCTGCCGGAGCTGGCGGTGGTGCAACTGCTCTCCGCCGGGGCGGACGCCTGGTCCGGCCGGGTGCCCCCGGGGGTGACCCTGTGCGACGCCCGGGGGGTGCACGACGCCGGTACCGCCGAGTGGGTGGTCACGGCGATCCTCGCCCAGCTGCGGGGATTCCCGGAGCTGGCCCGCGCGCAGTCGCGGCGGGAGTGGGCGTACGACCGGGTCGCGCCGACCGACGAGCTGACCGGCAAGCGGGTGCTGATCGTGGGGGCCGGTTCGATCGGTGCGGCGGTCCGGGCCCGGCTGGCCCCGTTCGACGTCACCTTCACCCTGGTCGCCCGGACCGCACGGCCGGCGGAGGGGGTGCACCCGGTGACCGAACTGCCCCGGCTGCTGCCCGAGGCCGACGTGGTGGTGCTGCTGGTGCCGTTGACCGAGGCCACCCGGGGGCTGGTCGACGCGGGTTTCCTGGCCGCCATGCCGGACGGGGCGCTGCTGGTCAACGCCGCCCGGGGCCCGGTGGCGGACACGTCGGCGCTGGTCGCGGAGCTGACCTCCGGCCGGTTGCGGGCGGCGTTGGACGTGACCGACCCGGAGCCGCTGCCCGCCGACCATCCGCTCTGGGGGTTGCCGAACGTGCTGCTCACCCCGCACGTCGCCGGCTCGGTACGGGGGCTGCTGCCCCGGGCGTACCGGCTGGTGGGGGAGCAGTTGCGGCGGTTCGTCGCCGGGGAACCGCTGGTCAATACGGTGGTCGACGGCTACTGACGTTCTCGGTCGCGACGGGCCGGCCGCGGCGGACCGGCGGTGGTCGCGGACCGGCGGTGGTCGCGGACCGGCGGTGGTCGCGGACCGGTGGCGGTCGCGGACCGATGGTGGTCGCGGTGGACCGGTGGTGGTCGCGGGCCGGTCGGGACCGGTCGGGCCGGCCGGCCCGGCGTGGACCCCGGGGTCAGTGGGCCTCGGGCAGGGACTGGCCGGTGATCGAGATCAGGCGGGGTAGGTCGACGCCCCGGACCGCCGGCAGGGGCAGGTGCTGCCCGTCGGCGAGCCGGACGACGGCCCGGCCGCGCGGGTCGGCGGCCAGCTCGACGACCTGCTCCCAGGGGATGCGTCGCCCCCCGGCCAGCGCCCGCAGGCGCAGCTCACGCGGGTCGGCGTCGGTGCCGGAACGCCAGGCCCAGATCGCGACGGTCAACGGGACCAGCAGCACCGGCAGCAGGTACCACCGGGCGGCGGCCAGGGGCAGCGCGCCGATGGTGGCGATGACGGCCGCGACCAGGATGGCCTGGTTGTGCCGGAAACGGATGGTGTCGGCGCGACTCACCCCCCGATGATCCCACCCCTGGCCGGGACGGTTCCGGCCGGGCGGTCGACCAGCCGGGGACCACCGCGGCTGGTGACGCGGATCACGGTCGGCGGGCATAACCCGTGTGGTGGCGAATCGTTGAACCGCTAACCCCCGTCATACCGCCCCGTGTTCCCCCTCACGAAGGCGACCGCCGTGACCGTCGCTCACCTCCTCCGTCGCTTCCCGTCCGCGCCGACCACGCTGTCGGTGCTGGTCGCGCTCCTGGCCGGTGCCAGCCTGGCCGGTCTCCTCCGGCCACTGGCGGCGACCACCATGGCCGGCGCGGTCGGTTGTGCCCTGGCCACCGTCCGGCTGTTCCGGTCGGCCGCCACCTCCCGTCGGTCCCGCCTGGCCGCCGCCCCGCTCAACGTCGCGGTGACGGTGGTCGGGCTGACCGTGGCGGTGTTGCCACTGGTGCCGACGTCCTGGCGGGCCGGGGTCGTGGCGACCGGGTTCGGCGCGGTCGCCCTGGCCGGTGCGGTCGGGCTGCTCCTGCTGCCCGGCCATGTCCGGTTGAGCTCCCGGGCCCGGCTGCGCCGTGGGGTGGACGTGCTCGGGTCCGGCACCGCCCTGCTCTTCGCCGGCTGGGTGCTGGTCCCGCCCGGCCCGGTGCCACCGGTGGTCCGGGTGGTCACCGTGGTCGGCGCGGTCGGACTGGCCGGGCTGCTGGTGAGCGCGCTGGCCGACCGCCGTCGTCGCCCGGGGGCGGCCCGCTGCCGGGTCGGGGTGGCGGCCGTCCTGCTCGGGCTGGCCGTCCTGGTGGGGCTGTTCGCCTACCGGACGTCGGAGGTGTCGCTGCTGACGGCGGTGCCGTTGCTGGTCGGTGGGGCGTTGCTGACCGCGGCGGGGATGGCCCGGGTCGCGGCGGGCGACCCGGCCGACCCGGCGGGTCCGCCGCCGGCCTGGCCCCGGGTGACGGCACCGGCGGTGGTGGCCACCGTGGCGGCGGGCGGGCATCTGGCGTTCGCCGACGGGTTCACCCCGACCGCTGTCCTGCTGGGGCTGGCGGTGATCCCGTCGCTGGTGGCCCGGGAGTTGATCTCCGTGACCGACAACCGCCGGTGGGCCGGGCGGCTGGCCGCCCGGGAGGCGTACTTCCGGACGTTGGTCTCCGGGGGTCGTGACCTGGTGGTGGTCCTCGACGACGGGCTGCGGGTGCAGTGGCTCTCGGCGGCCGGTGAGCGCTGGTTCGGGCTGCGCCAGGACGACGTGTGCGGGCTGCCGCTGGCCGGGTTGCTGCACCCCGACGACGCGCCGGGGGTCCTGGCCCGACTGGCCGCCCGGTCCGACGGCGGTGCGCCGCCGCTGCTGGTGGCCCGGATGCGTACCGGCGACGGCGGCTGGCGGGAGATCGAGTCGACGGTGAGCGACCAGCGTGCGGTGCCGGAGGTGGCCGCGGTGGTGCTGCACGTCCGCGACGTCGGGGACCGTCGCCGACTGGAGCGGGAGCTGCGGCGGGTCGCGGCCACCGACCCGCTCACCGGGTTGGCCGACCGGCAGGAGCTGCTGCGCGTGCTCGGCGCGCGGGGTGGCCCACCCGGTGCCCTGCTGCTGGTCGACGTGCACGTGCCCGTCCCGACGCAGGGTGGTCCGGCGCCGGTGGGCAGCGACGCCCTCCTGGTCACCACCGCCCGCCGGCTGCGCGACGTGGTCGGCCCCCGGGACCTGGTCGCCCGGTTGTCCGCGGAGGAGTTCGCGGTGGTCACCGACGCCGGGTCGGTGCCGGCGTACGCGTTGGGCGAACGGCTGCTGGCCGCATTGACCGAACCGTGCCTGGCACCGACCGGGATGGCCCGGTTGCGGGTCGGCGTGGGCCTGACCGAGCTGACCGGGGCGGCACCGCAGGACGTGCTGCGCCAGGCCGACCTGGCCCGTCGCCGGGCCGTGCAGCTGGGTCGCAACCGGATCGAGTGGTACGACGCCTGCCTGGAGGAACAGCTGGTCCGTCGGCTGGACCTGGAACGGGAACTGCCCGGTGCGGCGGCCCGGGGTGAGCTGGACCTAGTCTACCAGCCGGTGCTGGCGTTGGCCGATCGGCGGCCGGCCGGCATCGAGGCGTTGCTGCGGTGGCGCAGCCCGGTGCTGGGCACGGTGCTGCCGGCCGAGTTGCTGCCGGTCGCCGAGGATCTGGGTCTGCTCGGTGAGTTGGGGCGGTGGGTGCTGGACCGGGCCTGTCGGCAGCTCGCCGACTGGTCGACCGGGGGGCGGGAGCTGTGGTTGGCGGTCAACCTGACGTTGGCCGAGCTGTTGGCCCCGGATCTGGTGCCCCGGGTGGAGGCGGTCCTGGCCGGGCACGGCTTGCCGGCGGAACGGCTGGTGCTGGAGATCGCCGAGTCGAGGCTGGGCGCGGACCTGCCGACGGTGGTGGCCCGGTTGGCCGGGCTCCGGTCGATGGGGGTGCGTGTCGCGTTGGACAGTTTCCGGGCGGAGCACGCCTCCCTGGCGCAGTTGCGTCGGTTGCCGATCGACCTACTCAAGGTGCAGCCCCGGCCGGCCGGGCCGGATGCGGAGACCCGCCCGCTGATCGACGTGGTGGTGGGCCTGGGGGAGCGGTTGGGGGTGACCGTGGTGATGGCGGACCTGGAGTCGGAGCCGGAGGTCGACCGGGCGACCCGGGCCGGCTGCCGGTACGGCCAGGGCTTCGCGTTGGCCCGTCCGGCCACCGCCGAGCGGGTCGAGGCGTACTTCGAGGAGTTCCCCACGTCCTCCCGGTGACCTGCGTCGGTACGACGTGGCTTAACCGGTTCACCTGACCCGGGGCGGCGCGGTGCTGCCGCGCGGGGTCAGGTGCGCCGTCTCGTCCTGGAGCCCGCCCACCGACTCCCCGGCGATGACGGCGAGCAGTTGACGGGCCGCGTGCGCGCCGTAGGCGGGGATGTCCCGGCCGAGCGCGGTCAGCGGCGGGTGCACCAGTTGGCACAGGGGCGAGTCGTCCCAGGCCACGATGGACAGATCGGCGGGTACGCCGAGGCCCATCTCCTGCGCCACGGAGAGCCCGGCGATCGCCATCACGTCGTTGTCGTAGATCACCGCGGTCGGGCGTCGGGCGGAGCTGAGTAGCCGCCGGGTGGCGCGGGCGCCCTCCTCGCCGGTGTAGTCGGACCACACGGTCGCCGCGTCGGTGAGGCCGAGCCGGCCGCACACCTCGGCGAAGGCGTCGGTGCGGATCTCGGTGTGCAGCAGCGAGGGCAGCCCACCGACCCGGGCGATCCGGCGGTGGCCGAGGGCGACCAGGTATTCCACCGCCTCGGCCAGCGCCGCCGCGTCGTCGGCCCAGACGTGGGCCAGGGTGCCGGTGTGTCCCGGTCCGCCGATCACCACGGCGGGCAGTTGCAACTCCTCCAGGGCGGGCACCCGGATGTCGTTGGTCCGCAGGTCGCAGACGAGTACGCCGTCGACGCGCCGCTCGGCCCACCAGCGTCGGTAGACCGCGATCTCCGCCTCCTGGTCGGCGACCACCTGGAGGGTCAGGGCGTACGACCGGGCGGAGAGTTCGGCCTCGACGCCGCTGATCAGCTCCATGAAGAACGGTTCGATGCCGAGTATCCGGGCCGGTCGGCACAGGGCCAGGCCGACCGCGTCGGCGGTGGCGCCGGAGAGTGCGCGGGCGGCGCTGCTGGGGCTGAAGCCGATCTCGGCGGCGATCGCCAGGATGCGTTGCCGGGTGGCCTCCGAGACCCCCGGTTGCCCGTTGAGCGCGTACGACACCGCGCCCTTGGACACTCCGGCGCGTCGGGCGACGTCGGCGATGGTCGGCCGCTTCACCGGTGTGTCTCCTCCACTTCTCACGGCCTGGGTGGGCCGTCGACGGGGGCCGGGATCACCGGCGGTGCCCACGCTACCGGTGCCTGGTCCGGTCGACGCTCCCGGCCGGGGTGCTCCGCCATTACCGCTGAGCGGGATTCGCTTGCCCGGTTAAGCGTACGCGGCGGGAGGTGCGTGGCGGCGGTATACCAGCGCGCCGAGCAGGGCGGGGAGGCACTCCGGCCCTGCCCTCACGGGCCGATGGGCACGCCCAGGTTGCCGGTTCGAGGCGCTGTTGACCGGCCGTTGACACCGTGTGGGGTGGCCCGTACGGTGGCCTCACTTATCCGGTTCAGTCAACGCCTGTCGATGTCATGGGCGTCCCCGATGTGTGCGCGGAGGATGAGATGAAACGGTCCTGGACCCACTGGGCGCGCGCGGCGGCGGTCGGCGTCGTCAGCCTGACGATGGTCGCCGCGTGCAGCGGCCGGAGCACCACCGACTCGGGCGGCGGAGGCGGCCAGGTCACCCTGAAGATCAATTTCTGGGGCGACTTCGGTCTCCAGGACCTCAAGACCCGCTACGAGGCCGACCACCCCAACGTCAAGATCCAACTCAATTCGGGCGAGTACAACGCCCAGCACGAGGATCTCCAGAAGAAGCTCGTCGCCGGTTCCGGCGCGGCCGACATCGCCGCCATCGACGAAGGCTTCATGGTCCAGTTCCGTAGCCAGTCCGACAAGTTCGTCAACCTGCTCGACAAGGGCGCCGGCTCCTACGAGAGCAAGTACCTGCCGTGGAAGTGGAAGCAGTCGTTGTCGGCAGACGGCAAGACCCAGATCGGCCTCGGCACCGACGTCGGCGGCCTGGCCATGTGTTACCGCACCGACCTGTTCGCCGCCGCCGGGCTGCCCACCGGGCGGGACCAGGTCTCCGCCCTCTGGCCCACCTGGGACAGGTTCATCGAGGTCGGCCAGCAGTACACCGGCCGGACGAAGAAGAAGTTCCTCGACTCCGGCACCAACCTGTTCAACCCGATCCTCGGCCAGCAGCCCGTCGGCTTCTACGACGACCAGGAACAGCTCCGGATGGAGCAGGGTCCCAAGGTCGCCTTCGACTACACGATCACGGCGGTCCAGGCCGGACTGTCGGCCAACCTGGCCAGCTTCCAGGCCGACTGGGACAAGGGCTTCACCGCCGGCTCGTTCGCCGTCCTCGCCTGCCCGGCGTGGATGCTCGGCCACATCAAGGACACCGCGCCCGGCACCCAGGGCAAGTGGGACATCGCCGCGGTGCCCGGTGGCGGCGGCAACTGGGGTGGCTCGTTCCTCACCATCCCCAAGCAGGGCAGGCACGTCGACGAGGCATACCAGCTGCTGGAGTGGCTGGTCCAGCCGGAACAGCAGATCGAGATCTTCAAGAAGGTCGGCAACCTGCCCTCGCAACCCGCGCTCTACGCCGACCCGGCGATCGCCGATTTCAAGAACCCGTTCTTCAACGACGCGCCGGTCGGGCAGATCTTCCCCAAGATGGCGCAGGGGCTGACCCCGCAGTACCTGGGCAGGAAGAACGGCCCGACCCGGGTGGCCGTGGAGAACGTCATCAACCGCGTGCAGAACAAGACCCTGAAGCCGGACGCCGCCTGGGCCGAGGCGGTCAAGGAGGCCGAGAAGGCCCGCACGTCCTGACCGTCCGCCAGCCCCGTCCCGTCCCCGGAGGTGTCCCGTGCCCACCACCCGAGCCGCGCCGCCGTCGAGTCACCACCCCGGGTCGGCATCCGCCGCCGGGACGGGTCGCCCGTCAGGCTGGCGCGACCGGCTGTACCGCTTCGACATGCGCTACCTGCCGTACCTGATGATCGCGCCGTTCTTCCTGCTCTTCGGGGTGTTCGGGCTGTTCCCGTTGCTGTTCAACGGGGTCGTCGCGCTACGCAACTACCGGCTCGACGACCCGACCCTGCCCTACTGGGCCGGCGTCGCGAACTTCACCAGGCTGCTCGGCGACGAGGACTTCTGGAACGCGCTCTACAACACGTTCGGCATCTTCCTGCTCTCCTCGGTGCCCCAGTTGCTGCTGGCGCTGGTGGTCGCGTCGCTGCTCAACCGCAAACTGCGGGCGCAGACCTGGTGGCGGGTCGGGGTGCTGCTGCCGTACGTCACCCCGATCGTCGCCTCGACGATGGTGTTCAGCGCGTTCTTCTCCCGCAGTTTCGGGATGGCGAACTGGCTGCTCGCCGAGGTGGGCATCGGCGGGACGGGGGACGCGGCGATCGACTGGCGGGCCGACAAGCCGCACGCCTGGATCGCCATCGCCACCATGGTCAACTGGAAGTGGATCGGCTACAACGCCCTGCTCTACCTGGCCGCCATGCAGTCCATCCCGCGTGACGTCTACGAGGCATCGGCGATCGACGGGGCCGGCCCGTGGCGGCAGCTGTGGCGGATCACCGTACCGATGATCCAACCGGTCATCGTCTTCACGGTGGTGCTGTCCACCATCGGCGGGCTGCAACTGTTCACCGAGCCGATGCTGTTCGACCTGAACGCGCAGGCCGCCACCGGCGGACCTAACGGCGAGTGGCAGACCATCGCCCAGCTCATCTACAAGGTCGGCTGGAAGGACCTCAACCTCGGCTACGCCGCCGCGATGTCCTGGGCGCTGTTCCTGATCATCCTGCTGGTGACCGGCCTCAACACCCTGCTCACCAACCGCCTGTCCGGCGGTCGCCGGTGAGCGCGAGGAACGTAGCGCAGCGGAGTCCCGCAGTCGCGAGCGGAAGGGGACACCGATGACCGCCGTCGCACCGCCACGGCCCACCGGTCCGGCACGCAGGCGGCGCCGGCCCGCCCTGTCGGGGCGCGCGCCGCAGGACACCCCGGCCGGTCTCGGCACGTACCTGCTGCTGTCGTTGACCTTTCTGTTCGCCGCGTTCCCGCTGTACTGGATGTTCGTCATCGCCACCAGCGACGACGAGGCGCTGGCCAAGCTGCCCCCGGCGGTCGTCCCCGGCAACCGGTTCCTGGCCAACCTGGAGGAGGTCTTCTCGCTCCAGGACGTCTACTTCGCCGCCTCCCTGGTCAACAGCGTCATCGTGTCGACCGTGGTGACCGCCTCGGTGCTGTTCTTCTGCTCGCTGGCCGGGTTCGCCTTCGCCAAACTGCGGTTCCGGGGCAGCGACACGCTGATGCTCCTGGTGGTGCTCACCCTCACCGTCCCCAACCAGCTCGGCATCGTCGCGCTCTACATCGTGATGGGCCGGCTCGGCTGGAACGGCACCCTGCTGGCGGTGATCGCGCCCGGTCTGGTCACCGCGTTCGGGGTGTTCTACATGCGGCAGTTCATCGTCAACGGCGTGCCGGACGAGCTGGTCGAGTCGGCCCGGGTCGACGGGGCGACCACCATGCGGATCTACCGCAGCATCGTGTTGCCGGCGATCCGCCCGGCCCTGGCCGTGCTGGGCCTGCTCACCTTCGTGGCGACCTGGAACGACTTCCAGTGGCCACTGATCACGCTCAGCGGCACCGACTACCCGACCTCGATGGTGGCCGTCTCCGATCTGGCGAGCGGCAACTACGTCATCTACCGTCGGGTGCTCGCGGGGGCGTTCATCGCCACGGTGCCGCTGCTGGTGATGCTCTTCGTCGGCGGCCGGCAGATCGTCCGGGGAATCATGGAAGGCGCGGTGAAATCGTGAACCGTCTGGCGTTGCACGAGGGTTGGCAGTTGCGCGCGGTGTCCGGGCCGCAGGTGCCCGACGCCGTCGCCGGGCGGTCGATACCCGCCACCGTGCCGGGGTGTGTGCACACCGACCTGCTCGCCGCCGGCCTGATCGACGACCCCTACCTCGACGACAACGAGACGGCGTCGGCCTGGATCGGCCGCACCGACTGGGAGTACGCGACCACCTTCGTGCACCGGCCCGGCGACGACGACCGGGTCGACCTGGTCTGCGCCGGGTTGGACACGGTCGCCACGATCACCCTCAACGGCGTCGAGGTCGGCCGCACCGCGAACATGCACCGGTCGTACCGGTTCGACGTGGCCTCGGCGTTGCGGCTGGGGGAGAACACCCTCGCGGTCCGGTTCGACTCGGCGTACCGCTATGCCGGGGAGCAGCAGGAACGGCTCGGCGACCGGCCCAACGCCTACCCGGAGCCGTTCGCGTTCATCCGCAAGATGGCCTGCAACTTCGGGTGGGACTGGGGGCCGACGGTGGTGACCGCCGGGATCTGGCAGGAGATCGGGCTGCACGCCTGGTCCACCGCCCGGCTCGGCACCGTCCGTCCACTGGTGACGGTCGTCGACGGCCGGGGCCGGGTCGAGCTGCACGTCGCGGTGGAGCGGGTGACGGACACGCCGCTGACCGTCCGCGCCGAGGTCGCCGGGGTGACCGGCGAGGCGACCGTCGCGGCCGGGCGGCGCACGGCCGTGCTGACGCTCACCGTCGCCGACCCCGAGCTGTGGTGGCCCCGGGGGTACGGCGCACAGCCCCTGCATCCGCTGGCGGTGACCCTGGCGTCGCCCGACGGTCGCCCGCTGGACACCTGGTCGCAGCGGATCGGGTTCCGTTCGGTACGCCTCGACACCACCCCCGACGCCCACGGCACCCCGTTCACCCTGCACGTCAACGACGTGCCGGTGCTGGTGCGGGGGGTCAACTGGATTCCCGACGACGCGTTCCCCACCCGGGTCACCCGGGACCGGCTGGCGCACCGGTTCACCCAGGCCGCCGAAGCCAACGTCAACCTGCTGCGGGTCTGGGGCGGCGGGCGTTACGAGTCGGACGACTTCTACTCCCTCGCCGACGAGCGGGGCCTGCTGGTGCAGCAGGACTTCCTGTTCGCCTGCGCGGCCTACCCGGAGGAGGAGCCGTTCGGCACGGAGGTCGAGGCGGAGGCGCGGGAGCAGGTGACCCGGCTGGCCGGGCATCCGTCGCTGGTGCTGTGGACCGGCAACAACGAGAACATCTGGGGCTGGCACGACTGGGATTGGCAGGAGCCGCTGGCCGGGCGCACCTGGGGGCGGGGCTTCTATCTGGACCTGCTGCCCCGGGTGGTGGGCGAGCTGGACCCGACCCGCCCGTACTGGCCGGGCAGCCCGTGGTCGGGTGTCGAGGACATCCACCCCAACGACCCGGCGCACGGCACCACCCACATCTGGGACGTGTGGAACACCGACGACTACACGAAGTACCGCGAGTACGTCCCCCGGTTCGTCGCCGAGTTCGGCTACCAGGCGCCCCCGGCGTACGCGACGCTGCGCCGGGCGTTGTCCGACGAGCCGCTGGCGCACGACTCGCCGGGGATGGCCCACCACCAGAAGGCGGCCGACGGGGACGCCAAGCTGCAACGGGGTCTCGACGCGCACCTGCCCGTCCCGGCCGATTTCGACGACTGGCACTACCTGACCCAGCTCAACCAGGCGCGGGCCATCCAGTTGGGGGTGGAGCACTTCCGGTCGCACCGGGACGTCTGCTCCGGCACCATCGTCTGGCAGCTCAACGACTGCTGGCCGGTCACCTCGTGGTCGGCCGTCGACGGTGACGGTCGCCGCAAACCCCTGTGGTACGCGTTGCGCCGGGCGTACGCCGACCGGTTGCTCACCGTCCAGCCCCGCGACGGTGGGCTGGCCCTGGTCGCGGTGAACGAGACCGGTGACCCGTGGCGGGCCCCGGTGACGGTGACCCGGTCGACGTTGACCGGCGAGCCGAGGGCGAAGACGTCGTACCCGCTCGACGTGCCGGCGTACGCGGCGGTGGCGGTGCCGTTGCCGGCGGACCTGGCGGTGGCGGAGGAGGAACGCCGGGAACTACTGGTCGCCGAGGCCGGTGCCAGCGCCGTGCGGGCGTTGTGGTTCTTCGCCGAGGACCGGGACGCGCGGTGGCCGGCGGCCCGTTTCGACGCGACGGTGGAGCCGGTCGTCGGCGGGCAGCGGGTCCGGGTCACCGCGCGGACCGTGCTGCGTGACCTGACGCTCTTCCCGGACCGGCTCGACCCGGCCGCCGAGGTCGACGCGGCGCTGGTCACCCTGCTGCCGGGGGAGTCGGTGACGTTCACGGTGACCTGCGGTGCGCCGCTGGACCCGGCGGCGTTGACCGCCCGGCCGGTGCTGCGCTGCGTCAACGACCTGGTGGACGACGCGGCTTTGGCTCCGGCTCCGGAGAGCTGACCGGACTACCCGGGTGCCCGTTCCACAGGCCCGGCCCGGCCACCCCGACCCACGCCGGGTCAGCAACCCGGCGGCGGCCGGAGCCAGCAGGCCAGCGGCGGCCGGAGTCCGGCTCCCGTTTCGGCGCGGGGGAGGAGGGCTCCGGTCCGCCTCTTGACACCCCCGACTCGATCAGCGAGGGTCGATGCGTTCCGGGTGCGGCGGCGCGCTCCTCCCCTCGTCTGCGAAGGGCAGCCGTGATGTCGCCTGCGTTCACCCGCCGTCAGCTGATCCGCCTCGGCGGGGTCACCCTCGTCGTCGCCGCCGGCACCGGTCCCGGGCTTCCCGCCCCGGCCGCCGGCACCGGCTTCGGCCTGCCGGCCCTGACTGCCGGCACCGTCACCGTCGACCTGGTGGTCTACGGGGCCACCTCGGCCGGCATCGTCGCCGCCGTGCAGGCACACCGGTTGGGGCGCACCGCAGTGATCGTCGAACCGGGCAGCCACGTCGGCGGGCTCACCACCGGTGGGCTCGGCTACACCGACAGCGGCACCAGCGCCGCCATCGGCGGTCTAGCCGGGGAGTTCTACCGCCGGGTGTACGCCAGGTACCAGGGTGTCCCGGTCACCCCCGACTCGCCGATGCGGCTGGTCTTCGAGCCGCACGTGGCCGCCGGGGTCTTCGACGAGCTGCTCACCGAGCACGGGGTGCCGGTCTACCTGAACGCGCGGCTGACCGCCGTGCAGCGCAGTGGGGACCGGATCACCGGCCTGGTCACCGACAATGGGCAGCTCTTCACCGGTCCGATGTTCGTCGACGCGACCTACGAGGGTGACCTGATGGCCGCCGCCGGGGTGGCGTACACGGTCGGACGGGAGGCCAACACCGCGTACGGCGAGACGATCAACGGGGTGCAGCTGCGCGGGGCACACCAGTTCACCCTGCCGGTCGACCCGTACGTGGTGCCGGGCAGCCCGGCCAGCGGGCTGCTCCCCGGCATCTCCGCCGCCCCGGTCGGGAGCAACGGCACCGGTGACGACCGGATCCAGGCGTACAACTTCCGGATGTGCCTGACCCAGGCCGCCGGTCGGGTCCCGTTCCCGCAGCCGGCCGGCTACGACCCGGCCGACTACGAACTGCTGCTGCGGTACGTGCAGGCCGGGTACACCGGGCCGTTCTTCACCACGCAGAGCGTCGGTGGCGGCAAGACCGACTCGAACAACACCGGGGCGTTCTCCACCGACTTCATCGGCGCGAACTACGCCTACCCGACGGCGACCCGGGCGCAGCGGGACAGCATGGTCGCCGACCACCTGACGTACCAGCAGGGGCTGATGTGGTTCCTGGCCAACGACCCCCGGCTGCCGGCGTCGGTCCGGGCGGGGGTGGCCCGCTGGGGCCTGGCCGCCGACGAGTTCACCGCCACCGGCGGGTGGCCCCCGCAGCTCTACGTCCGCGAGGCCCGCCGGATGGTGTCGGCGTACGTGATGACCGAACGGGACTGCCGGGGCAGCGTACGGGCCGCCGATTCGGTCGGGTTGGCCAGCTACACCATGGACTCGCACAACTGCCAGCGGGTGGTGGTCGACGGGTTGGTGAAGAACGAGGGCGACGTGCAGGTCGGGGTGCCCGGCCCGTACCCGATCAGCTACCGGTCTATCGTGCCGACCACCGGGCAGTGCGCCAACCTCCTCGTCCCGGTCTGCCTGTCGGCCAGCCACATCGCCTACGGCTCGATCCGGATGGAACCGGTCTTCATGATCCTCGCCCAGTCCGCGGCGACGGCGGCGCTGCTGGCGGTGGATGCCGGGGTGCCGGTGCAGCAGGTCGACGTCGCCGCCCTCCAGGCCCGGTTGCGCCGGGACGGGCAGATCCTGAGCTGGCCGCCCACCGCCGACGGTGAGATCGTGGTGGACAACCGGGCGGCCGGGGTCACCCGGGCCGGAGTCTGGGTGGGCAGCACCGCCATCGGCGGCTACTGGGGGTCGGACTACGAGCACGACGGCAACACCGGCAAGGGCGTCAACCGGCTGCGGTTCACCCCCGCCCTGCCGACGGCCGGGAGTTGGGCGGTCCAGTTGCGCTGGACGGCCGACCCGAACCGGGCCGGCAACGTCCCGGTCGACGTGGTGCACGGCGGTGGGGTGACCACCCGGGTGGTCGACCAGCGCGGCTCGGGCGGGCAGTGGGTGTCGCTGGGGACGTACCAGTTCCCGGCGGGTACGGCCGGCAGCGTGCTGATCCGCACCGAGGGCACCGACGGTTACGTGGTCGCCGACGCGGTCCGCTTCGTCCCGGCCTGACCCGTCGGCGGTGTTGCGGCCGTGCTGGCGCGTCGAGTACGTTTTGCGGCACGCCGTCGAGCCGGAAGGAGGTCAGAACAATGTCCGATGTTCTGCGCCCCCTCCGCGTCCCGGCGTCCACGCGGATCTGACCGGGGCGTTCGCTTTCCGGAGGATTCCCCATGACCGACCTGGTCATCCGCCCGCTCGTCGCGGGCGAGGAAGATCTGTTCGAGTCCATGCCCGACCCGCTGCCCCAACTGCGCAAGGTCGGTTACGCCGACGGTGTCGCCGGGGGTGGCTACCGACCCGAGCGCACCTGGATCGCCCTGCGGGACGGCCGGGTGGTGGGCCGGGCCGCGTGGCTCCTGCCACCCGGAGTTGCCGGCACGCCCTGGTTGGACCGCTTCGACCTGGCCGCCGGGCCGGAGGTGGGTGCGGCACTGCTGCGCGCGGCCCACGAGGCGCTCGGTGGTCCGCACCGGTACTACGCCGGCCTGCCGGCGCACTGGCGGCGTCGGCCGGAGGTGTTGGCCGTGGTCCGGGCACCGCTGGCGGCGGCCCGGCTCGCCGGGCTGGTCGAGCGGGGTGAGCGACTCCGGTGCTCGTGGGCGGGCACCCCACTTCCGGCACCCTCCGGCCGTCACGCCTTCCGTCCGGCCACCGACACCGGCGAGATCGACGCCCTGGTCGCCCGGATAGCCGACCCGGACGTGCTGACCGGCCGGGAGATCGCCCAGGCGGTGGCCGGGGTGGACCTGGCCAGGGATCCACGGGCCTGGCTGGCCGGCCCGGCCACGAGCTGGCGGGTCGCCCTGGCCGCCGGGGAGCCGGTGGGGTTGGCCGGGCCGACCGGGGATGCCTGTTTCCCGATGCTCGGCTACGTCGGCGTGCTCGATCCGTCGGCGCGCGGCGACCTGCTGGCCGACTCGGTCGTGGCGTTGGCGGCCGACGGCGCCCGGGAGGTGGTGGCCGACGTGGACGCCCACCGGGTGGCGGTGGTCGCCGAGCTGGAACGTACCGGTTTCCGGCAGTTGCGCTCCCGGTTGATCTTCGAGCCGGCCGACGGTGCGCTGTCGGCGTCGACCAGCGATCCGGGGCGGCCGCGCTGACCACTGCGGCCGTGCTTGGTCGGCCGGGCGTCGACTGACCCTTGCGGTGTGCCCCCGACAGGTCCGCCGGGGGCACACCGCGCGATCCGCCCCGAAGCGGGAGTCACGAACCACGCGACAGGTGAATTGAAGAATTGTGCAAGTGCTAAAGTCTTCACGTCGTCGAACGGGAAGAAGGTCGCCGGTGTCGGTGCCGCTGTACCAGGCCAAGGCGGAGCTGTTCCGCACCCTCGGTCACCCCGTACGCATCCGGGTGCTCGAACTCCTCCAGGACGGGCCGAAGCCGGTCCGCGACCTGCTCGCCGTCATCGAGGTCGAGCCGTCCAACCTGTCCCAGCAGCTCGCCGTGCTGCGCCGGGCCGGCATGGTCACCTCCTACCGGGACGGCCCGCTGGTCATGTACTCGCTGAGCACCCCCGACGTGGCCGACCTGCTGGCCGCCGGCCGACGCATCCTCGGCACCGTCCTCACCGACCGCGACGCCCTCCTCGACGAACTCCGCGCCGGCACCGCCACCGCCACCGCCACCGCCGACCCGGTCGCCGGCAGCACCGCAGCCACACCCGCCGCCGGACCGTCCGGTCCCGTCGTGGCCGGCGACGGGCCCCGTACCCCCGCCACGAACGGCCCACCGACCCGGCCCGGCCGGTGAGCGCCGCCGCCGTCGCCGACCGGATCCTCGGCCTGCTGCCCGACCGCGCCGACTGGCAGGCGGTACGCCGGGCACCCCGCCGGGACCTGGTCGCCGGGCTGACCGTGGCCGTGGTGGCCCTGCCGCTCGCCCTCGCCTTCGGCGTCACCTCCGGGCTGGGTGCGCAGGCCGGGCTGGTCACCGCCGTCGTCGCCGGGGCGGTGGCGGCCGTGTTCGGCGGCTCCCACCTCCAGGTCTCCGGCCCCACCGGGGCGATGACCGTGGTGCTGGTGCCGGTGGTGCAGCAGTTCGGCCCGACCGGGGTGCTGATGGTCGGCGCACTGGCCGGGCTGCTGCTGATCGCCCTCGCCCTGGCCCGCCTCGGCCGCTACGTCCGCTACCTGCCCACCCCCGTCATCGAGGGCTTCACCGCCGGCATCGCCGTGGTCATCGCCCTGCAACAACTCCCCGCCGCGCTCGGGGTGACCGACGCGCACGGCGACCGGGTGTGGGCCGTCGCCGCCGACGCGGTCGCCCGGTTCGTCGTGCACCCCCGGCCGGTGGCGCTGGCCGTCGCGCTCGGGGTGGCGGCGCTGATGCTGCTCGGCGCACGCTTCCGGCCCGGCGTACCCTTCTCGCTGCTCGGGGTGGCCGCCGCCACGGTGCTCGCCGAGACCCTCCCGCTCGACCTGGTCCGGATCGGGGCGCTGCCGCAGGGGTTGCCCGCGCCGTCGCTGGGCTTCCTCGACCCCGGCGCGGTCGGCGTGCTGCTGCCGTCGGCGCTGGCGGTGGCCGCGCTCGCCGCGCTGGAGAGCCTGCTGTCGGCCACCGTCGCCGACGGGATGACCGTCGGGCAACGGCACGACCCGGACCGGGAACTGTTCGGTCAGGGCCTGGCCAACCTCGCCTCGCCGCTGTTCGGCGGCATCCCGGCCACCGCCGCGATCGCCCGCACGGCGGTCAACGTCCGCGCCGGGGCGTCGTCGAAACTGGCCGCGTTCACCCACGCGGTGGCGCTCGCCGCGATCGTCCTCGCCGCCGCCCCGCTGGTCGGCCGGATTCCGCTCGCCGCGCTGGCCGGGGTGCTGCTCGCCACCACGGTACGGATGGTCGAGGCCGGGTCGCTGTGGGCGTTGGCCCGCGCCACCCGGGGCGACGCCCTGGTGCTGGTGCTCACCTTCGTCGTCACGGTCGCCTGGGACCTGGTCACCGCCGTCGCCGTCGGGGTGGCCGTGGCGGTGGTGATCGCGCTGCGCGCGGTGGCCCGCAGCGCCCGGCTGGAACAGGTCCCGCTCGACCGGGGGGAGCACAGCGCCGAGGAGCACGCCCTGCTGGCCGAGCACATCGTGGCCTACCGGCTGGACGGGCCGCTGTTCTTCGCCGCCGCACACACCTTCCTGCTGGAGTTGTCCGAGGTCGCCGACGTCCGGGTGGTCATCCTGCGGATGTCGCGGGTGTCGGCGCTGGACGCCACCGGCGCACACGTGCTCGGCGACGCCGTCCGGCGACTGCGGGGCCGGGGGATCACCGTGCTGCTCTCCGGCATCACCCCCGACCACGACCAGGTGTTGGCGACCCTCGGGGTGGCCGACGAGCTGCGCCGCGCCGGCCTGGTCTTCGCCGACACCCCGGCGGCCATCGCCCACGCCCGGGACCTGCTGCGCGGCACCGTCACCACCTGACGGTGGCCGGCCGGCGCACGCGGCGGTGGGCGACCACCGTCACCCACCGCCGCCCGGTGGGCGGCGCGCACCTCGCCGCCCCGTCGTCGCCCCGGCCGGCCCGCAGCCGCCCCGGTCAGGCCGGAGCCGTAGCGGTCAGGCGCAGAGCGGCGTGCTGGTGTACGTGGTGCCGTTGTAGACGACCTCGCCGACCGCGCAGATCGTCGAGTTCTGGCCGTCAAGCTGGTCGCCGTAGTACTGGGCACCGGTGCCGCCGTACCACGGCGTCGACTTGCGCGGGCTGTCCCGGTAGACGGTGACCTGGACCCGGTTCGGGGTCACCCGGTTGCTGATCCTGCCCCAGTTGGTGCCGCAGGCGGCGCTGTACCGCAGCTCCACCACGGCCAGGGTGGTCGCGCCCTTCACGATGTACGCCGGCTGGCTGGTCGCGTTGCGGGCGTCGGCCGAGCACTGGGTGTTGATCGGGTCGGTGCCGTCGCAGCCGGTGGTGGGGCAGCCGGCGCTCGCCGGGCTCGCCACGAGCAGGCTCGCGGCGACCAGGGCGCCGGCGGCCAGGGTGGCCACCGTCCGGTGGACAGCCCTCGACGTTCGGGGTGCGGTGGTCATCGTTCCTCCGATGTGGATGGTCGACTTTCGGACCGGGTTGGGTCGACTCCCATCTCTACCTTCCGTCGACGGTCGTCTCTACGCTGTGTGGCGTTGGACAATCAATAGCCGGCGCTGGTCAATCAACCCCGAGGAGTCACGGTGGCCCGGACGGAGCGCCCGCTCGATCCCGACGCCGACCCGGTGCAGGCGTTCGCCGCCGAGCTGCGCAGCCTGCGCGACCGGGCCGGTCGGCCGACGTACCAGGCGATGGCCCGCCGGGCCCACCGGTCGTCCAGCTCGCTGTCCGAGGCGGCCGGCGGCCGGAAGCTACCCACCCTGGACACCACCCTGGCGTACGTCCGGGTGCTCGGCGGCGACGAGGCGGCCTGGGCCCGGCGCTGGCACCGGGTCGCCGCGAGTACCCCCGACCCGGCGGCCGACGACCGCGAACCCGGCACCGCCCAGTCCCCGCCCGCTGCCGATTCCCTGTCCACCGTCGAGCCCCTGCCCGTCGCTGGTTCCCCGCCTACCGTCGAGCCTCGGCCCGCCGTCGAGTCCTCGCCCGCTACTGAGTCCTCGCCTGCTGCCGAGTCCTCGCCCGACGGCCGACCGGCGCTTGCGGTGCCGGCCGGTCGGTCCGATCGTCGGCTGCTGCTCCCCGCCGCCGGGGCGGGCCTGCTCATGGTGCTCGCCGTCGGCCTGGCCTCGATCGGCTGGCGCTCCGTCGACCAACCGCCGGTCACCTCGGCCACGTCCGGCCCACCCGCCGGGGTGCCCGACCCGACACCCACCGGGTCCGCTCCCGCCCTGCGGGTGCACGACGGGGCGGACCCCAAGGACGCCGGGTGTGCCGCCGACCCCGCCGTCACCACCGTCGACAGCGCGGCGGTGCTGATCGACGAGCGGGTAATCGGCCTGGTGGAGCTGAGATACTCACCGGTCTGCGGGGCGAGCTGGCCCCGGTTCATGCCGGCCCCGGCGGGCACCCCGACCGTGCCCCGGCCGGCCCGGGTGGTGCTCGCCGTCACCGACGGGGACACCCCGGCCCGCAGCCACGACTTCACCATCGACTACGCCGGCATCTCCGCCTACGGCAACCTGCTCACCAGCACCCGGACCTGCGTCTGGGCCGAAGTGCGGATCACCGGCGCGGGCTGGACGTCACCGCCGGCCCGGACCGGCTGCTACCGGGGTGCCACCCAGGTCCGCCCGATCCCCTGAACCCGCCCCGGCAGCCGTCCCGGTCATTCCCCCGGCTGGCCGACGCCCGCGCGATGCTCGGACCCTGCGGGCGGGGTGTCGAACTCCGGGTTGTCCTGGGAGGAGATGGCGGTGGAAACGAGACTGGCGGCCACCGGCTGCACAGGGGTGACGTCATCGGGGGTACGCAGCCGGGGCGGCGCGGGCATCCACGGTTTGAGGTTCTGGATGATCTGCTCGTAGAAGTCGTCGATCGAGTGCAGCACCGAGTCGATGAACGCACCCCGGCCACTGCCGCGCTTGGTGCCCGCCGTGGTGCTCTGGGCGACCCGGAAGGCCCGCAGTTCACGGGACGGATCGGTGACCAGCGTGGTGGGCTCCTCGCGGACCCGACGTAGGAGGTCCGTGGCCCCGCCGCCCCGGGCGTGCATGGCGAACGCCTCGATCCGTACGGTGTCCGGCGCGTCCTTCAGCTGGCGGACCAACCAGTTCACCCTCGTCGTCGGCCGACCGGAGCGGGGGGCGTCCACGTCGACATGGCAGACGATCTGCCCAGCCCGCAGGTCGGCCATGACCTGGAGCGCTCCGACCGCACCAGGAATCCTGATGCTGCCGGTCAGGGTGCCGGTGGTGACGAGTTGGTTCACCAACGACTGGGTGCGGGCGGCCGGGTCGGCCAGGTCCCGGCGACTCAACGCCGGGGTCACCTCGGTGCCCAACTGTCGACCGAGACGCAGGCAGGCATAGCGGATCAGCGCGTCGAAGCGGCCGGCCACCTCCGCCGCGCCGCCGTCGTTGGCCCGTAGCGTCCCGGCGGACACCCCGTCGCGTACCGACACCCACGCCGGTCCCATGTCGCTGAACTCCAGCGCGCCGGAGCGGGGGTGCTCCAGATACCTGATCAGCTCGCCGAGGACCCACGCCTGGTCCGGGTCGGCGACGCCGCGATACTCCTTCTGGATCACCGCCTGGGTCAGGATCTCCGACCAGGGCAGGTGGTACAGGGCGACCTTGCGCAGCTTGCGGCGGTCGACGACGGTCGGGTGCTGGCCCGGTACGGGGGCGATCTCGTTGGAGATCGTGATCAGGGCGTCGAAACCCTGCTCCCGCGCGATGTCGAGGTACGCCTCCAGCTGGTCGGTCTTCAGCACGTTGCTGCCGGTCTTGACCTCCACCAGGGCGGTCCACTGGCGCTGTCCCCGGGTGACGCGGATCAGGCCGTCCGGGAAGAGTTGCTGGGTGCCGAGCTTGAAGGGGACCTCGATGAAGGTCTGCACCGTGCCGGCCGGCGCACCGAGGGACTGGGTCAGGACGCGCCCGAACTCCCGTACCGCGCTCATCACCGCCAGCAGGGCGGAGGTCGCCCGGCGTTCCTGTTCCTCTGCGCCGTTGATGCCTGAGGTGGGGATGAGGCGGGCGGCGAGCCAGGTCTCCTCGGACATGCGATGACTCCTCGTGAAGGCGGTGGTACGAGAAGTTACTCGGCGAACCGGGGAGAAACCGGCGCGACTGTCGGCGCGATCGCACCGAAGAAGCTGCCGGGTCGGACGGCAGCCGATCCGCCCGGCTGTCAGCGGCTGTCGAACGGCGATGTCGACATCGCCGCTTCGGTCCTTGACGGCACTTCTATCAGGTAGTCGACTGCGGCCGGTCAGCGAAGCTGGATGTTGGCTCGACGAGTCGGGGCGGCCAGAAGGGCGCTGCTCTGCGCTGGCCGATGCTGGGAACGCGGGAGCCGCCTGACAGCACGCAGAACTCGCTCGGGCGGAATCTCTCGCTGCGCATAGTTGCGACTACGGTGGGACCGGCGCGAGCGCCAGCACGCGGCCCGTGAGGAGACACCACCGAGTATGACCGTGAACGGGTACCTGTCATGACCGACCGATTCGCGCGACCCCCCGTGTCCGCCCGGGACACACTGGCCGTCCCGTTGAGCCTGTCTGAGCTGGAGCAATATCTGGCCAGGGCTGCTGATCTGCTGCGCGGCAGCATCGACCAGGCGGACTTCAAGGCGTACATCTTCCCGCTGGTGTTCTTCAAGCGGATCAGCGACGCCTACACCGAGGAGTATGAGCGGGCGCTCGCGGAGTCGGACGGTGACCACGAGTACGCCTCGTTCGCCGAGAACCACCGTTTCGGCATTCCGGAGGGCAGCCTCTGGGAAGACGTGCGTGTCCGCACCCAGAATGTGGGGCAGGCCCTGGTGACCGCCTTCCGGGCGATCGAGAAGGCCAACCCGGACGTGCTGTACGGCATATTCGGCAGTGCCGCCTGGACGAACAAGGACAAGCTGCCCGATGCCAAGCTGCGCGATCTCATCGAGCACTTCTCGACCAAGACGTTGAGCAACGCGGTCGTCGCACCGGATGTGTTCGGGCAGGCGTACGAATATCTCATCAAGCGGTTCGCGGACCAGTCCAACAAGAAGGCCGGCGAGTACTACACCCCGCGCCCGGTGGTGAAGCTGCTCGTCGACATCCTCGACCCGCAGGAGGGTGAGACGGTCTACGACCCGGCGTGCGGCACGGGCGGCATGCTCATCGAGGTCATCGAGCACGTGAAGCGCCAGGGTGGCCGGCCGCAGACCCTCTGGGGCAAGCTGTTCGGCCAGGAGAAGGTGCTCGCCACCTCCGGCCTCGCCAAGATGAACCTGCTCCTGCACGGCGTCGAGGACTTCAAGATCGCCCAGGAGGACACGCTCCGGTCGCCGGCCTTCTACGACGGCTCGCGCCTCGCCCAGTTCGACTGTGTCATCGCCAACCCGCCGTTCTCCCTGAAGAACTGGGGCGACGTGGCCTGGGGCACCGACCCGTGGGGCCGCAACCGCCTGGGGGGAGTACCGCCCAAGGGTTATGCCGACTGGGCCTGGGTCCAGCACATGATCGACTCGGCGTCGCCCGGGACCGGTCGGGTCGCCGTCGTGCTGCCGCAGGGCGCGTTGTTCCGCCAGGGTGCCGAGGGGCGCATCCGTGAGTTCGTCTTGAAGGCGGACCTGGTGGAGGCCGTGATCGGTCTCGCACCGAATCTCTTCTATGGCACCGGCCTCGCCGCCTGCGTGCTCATCCTGCGCCGCCGCAAGGCCGACGAGCGCAAAGGCAGGGTGCTGTTCGTCAACGGCGAGACGCTGTTCAAGCGCGGCCGAAACCAGAACACCCTCGAACCCGGGCACGCCGACATCCTGCTGCGCGCCTGCCGGGAGTTCGCCGAGGCGCCCGGCCTGGCGGCGGTCGCCACGCTCGACGACATCCGGGCCCACGGCTACAACCTCAACATCCCGCTGTACGTCGCCCCCGCCGACGGGGGCGACCAGCCGACCCTGGAGCAGGCCCTGACCGACCTCGAAGCGGCCCACGCCGCTGCCCGGGAGACCCGCGCCGCGTTGGAAGCCGAACTCGCCCGGTGGGGCCTCGCCCCGACGGAGGTGACGGCGTGAGCGCCCGCATCACCCAGCGCGAACTGGAGTCGTACCTGTGGGGCGCAGCCGTCGTGCTGCGTGGCCTCATCGATGCCGGCGACTACAAGCAGTACATCTTCCCGCTGGTCTTCCTCAAGCGGCTCTCCGACGTCTACGACGAGGAGCATGCAGCCGCGCTGAAGGTCTACGGTGACGACGAGTTGGCCGACCTGCCGGAGAACCACCGTTTCGCCATCCCCGACGGTGCCCACTGGCAGGACGTCCGCAAGGTCGCGAGCGACGTGGGCGCGGCGATCCTCACCGCCATGCGGGCGATCGAGTCGGCCAACCCGGACACTCTTGCCGGTGTCTTCGGCGACGGCGACTGGGGCAACAAGAATCTGCTCCCCGACGCGACCATCAAGCAGCTCGTCGAGCACTTCTCCACCAAGACGCTCACGGTGGCCAACCTGCCCGAGGACGAACTCGGTCAGGGGTACGAGTACCTCATCAAGAAGTTCGCCGACGACTCCGGCCACACCGCGCAGGAGTTCTACACCAACCGCACCCTCGTCCACCTGATGACGATGATGCTCAGGCCCGAGCCGGGGGAGTCGGTCTACGACCCGACCTGCGGCACCGGTGGCATGCTCATCTCCACCGCCGCCGAGCTGCGCCGCCAGGGCAAGGAGTGGCGCAACCTGCGCCTGTACGGGCAGGAACTCAACTACGGCACGTCGGCCATCGCCCGAATGAACCTGTTCCTGCACGGCATCGCCGACGGCCACGTCGCGCACGGCGACACGCTCACCAAGCCCGCCTTCCTCGATCGCGGTGGTCAGCTGAGGACCTTCGACGTGGTGCTGGCCAACCCGCCGTACTCCATCAAGGCGTGGAACCGCACCGCGTTCACCAACGACCCGTACGGCCGAAACATGTGGGGCGTTCCGCCGCAGGGCCGCGCCGACTACGCCTTCTTCCAGCACATCGCCGCCAGCCTCGACCAGAGGACCGGCCGCGCCGCGATCCTCTTCCCGCACGGCGTGCTGTTCCGCCGGGAAGAGGCGGCTCTGCGCGAGAAGTTGGTGCGGTCCGACCTGCTGGAAGCCGTCATCGGACTCGGAGCCGGGCTGTTCTACAACTCGCCCATGGAGGCCGTGGTGGTCACGCTGCGCGCCAGTAAGTCCGCCGAGCAACGCGGCAAAGTTCTCTTCATCAACGCGGTCAACGAGGTCGCCCGCGAGCAGGCACAGTCATTCCTGCGTGAGCATCATCAGAAGAGGATCCTGACGGCTTACGAGGCGTTCGCCGCTGAAGACGGATTCGCCGCAGTCGCCACCCTCGATGAGATCGCCAATCAGCAGTACAGTCTAGCGATTCCGCTCCATGTAGCACATGACACTGCCGCTGATGAGGCTGACCAGATGAGCGTTTCCGCAGCGGCAACCCTGTGGCTGGCTGCAGCTACCGATGCTGACATCGCGATTGACGGTTTGCTCGCCTTCGTGCGAAAGGAGCTGTCTCGGTGACGCTCAGCCTTGACAAGAGTAGTTGGAGGCGGGTCGCCTTGGGGGACATTGCGGCGTCTTCCAAAGAGAAGGTGGATCCTGGCTCGGGCGTCGTTGATCGGTACGTTGCTGGCGAGCACATGGATACGGACGACCTGAAGATTCACCGCTGGGGTCAAGTGGGCGACGGATACCTCGGGCCTGCCTTTCATCGGCGGTTCCATCCGGGCCAGGTGCTCTATGGCTCCCGTAGGGCCTATTTGCGCAAAGTGGCGGTCGCTGATTTTAGCGGGATTACTGCCAATACCACATTTGTCGTTGAGGCAAGGGGCTCCGGCCAGCTTTTGCAGAGCTTTCTACCCTTCGTGATGAAATCGGATGCATTTCACGCTTTCGCTGTTCGTGAGTCGAAGGGGTCGGTGAATCCATACCTCAACTGGTCTGACATTGCGCGTTACGATTTCGACCTTCCGCCGCTTCGCGAGCAAAGGCGCCTCGCCGAACTACTCTGGAGTGTTGAGCGTGACCGCCGTGCGGCGAATCGTGTGGTCTCGACAGTTGGTCGAGTCGTAGAAGAAGTAACTGATGCACTTCTCGCTGATCCGGTCTTCCCTGAGCGTCGCATCTCTGAAGTCCTGGAAACGTGTCAGTACGGGCTATCCGTGCGGGCTGCCGAAAACGGCACCTATCCCATGCTCCGCATGACGAATCTTGATGCGGGTTATGTGGTGGGTCGTGACCTCAAGTACTGCGAGCTTGGCGGTGCCGAACTCGCCGCCTATCGGGTTGCCAAGGGTGACGTGCTATTCAATCGGACGAACAGTTTTGAGCACGTTGGGCGGTCGGGTCTTTTTGAGTTGGATGGCGATTTCGTTTTCGCATCGTATTTGGTGAGGCTTCGACCCGATCCAAGTGTCTTGGATTCGAGATTTCTCAACTATTTCATTAATTCGAGGCTCGGCCAGAAGCGCATTCGGATGCATATTTCAAAGGGTGTTCAGCAGGCGAATATCAGCGCGAGCAAGCTCAAGTTGGTCAACCTGCCGCTGCCCAGCCTGGCGGAACAGCGCAAAATTGTCGATCGGATTGAGACCCTCAGTGATCAGCGGGATGCGGCGGTGAAGCATGTCTCTGCCGCTGGTGCGCTTTATGCGACTCTCAGTCGGGCGATCTTCGGAGATGAGAAATGATCTTCACCGAGGCAAACGCGGTCCGAGACTTTGTGCGGGATCTTGTCGCGTCTACCGACACTCAGTTCGTGGCCGGCAGGGAGTTGCCGCGTCGGGCGGACGAGGTGTTGCTGGAGGGGCCGGTCACGGAGGCGCTGCGGCGGTTGAACCCGGCGATCGAGGCCGACCCCCGGCGGGCGGACGAGGTCATCCATCATCTGCGCGCGATCATCCTGTCCGCCCGGCGAACGCCGAACCCGGTGGTGGCGAACGAGGAGTTCGCCGCGTGGCTGACCGGGCAGAAGTCGATGCCGTTCGGCCCGGCCGGGGAGCACATCACGGTCCGGCTCGTCGACTTCGACAGCCCGGAACCGAGCGCCAACCAGTGGATGATCTCCACGGAGGTGACGTACAAGGTCGGGCGGGTGGAGCGCCGCTTCGACCTGGTGCTGTGGTGCAACGGCTTCCCGCTGGTCGTGGGTGAGGCGAAGTCGCCGGTCCGGCCGGCGTACACCTGGATCGACGCGGCGGCGCAGATCAACGAGGACTACGAGGTCAACGTCCCCGCCTTCTTCGTGCCGAACGTGTTCAACTTCGCTACCGAGGGCAAGGACTTCCGCTACGGCTCGGTCGGCATGACCGTCGACCTGTGGGGTCCGTGGCGGGAGGAATCCGACGATGACGTCCCGGCACCAAGCGGCCTGGCGGCGGTGCGCGAGGCCGTCAAGGGCGTGCTCAGCCCGGCGGCGGTGTTGGACTTCCTGCGGTTCTTCACGGTGTTCGCCACGGACAAGAAGCACCGCAAGATCAAGATCATCGCCCGCTTCCAGCAGTTCCAGGCGACGAACCTGATCGTCGAGCGGGTGCTGACCGGCGAGATCAAGCAGGGCCTGATCTGGCACTTCCAGGGTTCGGGCAAGTCGCTGCTCATGGTGTTCACCGCGCAGAAGCTGCGGGCCACGGCCGGGCTGACGAACCCGACTGTGATCATCGTGGTTGACCGAATCGACCTGGACACGCAGATCACCGGCACGTTCAACGCCTCCGACGTGCCGAACCTCGTCTCCACCGACAGCCGTCGAGAGTTGCAAGCCCTCCTCGGTGCGGGGGCGCGCAAGGTCATCATCACCACCGTGCACAAGTTCGGCGAGGCACCCGGGGTGCTGGACGACCGCGACAACATCATCGTCATGGTCGACGAGGCCCACCGTTCCCAGGAGGGTGACTACGGACGCAAGATGCGCGAGGCGCTGCCGAACGCGTTCCTGTTCGGTCTGACCGGCACTCCCATCAACAAGCGCGACCGCAATACTTTTATGTGGTTTGGGTCCACTTTGGACGACGGTGGTTACCTGTCGCGGTACTCGTTCCAGGACTCGATCCGGGACGGGGCGACACTGCCGCTGCACTTCGAGCCGCGCCTGTCGGAGATCCACCTCGACGCGGCGGCGATCGACGCCGCGTTCGCGGAACTGGCCGAACAGCATGGGCTGACCGAGGCCGACAAGAGCACGCTGTCGCGGCGGGCCGCCTCGTTGGAGTCGCTGATCAAGGCCGACGGGCGGGTCCGCAGGATCGCCGCCGACATCGCCGGGCACTTCCGGGCCAAGGTCGAGCCGCAGGGCTTCAAGGCACAGGTGGTGGTCTACGACAAGCCGACCTGTGTCGCCTACAAGGCGGAACTCGACAAGCTCCTCGGCCCTGACGCCTCCACCGTGGTCATGAGCCACAGCGCGCGGGACCCGAAGGCATGGAAGGAATACACCCCCGACCGGGTCGAGTTGGAGCGGATCACCGCCCGGTTCAACGACCCGGCCGACCCGCTGAAGATCATCATCGTGACGGCCAAGCTGCTCACCGGCTTCGACGCGCCGATCCTCTACGCGCAGTACGTCGACAAGCCGCTCAAGGAGCACAACCTGCTCCAGGCGATCACCCGCACCAACCGGGTCTACCCGCCGAGCAAGACGCACGGTCTGATCGTCGACTACCTGGGCATCTTCGACGACGTCGCCAAGGCGTTCGCCTTCGACGAGAAGAGCGTTCAGCAGGTCGTCAGCAACATCGACGTGCTGCGGAACCAGCTCGGCCCGGCCATCCAGGCCGCGCTGGCCTTCTTTCCCGGCGTCGACCGGACCGTCGGCGGCTACGAGGGGTTGACCGCCGCGCAGACCGCGATCAGCAGCGACGCAGCCCGCGACGCCTTCGGCCAGGCATTCAGCGTCGTCGCCCAACTCTGGGAGACCCTCAGCCCCGACCCGATCCTCTCGACCCACCAAACCGACTACCGGTGGCTCACCGACGTCTACGAGTCGGTGCGGCCGGCGGACGTCGCCGGCCGGCTGGTGTGGCACACCCTCGGCGCGAAAACCCTGGAACTCATCAACGCGCACGTCACCGTTGAGGTGCCCCGCACCGACCTCGACACGATCGTCCTGGACGCCCAGGTGATCGAGGACCTGATGTCGGGCCGGCCGACGGACGTCGACCCCGTCGAGGTCGAAAAGTGGATTACCGCCCGCATCGCCAGGCACCTCGGTAATCCTGTCTTCATCGAACTCGGCAAGCGACTCACGGCCCTGCGGGAGAAGTACGCGCACTCCCAGCAGGCCAGCCTGGAGTTTCTCAAGGAACTGTTCCTCCTGGCCAAGGACACCGTGGCCGCAGAGAAGGAAGCCGCCGAGGTCCCCCGCGAGGACCAGGGCAAGGCGGCCCTGACGGAGCTGTTCCAGTCCCTCAAGGGCAGCGGAACCCCGATCATCGCCGAGCGCATCGTCGCCGAGGTCGACGAGGTCGTGCGGGCGGTGCGGTTCACCGGCTGGCAGGACACCCGCGACGGCGACCGCCTGGTCCAGCAGGCCCTCCGCAAGACCCTCTACATCAAGTTCAAGATCCGTGACCCCGATGTGTACGAGCGGGCTCTCGGCTACATCCGCGAGTACTACTGACAGCGGCTTGCCGGGTGCGGCGGGTCAGACGCCCGCCCCACCCGACTGCCGTCAACGGGTGCGCCCGACCTGGCCGGTGAAGGTGGCCCAGGCGGCGGGGATGAAGGTGAGGGCAGGGCCGGTAGGGTCCTTGCTGTCGCGGACGGCGACGATGCCGGGCAGGTTATCGGCGACCTCGACGCACTCACCGCCGTTGCCGCCGCTGCGGGTGCTCTTGCGCCAGTGCGCACCGCTCAGATCAGCCATGGTGGACCTCCGTGGCGATCTTGTTGATCAGATTTCTTGGTTGTCCTTCATCGAGGGCGAGTTGATCCAGGCTCGACCACACCTTCTCATAGGCGGCGAACTCGTCTGGTCGGTCGAGGTAGAGCGCCCCGGTCCAGGATTCGCTGTACACCACCGGCGGGTCGGGCGTCGCCCGGTTGCCGAGCGAAAACTCCAGCATGACGAAGGTGTCGGCCTCGACGCCCCGGTGCAGGCCGACCGAGAGCGGCAGGACCCGGATGCCGACCCGGTCCCGCTCGCCGACGTCGAGCAGGTGGCGCAGTTGGGCGGCCATGGTCGGGCGGTCGCCTACGATCCGCAGCAGTGTGGCCTCGGAGATCACGGCTTCCAGCCGGGGTGCCACCGGCAGTCGGCGGGTGAGCAGGAACTGCCGCTGAAGCCGCACCTGGACCAAGCGCTCGCGCTCGTCCTCGGTCACCTCCTCGCGGTGTTGATAGACGGCGAGCGCGTAGCCGCGCGTCTGGAACAGCCCCAGAATCAACGCCTCGTCGTATCGCCGGATGTGGGATGCGGCGGATTCGAGGCCGACGTACAACTCGAACCAGTCGGGAATGGCGTCGCCGTACGCGTGCCACCAGCCTTTCGCCTTCGTCTCGCCGGCCAGTGCGATCAGCGCCCGGGTCAGCTCGTTCTTGGCCCGGTACAGCTCGCACATGGCCCGGACGTCGATGCTGCGTGCCGAGCCGAGCCCGCTCTCGATGCGCCACACCTTCTGCCGGCTGCCCCTGGTCCTCGACGACACCTGGTCGACTGGTTCCCGGGCGCAGTCGCTCGCACATGCGCTGAAGATCTCCGGTGCCTCGTCGGTAGGTGTCGTAGTGCTCGGCCGGCACGTCAATCCCGAACACGCGGCGTCCCGACCCCTGCTCAAGGCGATCGAGGAGCCGGTGTTCGACCTGACGGCGTGCGCGGTCGAGGGTTGATCGACGCGTCGGGGCGAGGTGGCGGTGTCCTCGCGTGGGGGATACCGCCACCTCGCCCCCGAGGCGACGTGGGCCGGCCGGGCCGGACTACTCCGGGACGCGGCGGTACGCGCCGTCGCTGGCCGAGGTGGCCATCGAGGCGTACGCGCGCAGGGCGGCGGACACCGGGCGTTGCCGGTCGAGCGGGGTGTAGGGCCGGTCCCGCTTCTCCTGCGCCACCCGGCGGGCCTCCAGCACGTCGTCGGGCACGTTCAGCTCGATGGACCGGGCCGGGATGTCGATGACGATCTCGTCGCCGGGCTCGACGAGGGCGATCAGCCCACCGGAGGCCGCCTCGGGGGAGGCGTGCCCGATGGACAGCCCGGAGGTGCCGCCGGAGAACCGGCCGTCGGTGAGCAGCGCGCACGACCGGCCCAGCCCGCGCCCCTTGAGGAACGAGGTGGGGTAGAGCATCTCCTGCATGCCGGGGCCGCCCTTCGGGCCCTCGTAGCGGATCACCACGACGTCCCCGGCGACGATCTCCTTGGCGAGGATCGCCGAGACCGCGTCGTCCTGCGACTCGTAGACCTTGGCCGGACCCCGGAAGGTCAGGCACTCGTCGGGCACGCCGGCGGTCTTGACCACGCAACCGTCGGGCGCGAGGTTGCCGTGCAGGATGGCCAGCCCACCGTCGGCGCTGTAGGCGTGCTCGCGGTCCCGCACGCACCCCTGCGCGGCGTCGGTGTCCAGGGTGGACCAGCGGTTGGTGGTGGAGAACGGTTCGACGGTGCGCACCCCGCCGGGCGCGGCGTGGAACAGCTCGACCGCCTCCGGGGTGGGGGAGCCGCTCCGGACGTCCCAGTCGGTGAGCCACTGGGCCAGCGAGGGGGAGTGCACGGCGTGCACGTCGCGGTGCAGCAGCCCGGCGCGGTCCAGCTCACCGAGGATGGCCGGGATGCCGCCCGCCCGGTGCACGTCCTCCATGTGGTAGTTCGGCGAGTTCGGGGCGACCTTGGCCAGGCAGGGCACCCGCCGGGAGACGGCGTCGATGTCGGCGACGGTGAAGTCGAGTTCGGCCTCACGGGCGGCGGCGAGCAGGTGCAGGATCGTGTTGGTCGACCCGCCCATCGCCACGTCGAGGGCGACCGCGTTGTCGAACGCCTTGCGGTTGGCGACGTTGCGGGGCAGCACGGAGGCGTCGTCGTGGTCGTACCACCGCTTGGCGATGTCGACGACGGTGCGGCCGGCCTCGACGAAGAGCGACCGGCGCGCGGCGTGGGTGGCCAGCGTCGAGCCGTTGCCGGGCAGGGCCAGGCCGATCGCCTCGGTGAGGCAGTTCATCGAGTTGGCGGTGAACATGCCGGAGCAGGAGCCGCAGGTCGGGCAGGCGGAGCGCTCGATCTCGCCGAGCTGGTCGTCGGTGACGGCCTCGTTGGAGGAGGCGATCATCGCGTCGATCAGGTCGATCTTGGAGTGCACCACGCCCTCGATCGCGACCGTCTTGCCGGCCTCCATCGGGCCGCCGGAGACGAAGACCGTCGGGATGTTGAGCCGCAGCGCGGCCAGCAGCATCCCCGGGGTGATCTTGTCGCAGTTGGAGATGCAGACCAGGGCATCGGCGCAGTGCGCGTTGACCATGTATTCGACCGCGTCGGCGATCAGCTCCCGGCTGGGCAGCGAGTAGAGCATCCCGCCGTGGCCCATGGCGATGCCGTCGTCCACGGCGATGGTGTTGAACTCGCGCCCCACCCCGCCGGCCTCGGCCACCGCGTCCGCGACCAGGCCACCCATGTCCTTGAGGTGTACGTGGCCGGGGACGAACTGGGTGAAACTGTTCGCGATGGCGACGATCGGCTTACCGAAGTCGTCGTCGGTCATCCCGGTGGCCCGCCAGAGGGCCCGGGCGCCGGCCATCGTCCGACCGTGGGTGGAGGTCCTCGACCGCAGCTCAGGCATGGGTACCAGTCTTGCACCGTCCGGCGGGCGGCAACCACCGCGCGCGCCGTGTCCCAACAGTTGCACACCCGGTACCCCGTGGCCGACGCCGATCCGGCACAGTTGTGGTCGTGCGTTTACCCCCGGGCATGGTCGCCGTGGCGGTGTTGAGTGGCCTGCTGGCCGCCGCCGCCACCGCACTGCTGGCCGATTCGGCCCGGCGTCGCGGCGGGCCGCACCGCCAGGCACACCTGCTGTTCGCCCTGGCCGCCGCCGTCGCCCTGGCCACCCTGGTCGCGGGCGGCGTCGCGCTGCTCGGCGCGACCGAGCACGGGGCGCACCAGCGTGGGCGGCACCCGGGCTGGGCGTCGGTGATCGCCGGCGGCACCGCGCTGACCGGGCTGGCGTTCTGCGCCGGGCTGCTCCGGCTGCCCGGTGCGATGGTGGCCCGGGCCGCCGCCGCCCGGCTGCTGCTCGACGGGCTGGTCGTGGCCACCTCGATCTGGTTCGTCGGCTGGGTGCTCCTGTCGGAGCCGACCCGGCTGCTCGGGCCGGCAACGCCGAGCGCCTGCCCGGCGATCCTGCTCGCCTCGGTGACCGCGGCGATCACCGCCGGCCTCACCGGCATGGTGGTGGCCCGCGCCGACGGCCCCCGGACCCGCCTGGCCGTGCTCGGCACCGGCATCACCGCGACCGCCACCGGTGGTCTCGTGGTGGCCGCCGGGGTCTGCCAGGGCGGCTCGGCGATGGCGGTGACCGGGATGGCGCTGCTCGCCGTGGGCCTGCTCGCCGGGGCGTTCGCCGTGCACCGGGTCGACGCCCCCGGCCAGGTCGACATCGACCTGATCCGCCGCGACGGGGAGTACGCCTTCATCCCGATGGTCGCGATGGCCGGCTCGGCGATGTACCACCTGATGCAGGGGGGCCGGTTCGACGCGCTGGGCATCGTCGCCGGCAGCCTGGAGGGGTTCGCGCTGGTCACCCGGCAGTACCTCACCCTCAACGACGTGCGCCGCTATGCCGGCCGGCTGGCCGAACGGGAGGCGCACTTTCGTGAACTGGCCCACACCGACCCGCTGACCACCCTCGCCAACCGGCGTGGCCTGCTGCGGGAGATGCAGCGCTGCGCCGCCGAGGGGGGCGACTGCGTGCTGCTCGGGCTCGACCTGGACGGTTTCAAGAACGTCAACGACATGCGCGGCCACGACGTCGGCGACATGGTGCTCGCCGAGGTGGGTCGGCGGCTGCGGAGCAACCTGCGCCCCGGTGACCTGGCCGCCCGGCTCGGTGGGGACGAGTTCGCGGTGCTGATGCGGGGCCGTCCGGCCGACGCGGACGTGGTGGCCGAGCGGTTGCTGGGGGTCCTCGGCCGGCCGTACGACCAGGCGGGCGGGGCGGTCTTCCTCTCGGTCAGCATCGGGGTGGCCGGCCAGGGCGGCGACCCGGACGTGGTCGGCCTGCTGCGCCACGCCGACCTGGCCCTGCGCTACGCCAAGCAACGCGGCAAGAACCGCATCGAGCGCTACGACGGCAGCTACGACCAACTGCTGACCCGGCGTACCCGGCTGGAGCACGAGATGCGCGGCGCGATCGAGCGCGACGAGTTGCGGCTGGCCTTCCAGCCGGTGGCGTCGCTGCCCTCGGTCCGGCCGGTGGGCGCCGAGGCTCTGCTGCGCTGGCGCCACCCCGAGCTGGGCAACATCCGGCCGGACGAGTTCATCCCGCTGGCCGAGGAGTGCGGGATGATCGCCAAGCTGGGAGCCTGGGTGCTGCACCAGGCGTGCTGGCAGCTGTCCCGGTGGCTCGCCGACGGCCACGACGTCTGGGTCTCGGTCAACGTCTCCCCGCGCGAGCTGCACGCCCCGGAGTACGTGGTGCAGGTCGCCGAGGCGCTGCGCGCCCACCACGTACCGCCGCAGCGACTGGTGCTGGAGGTCACCGAGCACGCCGTCGCCACCGACCTCGACGAGCTGATCCGTCGGCTGACCGCACTGCGGCTGACCGGGGTACGCATCGCGCTGGACGACTTCGGGGCGGGCTACTCGTCGCTGGGGCAGCTACGCCGGTTGCCGATCGACATCCTCAAGATCGACCACAGCCTGGTCGCCGAACACGAGCCGGTCCGCCCGGTGGGGCGGGACGGGCCGGCCTTCGCCCCGATGGTCGACATCGTCATGCGGCTGGGTCACCAGCTGGGCATGGAGGTGATCGCCGAGGGGGTCACCACCCCGACGGAGCTGGCCGCGGTGGTCGCCGCCGGGTGCCGGTTCGGCCAGGGCGCGCTCTTCGGCTGGGGGGTGCCGGCCGAGCACCTGGAGGCGATGCTGGAGGCGGCCACCTCGCCGGGGGCCCGCCCCGCGTCGGCCCCGCCGGCACCGCCGCCCGCCCCGCGTCGACCCACCCCCTCGCCGCTGCTGCCCCGGCTGCGATCCCACCCACCGGCGCCGCCGCCGGTGCCCGCACCACGGCCCGCGTACGAGGAGTCCGCGCAGGCCGGGCCGGTTGACGAGACCCCCACCGGGGACGGCGTCCCCCGTTCGTGAACCAACATGTGGGATCAGTTGACTCATCGCGTGAGATGCGTCAGGCTTGGCCCATGTCGTCGAACCGGTCGCTGCGAGTACTTACCTGAGCGCACTCTCCTGCTGTCGAGAGTGCGCTGGCCCCGTGCATCTGCACGAGGGCCGTTTTTATTGCCGTCGGAACCACCGGGGCGCATAGGCGCCCCTGTCGCACCTGCCGTATCAGCTCCACCCAACTCCAGCCGAAGGCCTGAACCGCCATGACGAGACCCACGCCAGAGACCCTCGCCCACTCCGCCCGGCGGGCCCGCACCGTCACCGAGCCGGCCGGCGACGCCGACCCCACCACCACGCCGCGAGGCACCGCCGCCGCGGCCACCCCGGCCGTACGGCCGTCCGGGCCGGTCCCGGTCTCCGGTGCCGGTTCACTGGTGCGGTCGCTGGAGGCCCTCGGCGTCGACGTCGTCTTCGGCATCCCCGGCGGCGCGATCCTGCCCGCCTACGACCCGCTCTACGACTCGTCGGTGCGGCACATCCTGGTCCGGCACGAGCAGGGCGCCGGGCACGCCGCCACCGGCTACGCGCAGGCCACCGGCCGGGTCGGCGTCTGCATGGCCACCTCCGGGCCGGGCGCGACGAACCTGGTCACCCCGATCGCCGACGCCTACATGGACTCCGTCCCGATCGTTGCGATCACCGGCCAGGTGGCCCGGCCGTCGATCGGCACCGACGCCTTCCAGGAGGCGGACATCCAGGGCATCACCCTGCCGATCACCAAGCACAACTTCCTGGTGCAGACCGCCGAGGAGATCCCGCAGGTCCTCGCCGAGGCGTTCCACCTGGCCGCCACCGGGCGTCCGGGGCCGGTGCTGGTGGACATCCCCAAGGACGTCCTCCAGGCGGCGACGACCTTCTCCTGGCCGCCGACGCTGGACCTGCCCGGTTACCGGCCGACCCTGCACCCGCACGGCAAGCAGATCCGCGAGGCGGCCCGGCTGATGAGCGGCGCCCGCCGGCCGGTGCTCTACGTCGGCGGCGGGGTGCTCAAGGCTGGCGCGACCGAGGCGCTGCGCCAGCTCGCCGAGCTGACCGGCATCCCGGTGGTGACCACGCTGATGGCGTTGGGCGCGTTCCCCGACTCGCACCGCCAGCACCTGGGCATGCCCGGCATGCACGGCACCGTCGCCGCGGTCTACGGCCTGCAGAAGGCCGACCTGATCGTGGCGCTCGGCGCCCGGTTCGACGACCGGGTGACCGGCAAGCTGGACTCGTTCGCCCCGGACGCGACGGTGGTGCACGCCGACATCGACCCGGCCGAGATCGGCAAGAACCGGCACGCCGACGTCCCGATCGTCGGCGACGCCAAGCACGTCATCGAGGAGCTGATCGCGGCGGTGACCACCGACCAGAAGGCCGGCCGGCGGACCGACCTCGGCGACTGGTGGCACCAGCTCGACGACCTGCGTGAGCGTTACCCGCTGGGCTACGACGAGCCCGCCGACGGCACCCTGTCCCCGCAGTACGTGATCAAGCGGCTGGGCGAGATCGCCGGTCCGGACGCGATCTACGTGGCGGGGGTCGGCCAGCACCAGATGTGGGCCAGCCAGTTCATCTCGTACGAGAAGCCGGGCACCTGGCTCAACTCCGGCGGCCTCGGCACCATGGGGTACGCCGTCCCGGCGGCGATGGGCGCCAAGGTCGGCCGGCCGGACACGGTGGTCTGGGCGGTGGACGGCGACGGCTGCTTCCAGATGACCAACCAGGAGCTGGCCACCTGTGCCCTGGAGGGCATCCCGGTCAAGATCGCCGTGATCAACAACGGCAACCTGGGCATGGTCCGGCAGTGGCAGACCCTGTTCTACGAGGGGCGCTACTCCAACACCGAGCTGGGCACCCACAAGCACCGCATCCCGGATTTCGTCAAGCTGGCCGAGGCGCTCGGCTGCATCGGCCTACGCTGCGAGAACGCCGCCGACGTCGACAAGACGATCGAGGCGGCGATGGCGATCACCGACGCCCCGGTGGTCATCGACTTCACGGTCGGCAAGGACGCGATGGTCTGGCCGATGGTCGCCGCCGGCACCAGCAACGACGAGATCATGTTCGCCCGGGGTGTCCGCCCGGCGTTCGACGAGGACGACATCTGAGATGAGTGCCCGAATCCCCGGGACCGTGCGGTGGCACGGCCCGACCGAGCGAAGCGAGACGGCGGCATGACCCTGCACACCCTGTCCGTGCTGGTGGAGAACAAGCCCGGTGTCCTGGCCCGGGTCTCCGGCCTGTTCTCCCGGCGCGGGTTCAACATCGACAGCCTGGCCGTCGGGGAGACCGAGAACCCCGACGTCTCCCGGATCACCATCGTGGTCAACGCCGACTCGTCGCCGCTGGAGCAGGTCACCAAGCAGCTCAACAAGCTGGTCAACGTACTCAAGATCGTCGAGTTGGACCCGCAGGTCTCGGTGGCCCGGGAGCTGCTGCTGGTCAAGGTGCGCGCGGACCGCGCGGCCCGCGCGCAGGTGCTGGAGACGGTCGCCCTGTTCCGGGCCCGGGTGGTCGACGTGGCACCGGACACCCTCACCGTCGAGGCCACCGGCACCCCCGACAAGCTCGATGCGCTGCTGCGCGACCTGGAGCCGTTCGGGATCAAGGAGATGGTCCAGTCGGGCACGGTGGCGATCGGGCGCGGCTCGCGGTCGATCACCGCCGGCCCCTCGTTGCGCGCGGCCTGACCGCGCGCCCACCCGCCACCGCACACAGTCCACGACGGTCCGACGAGACCGCCGTACGAAAGGGAAGTCAATGAGCGTTGAGGTGTACTACGACGACGACGCCGACCTGGGCCTGATCCAGGGCCGCAAGGTCGCCGTGATCGGGTACGGCAGCCAGGGCCACGCCCACGCGTTGTCGCTGCGCGACTCCGGTGTCGACGTGGTGATCGGCCTGCCGGCGGGCTCCAAGAGCCGGCCCAAGGCCGAGGAGCAGGGCCTGCGGGTGCTCACCCCGGCCGAGGCGTCGGCCGAGGCCGACGTGATCATGATCCTGGCGCCGGACACCGCCCAGCGGACCATCTACGCCGAGTCGATCGCGCCCAACCTCGCCCCCGGCAAGGCCATCTTCTTCGGTCACGGCTTCAACATCCGCTACGGCCTGATCACCCCGCCGGCCGACGTGGACGTGGCGATGGTCGCCCCGAAGGGCCCCGGCCACCTGGTCCGCCGCCAGTACGTCGACGGCAAGGGCGTGCCCTGCCTGGTCGCCGTGGAGCAGGACGCCAGCGGCAACGCCTTCCCGCTCGCCCTGGCGTACGCCAAGGGCATCGGCGGCACCCGGGCCGGCGCCATCAAGACCACCTTCACCGAGGAGACCGAGACCGACCTCTTCGGCGAGCAGGCGGTCCTCTGCGGCGGCGCGGCGGCCCTGGTGCAGACCGGTTTCGAGGTGCTCACCGAGGCCGGCTACGCCCCCGAGGTGGCCTACTTCGAGTGCCTGCACGAGCTGAAGCTCATCGTCGACCTCATGTACGAGGGCGGCATCGCCCGGATGCGCTACAGCATCTCCGACACCGCCGAGTACGGCGACCTCTCCCGGGGCCCGCGCGTCGTCGACTCCCGGGTCAAGGAGGAGATGCGCAAGATCCTCGGCGAGATCCAGTCCGGCGAGTTCGCCCGCGAGTGGGTGGCCGAGGACGAGGCCGGCCGGCCGAACTTCGCCAAGTGGCGTGCCGAGGGCGCGGCGCACCCGATCGAGGAGACCGGGCAGAAGCTGCGTTCGATGATGAGCTGGGTGGACCGCCCGCTCACCGAGACCGCCTGACCCGACCGTCGCGCTGAGCGCCGTCTGACCCGTCCGTCGCGCTGAGCGCCGCCCGGGTCGTCGGCCCCGACCGGGCCTCCGGCTCCCGCCGGGCGTGTCGCGGACCGGTCGAACTGGTGACGTGAAGCGGTATGACTGGTAGGCATATTTATGCCTGCCAGTCATACCGCTTTCTGCGTGGGCACGTTCCTCAGCTGCCGGGGCCGGTCCGCTGCCACCGCCGGTCCCCGCCGAGGCGTCACCCGTTGCGCCGGTCGCCGTCGCGGTCACCCGTCCCGCCGGTCCCCGCCGGAGTTTCACTCGTCCCGGTGGTCGCCGTCGCGGCGTCACCTGTCCCGGCGGTCGCCGTCGCGGTCCGCGCTGGCCGGTTCACCAGGCGGGACGGGGTGATCGATGCCTCATCGGTCCCGATCGGCCCACCCGCCGCGCTCCCGGGCCGGATGAACGGGGGATGACAGGCGTGCGACAACGCTGTGTGAGGGCCCTCACCCCGCAGACCGGGACATGCCGACCGGGGTGCCCCCTACGATCCTTGGTGAGGTGCGTGACCGGCACCTGACGGCCATGGCACGGATCGGCGCAGGGCGCATCGCGGCGCCCGGTCGCCCCGGCCGACCTAAAATACGACGTCTACGAGGACCGATGAATCCTGTCGTACTGATCGCCGAAGAACTCGCCCCCGCCGCCATCGAGGTGCTCGCGCACGACTTCGACGTGCGCCACGTCGACGGCACCGACCGCCCGGCCCTGCTCTCCGCGCTGGCCGAGGCCGACGCGGTGATCGTGCGCAGTGCCACGCAGATCGACGCCGAGGCGATCTCCGCCGCGCCGCGTCTGAAGGTGGTCGCCCGGGCCGGCGTCGGGCTGGACAACGTCGAGGTTCCGGCCGCCACCGCGCGGGGCGTCATGGTCGTCAACGCTCCCACCTCCAACATCGTCTCCGCCGCCGAGCAGGCCGTCGCGTTGCTGCTCGCCGTCGCGCGTAACACCGCCAGCGCCAGCGCCGCGCTCAAGGCCGGCGAGTGGAAGCGGTCGAAGTACACCGGCGTCGAGTTGCAGGGCAAGACCGTCGGCGTGGTCGGCCTCGGCCGCATCGGCGTGCTCTTCGCGTCCCGCATCGCCGCCTTCGGCACCCGGCTGATCGCGTACGACCCCTACATCCAGCCGGCCCGCGCCGCCCAGCTCGGCGTCCGCCTGGTGGGGCTGGAGGAGCTGCTGCGGGAGGCCGACTTCATCTCGATCCACCTGCCCAAGACCCCGGAGACGGTCGGCCTGATCGGCGAGAAGGAGCTGGCGATCGTCAAGCCGGGCGTCCGGATCGTCAACGCCGCCCGGGGCGGGCTGGTCGACGAGCAGGCGCTGGCCGACGCGATCGCCGAGGGTCGGGTCGCCGGCGCCGGCGTCGACGTGTACGCCAAGGAGCCGTGCACCTCGTCCCCGCTGTTCGCCTTCGACAACGTGGTGGCCACCCCGCACCTGGGCGCGTCCACCCACGAGGCGCAGGACAAGGCCGGCCTGGCCGTGGCCAAGAGCGTCAAGCTGGCGTTGCAGGGCGAGTTCGTGCCGGACGCGGTGAACGTGCAGGCCGGTGGCGTCGTCGCCGAGGACGTCCGGCCGCTGCTGCCGCTGGCCGAGAAGCTGGGCCGGGCGTTCACCGCCGTGGCCGGCGGGGTGGCCGCCAGCGTCACCGTCGAGGTGCGCGGCGAGATCGTCAACCACGACGTGTCGGTGCTCAAGCTCGCCGCCACCAAGGGGCTGTTCAGCTCGGTCGTCGAGGAGCAGGTCACCTACGTCAACGCGCCGCACCTGGCCGCCGAGCGGGGCGTCGAGGTGGCCCTGGTCACCCAGGCCGAGACGGCGGACCACCCGAACCTGGTCACCATCCGGGGTGCGCTGCCCGACGGCCGTACGGTCAGCGTCTCCGGCACGGTCGCCCACGCCGGTGCCCGGGACGTCCTCAAGCTGACCGAGGTCGACGGGTTCGACGTGGAGATCGGCGCCGAGGGCATCCTGCTCTTCCTGCGCTACGCCGACCGGCCGGGCGTGGTCGGCACCGTCGGCACGCTGCTCGGTGAGGCCGGCATCAACATCGCCGCGATGCAGGTGGCCCGCCGGGAGGCCGGCGGTGAGACCCTGATGACCCTCACCGTCGACCAGGCGCTCGGCGCGGACCTGCTCACCTCCGCGGCCGACTCGATCGGCGCGACCGCCGCCAGCGCGGCGGACCTGCGCGACGAGTAGTCGCACCCGCACGCAGGCGCAGGGCCCGGCCACCCGGCCGGGCCCTGCGCCGTCCACACCCGACGGACTGCCGCGCGGGACCGAGCCGGTGCGGGTGCGCCGGGTCGCGGCAGGAGCGGGCGTTCGCCGACCACGCGACACACACCCGGTTCGTGCGGGTCGGGTCAGCGGGTGACGCGGGAGGGTGGCGGGTAGACCGAGCCGTCCTGCGGGTCGAAGAGCATCAGGTCGTACTCGCCGGCCAACCGCTCGATGTCGAGCAGCACCTGGTCGTCGCAGGTCGGGACGAGGTGCAACGCCACATGGTCGGACGCCGCGTGCAACGGCGAGACCTCCCACGGGGTGCCCTGGTGGGCGGGCCGGTCGGGGTAGGACGCGGTGAGGGCCCGGTAGAAGCCCACCACCCGGGGGTCCGGATACCGCTCGCCGTGCTGCCCCTCGTGGCACCGCCGCACCGCCGCCCGGACGTCCTCGGGCGTGGCCCCGTCGTGGAGGGCCCACACGCTCAGATCGAAACTCACGGCGGACAGCGTGCCATCACGCGCTCCTGCGGGCGACACTGACCCGCCGTGATTCCCGCAGGTGGTTCGAGTGTCCGGAGGACACGGTCCGCTGTGGAGACTCTTGCGTCGAGTTGCGTCGATTCGCTAGCGTATCGGAGCGGTCACCGGCAGCGTCGGACGTCGACCCGTCTTCGGGTGACGAGGCCGAACGTCCGTCCGGCCGGCCTGCACCCCTCGAATGCGCGAGCCACGCGCACTCGTCGCTGACCGGCCCCCACGGTCGTTGCCGAGACCGTGGGGGCCGATCGCCGGCCCGTCGACCGCGCCACCCCGTGGACCCCCTCCACAGGTCGGCCGACGCGCCGCGGCACCGCTCAGCGGCGCCGGTGGGCGAAGAGAGCCTGATATGCCGAGTCGGTGCGGAACCATGCCAGCCCCACCGGCCCGGCCGCGTACAACGCGGTCGCGTAGGCGTCGGCGACGGCGAGGTCCGGCCCGACGACGGTCGCGGCGACCAGCTGCCGGGCCGACTCACCGGTGTGCGGGTCGACGACGTGCCCCTGCCGGCCGGTCACCCCGGAGGTGCCCACCGCGCCGGCCGTCATCTCCAGCACCAGCGGGGCCCGTCGACCGTCGGTCGGGTGGTGCACCGCCACCCGCCACGGGCCGCCGTGCGCGGCGTGGCCGCGTACCGTGAGGTCGGCGCCGGAGAGCACCGCGTAGTCGGTGATGCCGGCGGCGCGCAACCGGGCCGCGGCCCGCTCCACCGCCCAACCGTTGAGCAGGCCGCCGGGGTCGAAGCCGCCGGGCACGGCCCAGGCGTCGAACCAGCCGTCGGTGGCGGCCCGCATGGCCGCGCAGCGGTCCACCAGGTCGGTCAGCGGCGGGTACGACTCGGGGCTGATCTCGCCGCGCCGCAGCCGGGAGACCAGGCTCTCCGGCCGGTTCGGCCCGTAGGTGAGGTCGATGGCCCGTAGCTCGGCGACGGCGTCGCGCAGCGCGTCACCGACCACCCGCCGGCCCAGGTCCTCGGGGGCGTTGAGCAGGAGCGAGTATTCGGCGGTGCCGGTCCGGACGGCGTGCTGCACGGTGATCCGGCCGCCGGCCGCTTCACCGGCCCGGTCGAGGCGGTGGCTGCGGGTGCCCAGGCGCAGGTCGGGGCGGCGGCGGGAGAATGTCGCCTGGTCCACCCAGCGGGTGCGCGGTTGCTCGTCCAGTCGGCCTGGCCCCCGCTGCTGCTCGGTCCGCATCACACTGCTCCTTCACCGACGGTGCCGCGACGTCGCGACCGGTCCGTCCCGGGCCCCACGACCCGTCCTGCACCGACCCTAGGCAGTGGAGATGACCGCACCATGAATGCTGGCTGGGAGCCTGCTGAGCATTTCGTCCTCCCAGATAATGGAAGGCTCGTACCGGGAACCGGGACGGGGACGTACCGTTCACCCCAGCGGACGAGGTGAGGAGCGGCAGGTGGCACGGATCGCGGTGGTGGCCGGGGACGGGATCGGACCCGAGGTGGTCGCGCAGGCCCTCAAGGTCCTCGACGCCGTGCTCCCCGGGGTCGAGGCGACGCAGTACGACCTCGGCGCGGCGCGCTACCACCGCACGGGCGAGGTGCTGCCCGACTCGGTGCTGACCGAGCTGGCCGGCCACGACGCCATCCTGCTCGGCGCGGTGGGCGACCCCACCGTGCCGCCGGGCGTGCTGGAGCGCGGCCTGCTGCTGAGGCTCCGCTTCGCCTTCGACCAGTACGTCAACCTGCGCCCGTCCCGGCTCTGGCCCGGCGTGCCCGGCCCGCTGGTCAACGTCAAGCCGGGTGAGGTCGACCTGGTCGTCGTCCGGGAGGGCACCGAGGGCCTCTACGCCGGTGCCGGCGGCAGCCTGCACCGGGACACCCCGGCCGAGGTGGCCACGGAGGAGAGCCTGAACACCCGACACGGGGTGGAACGGGTCATCCGGGACGCCTTCGCCCGCGCCGCCCGCCGGGAGCGGCGCAAGGTCACCCTGGTGCACAAGACCAACGTGCTGACCCACGCCGGCTCGCTGTGGGCGCGGGCGTTCGCGGCCGTCGCCGCCGAGCACCCCGACGTCGCCACCGAGTACCAGCACGTCGACGCCGCCGCCATGTTCCTGGTCACCCAGCCCCAGCGCTACGACGTGGTGGTCACCGACAACCTGTTCGGCGACATCCTCACCGACATCGCCGCCGCGGTCACCGGGGGGATCGGCCTGGCGGCCAGTGGCTGCATCAACCCCACCGGGGCGTACCCGTCGATGTTCGAGCCGGTGCACGGCTCGGCGCCGGACATCGCCGGCAAGGGGGTCGCCGACCCGGTGGCCGCCGTGCTCTCCGCCGCGCTTCTGCTCGACCAGTTGGGTCACGCCGACGCCGCCGCCCGGGTGACCGGCGCGGTCGCCGCCGAGCTGGCCGGCCGGACCCCGGGTGTGGCGTTGCGGACCGACGAGGTGGGGGACCGGCTCGCCGCGCACGCGGTGGCCTGATCCCGCCGGTAGCGGCCCTATCCACTGAACGACCGTTCGGGGTAGGTTTCTGGACAGCAGCTCGGTGCGTGGTCCCCGCGTGCCGTCAACCCGCAGGGAGGTCAGCGCGATGAGCGGTGGTGACATGCTCGATTTCGAGATCCGTCCGAATCCCGCGCCGGTATCCGCCGCCGAACGGGCCGCCCTGCTGGTCGACCCCGGCTTCGGTCGGGTCTTCACCGACCACATGGTCACCATCCGGTACGCCGACGGCAAGGGCTGGTACGACCCCCGGGTCGAGGCCCGCGCGCCGATCCCGATGGATCCGGCCACCGCCGTCCTGCACTACGCGCAGGAGATCTTCGAGGGGCTGAAGGCCTACCGGACGGCTGACGGCTCGATCACCATGTTCCGCCCGGAGGCCAACGCGGCCCGGTTCATCGCCTCCGCCCGGCGGCTGGCCATGCCGGAGCTGCCGGCGGAGCTGTTCGTCGAGTCGCTGCGCAAGCTGGTCGAGATCGACCGGGACTGGATCCCCGAGGGCGCCGACACCAGCCTCTACCTGCGGCCGTTCATGTTCGCCAGCGAGGCCTTCCTCGGTGTCCGCCCGGCCAACGAGTACCTCTACTGCGTCATCGCCTCGCCGGCCGGCGGGTACTTCGCCGGTGGGGTCAAGCCGGTCACCCTCTGGGTCTCCCCGGACTACACCCGGGCGGCCCCCGGGGGCACCGGCGCGGCCAAGTGCGGCGGCAACTACGCCGCGTCGCTGTCCGCCCAGGCGGAGGCGATCGAGGCCGGGTGCGACCAGGTCGTCTTCCTGGACGCGGTGGAGCGCCGCTACGTCGAGGAACTCGGCGGCATGAACGTCTTCTTCGTCTACGACGACAACACCCTGGTCACCCCGCCGTTGACCGGCACGATCCTGCCGGGTATCACCCGGGACGCGCTGCTCGACCTGGCCGCCGCCTCCGGGCACCGGGTCGTCGAACGCCGGGTGAGCTTCGACGAGTGGCAGGCCGACGCCGAGAGCGGCCGGCTGCGTGAGGTCTTCGCCTGCGGCACCGCCGCGGTGATCACCCCGGTCGCCCGCGTGCGGCACCCCGGTGGCGAGTTCGTGATCGGCGGCGGTGAGCCGGGCCGGTCCACCTCGGCGCTGCGGGAGCAGCTGGTGGCGGTCCAGCGCGGCGACGCCCCCGACCCGCACGGCTGGGTGACGCACCTGAGCTGACCGGCGGCCCCCCGAGGGGGTCACTACGGCGTGGGCGGCTCCAGCAGGTGGTCGCGCAGGGCGGCGAGCTGGGCGTCGGTGACGCCGGCGTGGCGCAGGTAGTCCTCGACCGAGCCGTGCCGTCGGCGCAGCTCGACGAGGAAGAGCGACATCGCTTCGGCGGGGGAGCCCAGGAAGGGCGCGGGCGGTGCTTCGGCCTCCGGCATGGACGCCGCCAGCCAGGCGCTGAACCGCTGGGACGCCTCGCTGCTCAGCGCATAGTCCTCGGCGATGCGGTCGTCGTCGACGCCGAGCACCGCCAGGGTCAACGCGCAGACGATGCCGGTGCGGTCCTTGCCCGCCACACAGTGCACCAGGACGGGGGCGTTGGCGCTGTCGGCGATCAGGCCGACGGCTTCGGCCAGCCCGGCGGTGCCGGTCTCGGCGAGGTCGGCGTAGCGGTCGGCGAGGTAGCGGGCCAGGCTGGACTCCGGCTCGTGGCGGGTCAGCGCCCAGTCGGCGTGTTCAGGGTGGACGTGCCGGTAGGCCAGGCCGTCCAGGTCGGGCACCCGGCCGTCCCGGTCCACCTCGGTCGGGCGGCGCAGGTCGATCACGGTGCGGATGCCGAGGGCGCTGAACGCCTCCCGGTCGGTGCCGTCGATGCGGTGTGGGGAGTCCGACCGGTAGAGCCGCCCCCAGCGGACGGTCCGGGCGTCGTGGCCGGGATAGCCGCCGACGTCGCGGAAGTTGAACATCGCGGAGAACGGGATACGGCGGCTGTCCTCGGTGGGGTTCACCCGGACACGGTAACGGCCGGCGGGGCGTGGATGCCGCCCCGTCGGCCGTCGTCGTCGATCGACGGGTCTGGTGTCCGAGGTCTGCCGGTGCGTCGGACCGCCCGCCTGTCGCCTATCGGGCGGTGCCCGGGGGGAGGTTGCCGTAGGTGTCGTCGTAGTAGCCGCCCAGCTTGTCCCGGTAGGCCGGGTCGCTGTGGCTGGTCTCGTCGTACTCGGGGGCGGCCTTGATCTGGTCCCTGGTGCGGTCGACGTGGACCTTGCGGTCGTCGTGGTCGACCTGGTTGATGGTGCCGGCGGGGAGCATCACCTTCTTGCCGAAGATCCACGGCCCGGTGTCGACGACCAGGTAACTGCCGCCGACCTCGTGACTCGCCTCGTCGATCTTGCCGATGCCGCCGTCGGTCGCCTCGACCTTGTAGCCGACCAGGTCGGCGTCGGCGACCCCGGCCTCGTCGCGGTAGCTCCACGGGTTGAACGCCCCACCGGGGGCGCCGCCGGCGATCGCGCCCTGACCGTCGTCGACCATCGGGTCCGTGGTGCCGTGGGCGGTGTGCGGATCGAGCCTGTCCATCGGAACTCCTGCCTCGACTGTCGTAGTCGTTATCGGAGAAAAGCGCTTCGTGTCCGCATCTGAGGTACCCGAGGGGAGACGTCCCACACATCCCGTCCCGGGATGTGGATTCTGTCTCCCAGATTCGGGTGGGAGTGGCAGAGTGGCCACCGTGACCAGCTCCGCCCGCATTATTGGCAGCTAGCGCGCCGGCCTCCCCTCCGCCGAGCGCGCAGACCTCCCGCATCCGCGGGGGGTCTTTTTGTTGCCCCCCGCAAGGTTCGACGGTCCGAAGAAAGGGACTCGCGATGACGTTCCAGGTCTACGACACCACGCTGCGCGACGGCGCCCAGCGCGAGGGGCTCAGCTACTCGGTGATCGACAAGCTGGCGGTGGCCCGGCTGCTCGACGAGTTCGGCGTCGGTTTCATCGAGGGCGGGTGGCCGGGCGCCGTGCCGAAGGACACCGAGTTCTTCCGCCGCGCCCGCACCGAGCTGGACCTGCGGCACGCCCTGCTGGTCGCGTTCGGGGCCACCCGCAAGGCCGGGATCGCCGTCGCCGACGACCCGCAGGTGCGGGCGCTGCTCGACGCGCAGACCCCGGCCGTCGCCCTGGTCGCCAAGGCCGACATCCGGCACGTCGAACGCGCCCTGCGCACCACCGGCGCGGAGAACCTGGCGATGGTCCGGGACACGGTCGCCCACCTGGTCGCGCAGGGACGACGGGTCTTCGTCGACGGTGAGCACTTCTTCGACGGGTTCCGGCACGACCCGGCGTACACCGCCTCGGTGGTCGAGACCGCGCTCGCCGCCGGGGCCGAGCGGTTCGTGCTCTGCGACACCAACGGCGGGATGCTCCCGTCCCGGGTGACCGCCGCGATCGCCGACCTGACCGCGCGGACCGGGATCGCCCCGGAGCTGTTCGGCATGCACGCCCAGAACGACACCGCCTGCGCGGTGGCCAACACCATCGCGGCCGTCGAGGCCGGGGTCCGGCACGTGCAGGGCACCGCCAACGGGTACGGCGAGCGTCCCGGCAACGCCGACCTCTTCGCCGTCGTGGCCAACCTCCAGCTCAAGCTCGGGCTGCCCGTCCTACCCGACGGCTGCCTGGAACAGATGGTGCGGGTCTCGCACGCCATCGCCGAGATCGCCAACATCGCCCCCGACACCCACCAGGCGTACGCCGGGGCCGCCGCCTTCGCCCACAAGGCGGGGCTGCACGCGAGCGCGATCAAGGTCGACCCGTTGCTCTACAACCACGTGGACCCGTCGGTGGTGGGCAACGACATGCGGATCCTGGTGACCGAGATGGCCGGCCGGGCCAGCATCGAGCTGAAGAGCCGCGAGCTGGGTCTTGACCTGGCCGGCCATCCGGACGCCGTGTCGAAGGTGACCACCCGGGTCAAGGAGCTGGAGGCGGGCGGCTGGTCGTTCGAGGCCGCCGACGCGTCGTTCGAGCTGCTGGTCCGTTCCGAGCTGCCGGACGCCGCCCCGGTGCGACCGTTCGCGCTGGAGTCGTACCGGGTGCTGGTGGAGCACCGGGAGGACGGTGCGGTGGTCTCCGAGGCGACCGTGAAGATCCGGGTACGCGGTGAGCGGGTGATCGCCACCGCCGAGGGCAACGGACCGGTCAACGCCCTCGACGAGGCGCTGCGGGTCGGACTGCTGCGGTACTACCCGGAGCTGCGCCACTTCGAGCTGGCCGACTACAAGGTGCGCATCCTGGAGGGCACCCACGGCACCGGGGCGGTGACCCGGGTGCTGGTGGAGACCGCCGACGGGACCGGCCGCGACTGGACCACCGTCGGTGTGCACCCCAACGTGGTCGAAGCCTCCTGGCACGCCCTGGTCGACGCCCTCACCTACGGCCTGGACCGGGCCCGGGTCTGATCCGCCGCCCCCGGCCTCAGCGGGTGGGCAGCCGCAGGGTGGCCAGTACGGCACGGTGGTCGGTGGCGGGCACCCGGTGGACGGTGACCGCGCGGACGGCGATCCGGCGGTCGACCAGGACGTGGTCGATGGTCACCGGCGGGATCGGGGTGCCGTCGTACGGGCCCCAGGTGCCCACCAGGCCGGCCCCGGCGGCGTCGGCGGCGTCCACGTAGCCGCTGGCCAGCAGGGCGCGCAGCGGGGCGTGGTCGAGGGTGGCGTTGAAGTCCCCGGCGAGGATGCCGAGCTGCCCGTCGGGGGTGGCGCGCGGCTGGCCGGCCAGGTCGGTGCGCCACTCGCCGACCACCCCGACCGACCAGGGTGCCGCCGGGTGGGCCGACTCCACCCGCAGCGGGGGTGCGTCCGGCACCGCCACCGTCGCGTACGCCTGGGTGAACGCGAAGCCGGCGTTGCGGCGGAAGCCGCCGTCGGAGAGCGGGAAACGGGCGTAGAGCCCGGAGCCGGTGGTGCCCACCTCCGGGTTGAGCTGGCGGTGGGGGAGCAGGCCGGCGAGGCCGGCCCGGTCGAGGGCGTCGCGCGCCGCGGGGGTGAACTCCTGCACGGTGAGCACGTCCACCCGGTGCCGGCGGACCAGCTCGACCAGGGTGGTCGCGTCGGCGCCGCCCTTGAGCAGGTTGGCGGTGAGTAGCCGCAGCTCGGGCCCGTCGACCGTCGGCTGCCCGGTGGGCAGGGCGCGGGGTGCCACCGCCCCGACCAGGGCCAGTGCCGCCACCGCCGCGGCCACCGCTGGCCACCGGCGTCGCAGGGCGAGGGTCAGCGTCAACACCAGCAGGCTCCACCCTGCCACGTACGGGGTGAACGCGAGCGCCTGCACCAGCGGGCCCCGGTCCAGCCCGGCGAGGCGGACCACCGCCCAGGCGAGGCCGGGAGCCACCGCCAGCCAGCAGAGCAGGGTGGCTGCGGGGCGGCGGGTGGTGGACGGCGTCGGGGTCGTGAGCACGGCGGTCAGCCTAGTGACCGACGCCGTCCGCAGTGCCCCGGCATCCATTCGTGAATGGTCGAGACTTCATCTTTCGCAATTTTCAACATCGTTTTCGAGATGGCAAAACGGATTGGTCCGCTATTGACGCTCCGCTTTTGTCGGTGTTAGGTTCCTCCTCGTTGAGGTGCCGCAACAGAGCGTAGTAATCCCAGCTCAGGCCGGTCGGGAGTGTTGATCGGTCAACATTTCCGACGCGGATGGAACTCTTCTGTCCGCGTCATTTCCGGCCCGTCCGCACCAGACCCATCCGGCTCTCCGAACGGTGGGCCGGCCGTATCGCCACGGTCACAAGAGGGAGACCTGTCATGGCCACATTCTTCAGGCGTAAGGCGGCGGCGGTGACGCTCGGCGTCCTGGCGCTCACCCTGGCCGGCGGCGGGATCGCCGCCGCCCAGCCCACGACCAAGGCCCCGGCCGAGGTGGCTCAGCCGGGGGCCCGGCTGGCCGGTGCCACCGGTCAGCCGCCGGTGACGGCAGCCGAAGCCAAGCAGGCCCGCGCCGCGCTGAAGGTTTCGCTCGCCCCGCCGGCTGCGGGTTCGGTCGCCTGGGCCGTCGTCGCCAGCGACGGCACCCTGCTCCAGCACTCGGCGAACGTCGTGTCGTCGACCAAGTACGGCACCGGCCAGTACCAGGTGCTGCTCGACTACAGCGTGGTCGGGAAGGCGTTCCAGGCCACCATCGGCACCAACGACCAGTTCAACGTGCCGCCGGCCGGCGAGATCTCGGTCGCGCCCCGCAACCAGACCCCGAACGGCGTCTTCATCCAGACGTACAGCTCCGGCGGTTCGGTGTCGAGCAAGCCGTTCCACCTGTTCGTCGCCAACTGACGCGCAGCCGCGTCGACGGTGCCGGCCCCCAGCCCGGGGGCCGGCACCGTCCGTTGTGGAGCAGGTTTCCCGCCGCCGGGCGGGGGTCGACGCGCGGCACCTGACGTACCGGTCCTGCCGTCCCACGGTGTTGCCGCCCCTACGGGCGGGTCGTCCCGGTCCGGCCGGGAAAGGGCCTGCCAGGGGCGGAAATTCCGACGTTTGCCTGCCCACCGCCCCGGGAAGCAAGCACCGTGACGGACATCTCGGACACCCTGGCCAGCCTGCCCAGCCCGGTCGAAGCCGATGCGGCAGGCGCCGAGTTGGAACAGACCCTCTTCGAGGTCAGACGCGTGATCGTCGGGCAGGACCGGCTCGTCGAACGACTGCTCACCGCGCTGATCGCCGACGGGCACTGCCTCCTGGAAGGGGTGCCCGGGGTGGCGAAGACGCTGGCCGCGCAGACCCTCGCCACCGTCGTCGGCGGCACCTTCACCCGCATCCAGTTCACCCCCGACCTGGTCCCCTCCGACATCGTCGGCACCCGGATCTACCGCGCCTCGACCGAGAAGTTCGACGTCGAGCTGGGCCCGATCATGGCCAACCTGGTGCTCGCCGACGAGATCAACCGGGCCCCGGCCAAGGTGCAGTCCGCGCTGCTGGAGGCGATGGCCGAACGGCAGGTCACCATCGGCGGCCGGAGCTGGCCGGTGCCGGAGCCGTTCCTGGTGCTGGCCACCCAGAACCCGATCGAGTCCGAGGGGGTCTACCAGCTCCCCGAGGCACAACGCGACCGCTTCCTCATGAAGATCGTCGTCGACTACCCGGGCGACGCCGACGAGCTGGCCATCCTCTACCGGATGAGCAGCGACCGGCCCCGCCCCCGTCGGGTGCTCGACCCGGTCCGGTTGCGCGACTACCAGCGCCGGGCCGCCCACGTCTTCGTGCACCACGCGCTCGCCGAGTACGTGGTCCGGCTGATCCTGGCCACCCGCGACCCGGCCCGCTTCGGGCTGCCGGAGATCGCCCCGCTGCTGGCGTACGGGGCGAGCCCCCGGGCCACCCTCGGCCTGGTCGCCGCCGCCCGCGCCCAGGCGCTGCTGCGGGGCCGCGAGTACGTGCTCCCCGAGGACGTCCGCGAACTCGCCGTCGACGTGCTCGCCCACCGGCTGGTGCTCTCCTTCGACGCGGTCGCCGACGGGGTCAGCGCCGAGGCGGTGGTGCACCGGCTGGTCCAGGCGGTGCCGCCGCCGGTGCTCGCCACCGGCCACCCCGAGTACACGCCCGACCTGGCGGCGGCGTGAGACCCCGGACCGCCCCGGCACCCGCCGGCCCGACCCTGGCCGACCTCGCCCCCGAACAGCGGCTGCGCCGCCTCGAACTGACCGTCACCCGCCGGCTGGACGGGCTGCTCCAGGGCCAGCTGCGTGGCCTGCTGCCCGGCCCCGGCAGCGAACTCGCCGGCAGCCGCGAGTACCGCCCCGGCGAGGACGAGGTACGCCGGATCGACTGGGCGGTCACCGCCCGCACCACCGTCCCGCACGTCCGCGAGGTCGACGCCGACCGGGAGTTGACCACCTGGCTGCTGGTCGACGCCAGCCCCAGCATGGAGTACGGCACCGCCGAGCTGGACAAACGGGAACTCTCCGTGGCCGCCGTCGCCGCGATCGGGTTCCTCACCGCCGGCACCGGCAACCGGCTCGGCGCACAGGTGCTCGGCACCGACGGGCTGCGCCGGTTCCCCGCCCGCAGCGGGCGTACCCACCTGCTGAGCCTGCTCCGTGCGCTGCTGCACGCCCCCCGGGCGGACGCCGAGCCACCGGCCACCCCGCCGGTCGGCCCCGACCTGGCCGCAGCCCTCGCGGCGGTGCAACGGACCGCCGTACGGCGGGGGCTGGTGGTGGTGGTCTCCGACTTCCTCGACGGGCTCCCCGACGACCACGACACCCCGGCACCCTGGGAACCGGCGCTGCGCCGGCTCGCCGCCCGGCACCAGGTGCTCGCGGTCGAGGTGACCGACCCCCGCGAACTGGAACTGCCCGACGTCGGCCTGATCACCCTGGTCGACCCGGAGACCGGCCGGCGGCGCGAGGTGTGGACCGGTGACCCGGCGCTACGCCGCCGGTACGCCGACGCCGCCACCGCGCAACGCGCCCAGGTGGCCCGCGCACTGCGCCGCAGCGGAGCCGGTCACCTGGCGTTGCGCACCGACCGGGACTGGACCGCCGACATCGTGCGGCACGTGCACACCCAGCGTCGGCTGGCGGCCGCGCCCGCCGCCTCCCGGGGAGGTCTCGCGTGAACTGGCAGTCACCCGTCCGGCTCCTGCTGCTGCTGGGGGTGGTCGCGCTGGCCGCCGGCTACCTGCTGGCGCAGCGCCGACGCAGCCGGTACGCCGTCCGTTTCACCAACCTGCGACTGCTCGACCGGGTCGCCCCGCAGCGGCCCGCCTGGCGGCGGCACGTGCCCGCCGGGCTGTTCCTGGCCATGCTGGCGCTGCTGGTGGTCGGCTTCGCCCGGCCCACCGCCGAGGTACGGGTGCCCCGCGAGCGGGCCACCGTGATGGTCGCCGTGGACGTGTCCACGTCGATGCTCGCCACCGACGTCGAACCGGACCGGTTGACCGCCGCCAAGGAGGCCGCCCGGACCTTCGTCGACGGGCTGCCCGACGAGTTCAACGTGGGACTTGTCGCCTTCGCCGGCAGCGCGGCGGTGCTGGTGCCGCCGAGCACCGACCGGGGCGCCCTGCACGACGGGATCGACCGGCTCGCCGAGGGGATCACCGGGGTGCAGGGCACCGCCATCGGCGAGGCGATCAGCGCCTGTCTCGGCGCGGTCAAGAGCCTCGACGACAAGGCGGCCAAGCAACCGCCGCCGGCCCGGGTCATCCTGCTCTCCGACGGGGCGAACACCTCCGGCGCGGACCCGATGGAGGCGGCCTCGGCGGCCGTCGAGGCGAAGGTGCCGGTGCACACCATCTCGTTCGGCACCCCGGGCGGGTTCGTCGACCGGGGTGGCCGCCCGATCCAGGTGCCGGTCGACGGGCAGACCCTGCGGGAGGTCGCCGACCAGACCGGGGGCGGGTTCCACGAGGCGGGCAGCAGCGCCGAACTGCGCGACGTCTATGAGGACATCGGCTCGTCCGTCGGCTACCGCAAGGAACGTCAGGACATCTCCGCCCGGTTCATCGGGCTCGGGCTGGTCTTCGCCATGGGGGCGGCGGCCGGGTCGATGCGCTGGTTCTCCCGCCTGCCCTGAGGGGGACGACGCGGGCCCACCTGCCCCTGATCCGTCACAACAGTGAGGAGCGGACGTATGGCAGTACAGACCGGTCTGGGGGAACCCCGGGGTCCCTGGTTCCTCTCACCCGACCTGGGGCCGGACGGCCGGCACCGGTGGGACGTACCGGATCCGGGGGAGGACCCGTCCCGGCGGCGCTGGCGTGGCCGGTTGTGGACCGCCGTGGCGGTGGTCGCCCTGTCCACCGTCTCCGGGGCGGCGGCCGGCGGTTGGGTGGCCGGCCAGGGCGGGGCGGGCCCGACGGCGGCCTCCGCCGCCCCGATGCCGGCGGAACTGGTCACCGCCGCCCAGAAGACCGTCCCCGGGGTGGTGTCCGTGCTGGTCGGCGGGGGTGCCACCGGGCAGTCGGCGACCGGTTCCGGCTTCGCCATCGACAACGAGCAGCACATCGTCACCAACGACCACATCCTGGCCAAGGGGGGTGGTGGCGCGGTGACCGTGGAGATGCCCGACGGCCGCCGGTACGCCGCCGAGGTGGTCGGCCGGGAACCCGGCAGCGACCTGGCCGTGCTGAAGGTGCCGTCGGCCGCCGGGTTGGCCCCGTTGCCCCTGGCCAAGCCCCGGTCCACCCGCGTCGGTGAGCCGGTGCTCGCGGTCGGGTCGCCGCTCGGCCTGGCCGGCACGGTGACCGCCGGGATCGTCAGCGCCCTCAACCGGCAGGTACGGCTGGGCACCAACCGGCGCAGCGCGGTGCAGACCGACGCGTCGATCAACCCGGGCAACTCCGGTGGCCCGTTGGTCAACGCCCGGGGCGAGGTGGTCGGGGTGAACACGGCGATCGCCACCATCGACGGCAGCGGCTCGATCGGCATCGGCTTCGCCATCCCCATCGACCAGGTGCAGCAGACCGCCGACACGATCATCGGCAAGGGCGGCTGAGCCTCCCGTGCGGGTCCGCGGGCCGCGCCCCCGGTGACCGCGCCGCACGGCGTCGGGCGGGGGCGTTAGCCTCGCGGGGTGGACGACGGACTGCGGGTGACCGATCGGTGGACCGTGCCCGCCGCCGAGCTGCGGGAACGGTTCTCCCGCTCGTCCGGGCCCGGCGGGCAGGGTGTCAACACCACCGACTCCCGGGTCGAGCTGAGCTTCGACCTGGCCGGCACCACCAGCCTGCCCCCTGTGCTGCGGGAACGGGCGCTGGAGCGGCTCGCCGGCCGGCTGGTCGACGGGGTGCTCACCATCGCCGCGAGCGAGCACCGGGCGCAACTGGCCAACCGGGAGGCGGCCCGGGAACGCCTGGTCGCGCTGCTGCGCGAGGCTGTCGCCCCACCCCCGCCGCCCCGCCGTCCGACCCGGCCCTCGCGGGGCGCCAAGGAACGCCGTCTCGCCGACAAGAAGCGGCAGTCGCAGCGCAAGCGGGACCGCCGCGCCGACGGCGACTGAGCTGCCCCACCCGAACCGGCCGCGCACCGCGCAACCCGTGGTCGGCGCGGCCCTGCGCGAACCCGGGCCGGCCGTGCACCGCGAGATCCTCGGTCGGTGTGGCCTCGCGTGAACCCGGGCCGGCCGTGCACGGCGAGATCCTCGGTCGGTGTGGCTCGCGTGAACCCGGGCCGGCCGTGCACGGCGAAACCCGGGCCGGTGTGGCCCGGCGCTGCCTAGGCTGGCGGGCATGTCCACCGACACCCTGGTCACCCTCGCCGGCACCACCGCGCTCGCCGGCGCCGCCGACGGGCCGAGGATCTGCGGCGGCGACGACGCCACCGACGTGATCGGCGCGGCCCTGGGCCACGGGGTCGACCTGGTGGTGCTGCCGGTACGCCGGCTCGCCGTCGAGTTCTTCACGCTGCGCACCGGGGTGGCGGGCGAGGTGGTGCAGAAGTTCGTCAACTACCGGCTACGGCTGGCCGTGGTCGGTGACATCTCCGGGCACGTCACACGGAGCACCGCGCTGCGTGACTTCGTCGTCGAGGCCAACCGGGGTGGCCAGCTGTGGTTCGTCGACACCCTGGCCGCGCTGGAGGAGCGGCTGCGCGTCGAAGCGCTTCGCCAGGATGCGGGAGGGCGTTGAGTCGGGGCACCCGGTCTGCTGGGATGTCCGTGGGAGCAAACCGGGCCGTCACCGACCGCACGTCGTCACGTGACAGGAGTCCCCTCACCATGCTCCGAAGGCCGTTCCTCTCCGCCCTGCTCGCCGCGTTCGCGGCGGTCCCCCTCACCCTGCTCGTCGGGCTGGTCGCCACCCCGGCGGCCCGGCCCGCCGCCGCCACCCCGGTCCGCGTCATGCCGCTCGGCGACTCGATCACCGGCTCGCCCGGCTGCTGGCGGTCCATCCTCTGGAACCGTCTCCAGTCCACCGGTCACACCGACGTCGACTTCGTCGGCACCCTCGGCCCGCAGGGCTGCGGCCAGCCGTACGACGGGGACAACGAGGGCCACGGCGGTTACCTGGTGACGAACGTCGCCAACCAGAACCTGCTGCCCGGCTGGCTCGCCGCCACCCGCCCCGACGTCGTGCTGATGCACTTCGGCACCAACGACGTGTGGAGCAACATCGCACCGGCCACCATCCTGGCCGCGTACTCCAAGCTGGTGGACCAGATGCGGGCCGGCAACCCGGCGATGCGGATCATCGTCGCCAAGATCATCCCGATGGCCCCGTCGAGCTGCGCCGAGTGCGGGCAGCGGGCGGTGGCCCTGAACGCCGTGATCGACGGCTGGGCGGCGGGGAAGACCACCGCCGCGTCGCCGATCGTGGTGGTCGACCAGTGGACCGGGTTCAGCACCAGCACCGACACCTACGACGGGGTGCACCCCAACGCGGCCGGCGACCAGAAGATGTCCGACCGGTGGTACCCGGCGCTGGTGGCCGCCCTCGGCGGCACCACCCCGACCGCCTCGCCCACCCCGACGGTCAGCCCCACCACCCCGCCCACCCCGACGGCCTCGCCCACCCCGACGGCGAGCCCCACGGTCAGCCCCACCGGGTCACCCACGGTCGACCCGCCGACCACCTCGCCGCCGGCGGGCGTCGCCTGCACCGCCAGCTACCGGATCACCAACCAGTGGCAGGGCGGGCACCAGGGTGAGGTGACCGTGCGCAGCACCGGCACCGCGCGGACCACCGGCTGGCGGGTCACCTTCACCCTGCCCGCCGGGCAACAGATCACCCAGACCTGGAACGCCGAGCTGACCCAGACCGGCAGCGCGGTCACCGCCCGCAACGTCAACTGGAACGGCGCGCTGGCCCCGGCAGCCGAGGCCACCTTCGGGTTCCTCGGCACCCACACCGGCACCGCCACCGCCCCCACGGCGACCTGCACCGCCAGTTGACCGGTCCACCCGTTCGCCGAAGAACACCCGCAAGATCGTGCTGAATCCATGAAGTAGTGGCCTCCCGGACGACGGAGGCCACTACTTCGTGGATCGAGCGTGATCACGCAGGAGACGGGCGGGCAGCCGGCAGTCGAGGCGTGCGTCGGACGGTCAGCTGTGGACAGCCCCGGCGAGGTCCAGGGCGGCCAGCAGCCGGGCGCGGAGCACGGCGGCCCGCTCGGCGAAACCCCGCTGCGCCGCCGCGTACTCGGCCCGACCCTCGGGGGTCTCCACCCGGACCGGGGGATAGCCGAGGGCCGCCAGGTCGTAGGGGCTGGCCCGCATGTCCAGCGCCCGGATCTGCCGGGCCAGCGCGAAACAGTCCGCGACCAGCTCCGAGGCGACCAGCGGGGAAAGCTTGTACGCCCACTTGTAGAGATCCATGTTGGCGTGCAGGCAGCCCGGCTGCTCCAGCGCGTGCTGCGTCTCCCGGGTGGGCTGGAGCAGGTTCAGCGGCCGGGCCGGCGCGGTGAAGAACCGGAACGCGTCGAAGTGGCTGCACCGCACGCCCCGCTCGCGTACCACGGCGGCGGTGTCGTCCGGGCTGAGCCGCAACGGCCAGGCGTTGTGCCGTACCTCCTCCTGGGTCTGCCGGTAGACCATCGCCCACTCGTGCATCCCGAAGCAGCCCAGGTGCGCCGGCCGGCCGGCGGTCGCGGCCAGCAGACCCCTGATCCAGGCGATCGAGTCGGCGCGGCGGTCGCGTACCCCGTCGGTGTCGAGGGTGACCCCGGCGGGGCCGGCGCGGTAGTCCCGGCCGAACTCGGCCGGGTCCGCATCGCGCAGCAGCACCCCCGCGCCCGGATGCCAGCGGCGCAGCTGCGCCGGGCGGTGCGAGTAGTAGGTGAACAGGAAGTCCTCCACCGGGTGCCGGCCGCCGGTGCGACGCCGGGCCAGGTGCGGGTCCAGCCAGCCGGCCACCCGCGCCTCGTGGGCCGCCCGCCGGGCCCGCCAGTCGGCCGCGTCGAGGGCGGCGGGTGCGAGGGCGGCGGTCACACCCACCAGGGTACGACCGCCGCCCGCCCCCGGTCAGCGCACGTCGCTGCCGTCCGGCGTGTCCCGCCGGGTCAGGGCACGTCCACCCGGACACCGGCGGAGAACACCCCGCTGCGCAGCTCCAACTGCTCCGGCTTCTGCATCCCGTGCACGGTGAAGACCAGCGGCAGCACCACCCGGCTGCCCGCCGACACGGGTTGGGCGAAGACGTCCCGCCCCAGGTTCGCCAGCCGGGTGGCGTCCTCGTCGGTGCTGACCCAGGTGCCCCCCGGCAGGTACGCCCGCTGGAGCTGACCGTGCCAGCTCTGCTGCTCCGCTGTGACGTTGCGGACCCCGACCGTGGCCTGGCACTGCTGGCTCGCCACCTTCGCGGTGCCGCAGGCCACCCGGTAGACGGTGAACTCGAACGCCTTCTCCCGCAGCGGGGTCCCCACCGCGCCGGTCATGGTGGTGCCCGTCCAGGCCCCGGCGGTCGGCTGCTTGGTGGTGTCGATCGCGGCGACCTCCCGGGTGGCCGTCCACGCGGCGGCGAAGACCACCCCGGCCAGCACGGTCGCGGCCACCCCCACCACCAGCCACACCGACGGGTTACGTCGTCGCGCGGGCTGTCCCGGGGCGGCGGGGCGCGGGTACACCGTCCCGCCACCCGGGGCCGCCGGCCCGCCGGCGTACGGGGGGTGGCCCGCGGCTACCGGCGCGGTGCCGGTCGGCTCGACACCGCTCACCCGTCGTCGGGCCCGCAGCCACCACCACGAACCGCCGGCCAGCAGCGCCAGCACCACCACGGCCGCCCCGAGCAGGATCGGCGGTTGCCGCCAGGCCGGCGTCGCGGGCACCGCCGCCTCCGGGGCCGCTCCGCTGCGCCAGGTGGCCGTCGCGCAGTCGTACGGCTGGTCACCGTCGCTGGTGTACGCGCAGGCCGGTGCGGTCAGCGCCTGGCCCGGCGCGGTGGCGGCCAGGGCGGTGTCCAGGGTCCGGGTCGACCCGGCCGGCACGACGAGCCGCCAGGTGACCTCCCCGCCGCCGGTGGCCCCGCCCGGCCGGGTGGCCAGCCCACCCGCGCTGACCGCGGTGATCGAGGCACCCGCCGGCACCTCCTGCCGGACCATGGTCTGCACCGTCGCGCTGCCGGTGTTGCGCACCATGATCCGGTAGCCCGGCACCGACGTCGCGGCTGGCGCCACGGCCACGGTGACCTGCGGAGCCGGTCGGGGTACGCCCGGGTTGCCGGCGGTGGTCATCCCCGGGGCGGGTGCCGTCGGGGTGACCGGCACGACCGCGCCGCTCGCCGCCACCCCGGGTGCGGCCGGTGCGGCCCGAGGGCGTACCGCCGGTGGTGGTGTCTCCCGGGCCGCCGCCACCGGCGTGGCCCAGGCGGCGAGACGGGCCGGTGCGGCGACCGCCGGGTCGAATTCACGGCCCCGGCGTGCCGCCGGGGCGCTGCCCGGATCCGCCGTGCCTCCCGGATCCGCCGCGCCGCCCGGGTCTGCCGCCGGTGCCCGGCCCGGTGCCGTGGTACGTCCCGCCCCGGTGGCGGGCTCGGCGGCCGGTGCCCGGACCACGGGCGTGCCGGTCGTCGCCTGGGTGGCCGCGGCCGGGGTGGTCGTCGCCGGCGCGCGGGGCGCGGGGTCCGTGCCGGGCAGCGCCGGTACGGCGGCGAGAATGCCCAGGCAGTTCACGAAAACCGCGAGGGCCCTGTGGTGTCGTCTCGATGCAGGCATACCAACGAACCTCCGGAGCCGACGTTAGGAGCGGGGACCCTCCGGGCGGGTACGAAGCCCCGAACCCCGCCCGCAGCGCCGACCGATGGCCTACGCTGCGCCGACGTTTCCCGGTGGCCGACGGGCGACGCCGCCGTGGGGGATAGATTGGCCGGGTGCGTATCGCTCGTTTCGCTCATGCCAAGGGAATGTCGTTCGGGGTCGTCGAGGGCGAGTCGGAGGCCGGGCCGCAGGGCCTGACCATCGCCGAGATCGACGGCCACCCGTTCGGGCAGATCCAGTTCTCGGGCGCCCGCTGGGCGCTCTCCGACGTTCGGCTGCTCTCGCCGATCCTGCCGAGCAAGGTGGTCTGTGTCGGGCGTAACTACGCCGAGCACGCCGCCGAGCACGGCAACGAGGTGCCGAAGGAGCCGTTGCTCTTCCTCAAGCCGTCCACCTCGGTGATCGGCCCCCGGGACGCGATCCGGCTGCCGATCTTCTCCAAGCACGTCGAGCACGAGGCGGAGCTGGCCGTGGTGATCGGTGCGCCGGGTGCCCGCCGGGCCGACCGGGCCGCCGCCGAGCGGGCCATCTTCGGCTACACCTGCGCCAACGACGTCACCGCGCGGGATCTGCAGCGGTCCGACTCGCAGTGGACCCGGGCCAAGGGCTTCGACTCGTTCTGCCCCATCGGCCCCTGGATCACCACCGGCCTGGACGTCTCCGACCTGGAGGTCCGCTGCGAGGTGGGGCGCAACCCGACCGAGATGGAGGTACGCCAGCTCGGTCGGACCAAGGACATGGTGTTCGACGTGCCGGCGCTGGTGTCGTACATCTCGCACGTGATGACGCTGCTGCCCGGGGACGTGGTGCTGACCGGCACCCCCGCCGGGGTTAGTCCGCTCACCGACGGGGATACGGTCACCGTGCGGATCGAGGGGATCGGCGACCTCACCAACTCGGTGGTCCCGGTCGCCTGAGCCGTACGACACCCCCTGTTTCCGCAGCTCAAGGGCGGTTTGGGGGATTGGATTTGGCCTGTTGGCGCGGGGAGGGTAAAGTTCCTTCCCGGCGCCACAAGGGGCCAATGGGGTATGGGGTAATTGGCAGCCCAACTGATTCTGGTTCAGTTAGTCTAGGTTCGAGTCCTGGTACCCCAGCGCAACCGCAGGTTCACCCGAATCCGCGGACGCTGGATTCTGACGGTGATCGACACCGCTCCCGCCACGGGAGTCAAGTTGATCTCTGATAGAGTGCAGCTTCCCCGCCCGGCAGGGCAGGGAAGCACAAGCTATGTTCTGGCCCCGTCGTCTAGTGGCCCAGGACGCCGCCCTCTCAAGGCGGTAGCGCCGGTTCGAATCCGGTCGGGGCTACAACGCTGACAGCCCGTCCCACCTCGCTGGGGCGGGCTTCTTCGCATCCGGCCGCTCCGCCCGCCCGCCCGCCTTGCTTGTCCGCCGGTCGGCGGTCGTTCCGCGTCCGCCTGCCTCGTTTGTCTGTCGGCCGGTCGTTCCGCGTCCGCCTGCCTCGCTTGTCCCGCCGCCTGACCGTTTCGCGCCTGCCTGCCCCATTTGTTCGTCGGTCGGCCGCTCCGCCCCGCCTGTCCGCCGCCCGGCCGGAATATCCGGCTGTCCGCCCGGGCTGTTCTGCCTGCCCGGCCGGGTAGAACCCCACGTGGGGCGCTGTTGCGCCATCCCAGCCACCAGATACCGCTACTTCGCCCCTGGGACGCCCACATCCCCGGGCGCCTACACGCCCGGCCGCCCCCTGGGGGTGCCCACGTCCCCCGGTGCTGGCCGGCGATGGCCCGGTCGGCGCACGACCGCAGGGCCCCGACCCCCGTCTTGGGGGCCGGATGTCGGTGCCGTTAGACTAATCCCGCGACGCCCCCCGGGGTGGTGAAGCAGGAAAAGTGCCTGGCCCCGTCGTCTAGTGGCCCAGGACGCCGCCCTCTCAAGGCGGTAGCGCCGGTTCGAATCCGGTCGGGGCTACCACACGATCGGCCCGTCTCGCCCCGCGAGGCGGGCCGATCGCCATCTCTCCCGGTCCCGCTCCCGGCCATCTCCCCTGCCCTCCCTGCTCCCGCCGGTCTCGCCTCGGTGATCAAGAGGTTTGCGTCAGTTGATCAAGAGGTTTGCGTCACTTTGATCTCTAACCATGACGCAAACTTCTTGATCACCGGGGCGGGGCGGGTGGGCGGGGCGTGGGTGGGGTGGGCGGGGTGGGGTGGGGGGTTAGAGGCCGGAGAGGCGTTGGCCGGCGCGGACGACGGCCATGGCGTGGCGTTCGCCGGGGCGGCGGCCGAGGCGTTCGATGGGGCCGGAGATGCTGATCGAGGCGATCACCCGGCCGGTGCGGTCCCGGATGGGGGCGGAGACGCTCGCCACACCGGCCTCCCGTTCGGCGACGCTCTGCGCCCAGCCCCGGCGGCGTACCTCGGCGAGGGTGCGGCCGGTGAACTTGGACCGGGGCAGCAGCGGCATGACCGCCTCGGGGGGCTCCCAGGCGAGCAGGATCTGCGCGGCGGAGCCGGCCGTCATGGGCAGCACCGAGCCGACCGGGACGGTGTCCCGTAGGCCGCTGGCCCGTTCGGCGGCGGCCACGCAGACCCGTTCGTCGGCCCGGCGCAGGTAGAGTTGGGCGCTCTCCCCGGTGGCGTCGCGCAGTGCGGCCAGGAGTGGCTCGGCGGCGGTCAGCAGGACGTCCGGGGCGGCGTTGGCCAACTCGCCGAGCCGGGGCCCGGGACGCCATCGTCCCTGGGTGTCCCGGACCAGCATCCGGTGGATCTCCAGTGCCTGGGCCAGCCGGTGTGCGGTGGCTCGGGGCAGCTTGGTGCGTTCGACTAGTTCGGCCAGGCTGGCGCCGTCGACACAGGCGGCCAGGATGACCACCGCCTTGTCGAGCACGCCGACACCGCTCATACTGTGTCCCACAAGCCGAAATTTACCTCCCAGAATTTAGGATGTCCAGATGGTGGGAGTCACTCAACCGAGGACCCTGGCCGAAAAGGTCTGGGACGCACACGTCGTACGGACCGCCCAGGGCGAACCGGACCTGCTCTACATCGACCTGCACCTGCTGCACGAGGTGACCAGCCCGCAGGCGTTCGACGGGCTGCGCCAGGCCGGCCGGCAGGTCCGCCGCCCCGATCTCACGCTCGCGACCGAGGATCACAACACCCCGACCGGGTACGACGATCCCGCGTTCCGGCTGCGCCGGGGCGACCTGCTGACGATCGCGGACCCGACCTCGCGTACCCAGATCGAGACGTTGCGCCGCAACTGCGCCGAGTTCGGCCTGCGGCTGCACCCCCTGGGCGACGAGAACCAGGGCATCGTGCACGTGATCGGCCCCCAGCTGGGCGTGACCCAGCCGGGGATGACGATCGTCTGTGGCGACTCCCACACCGCCACCCACGGCGCGTTCGGCGCGTTGGCCTTCGGCATCGGCACCAGTGAGGTCGAACACGTCCTGGCCACCCAGACCCTGCCGCAGGCCCGCCCGAAGACCATGGCGGTCAACGTCACCGGTCAGCTCGGCCCCGGCGTCACCGCCAAGGACCTGGTCCTCGCGCTGATCGCCCAGGTCGGCACGGGCGGCGGACGCGGTCACATCGTGGAGTACCGGGGCGAGGCGATCCGGGCGCTGTCGATGGAGGGCCGGATGACGGTGGCGAACATGTCCATCGAGTGGGGTGCCAAGGCGGGTCTGATCGCGCCGGACGAGACCACCTTCGCGTACCTCAAGGGTCGGCCGCACGCGCCGGCCGGGGCGGACTGGGACGCGGCGCTCGCCTACTGGCGGACGCTGCCCACCGACGACGACGCGACCTTCGACGCCGAGGTGACCCTCGACGCGAGCCGGATCACCCCGTTCGTCACCTGGGGCACCAACCCCGGTCAGGGCGTCCCGCTCGGCGCGGCCGTGCCGGACCCGGAGGAGTTCACCACCGACGCCGAGCGGACCGCCGCGCGCCGGGCCCTGGAGTACATGGACCTCACCCCGGGCACCCCGCTGCGTGACCTCGCCGTCGACGTGGTCTTCGTGGGTTCCTGCACCAACGGCCGGCTGGAGGACCTGCGGGCCGCCGCCGACGTGCTGCGCGGCCACCGGGTCGCCGACGGGGTACGCATGCTGGTGGTGCCCGGCTCCGCCGCCGTGCGGGAGGCCGCCGAGGCGGAGGGCCTGGACAAGGTCTTCGCCGACGCCGGAGCGGAGTGGCGGTTCGCCGGCTGCTCGATGTGCCTGGGCATGAACCCGGACACCCTGAAGCCGGGCGAGCGTTCGGCCTCGACCTCCAACCGCAACTTCGAGGGCCGGCAGGGCCGGGGCGGGCGTACCCACCTGGTGTCGCCGCCGGTCGCCGCCGCCACCGCCGTGACCGGCCGGCTCGCCGCCCCGGCCGATCTGTAGAAGGGCAGCCGAGAGATGGACAAGTTCACCACCCACACCGGCACCGCCGCGCCACTGCGGCGTTCCAATGTGGATACCGATCAGATCATCCCGGCCGTGTACCTCAAGCGGGTGACCCGGACGGGCTTCGCCGACGGGCTCTTCCGGGCCTGGCGCGACGATCCCGCATTCGTGCTCAACAACCCGGCGTATTCCGGGGCCAGCATCCTCGTGGCGGGGCCCGAGTTCGGCACCGGGTCGTCCCGGGAGCACGCTGTGTGGGCGCTGCGCGACGGTGGTTTCCAGGCGGTCGTCTCGCCCCGGTTCGGTGACATCTTCCGGGGCAACGCGCTCAAGGAAGGGCTCCTCCCGGTCGAATTGGAACTGACCGCGGTCGAGCAGATCTGGGACCTCGTGGAGGCCGATCCGACCACGCCGGTGACGGTCGACCTGACCACCCGTGAGGTCCGGGTCGGGGATTCCACCTGGCCGTTCCCGCTCGACGACCACAGCCGCTGGCGGCTGATGGAGGGCCTCGACGACATTGGACTCACCCTGCGGCACGTCGCCGACATTGAGGCGTACGAGGCCGGCCGACCGTCGTTCACCCCCGCCGTGGTCTAGCCGTACGCCGGGCCACGGCACCGTTTTCGCCCCCACCGGTTCATCCGGTGGGGGCGAATCCGTTACGACACAAGGGCTTTTTTCCACCGAATGTTTGTGTCCAGGCAGCACAGGGCATACGGTGCGCGCAGAATGGCTCGCGTCGAGTCAGTTGCACAATCGGGAGGAAGTCGTGAACAAGGCCGAGCTCATCGAGGCGCTCGCCGCTCGCCTGGGGGACCGGAAGTCGGCGACGGCGGCGCTCGACGCGGTCCTCGCCGAGGTCCAGGCGGCGGTCACCAAGGGCGACAAAGTGGCGATCACCGGATTCGGATCGTTCGAAAAGCGTGTCCGGGCGGCGCGAACAGCGCGCAACCCGCGTACCGGTGAGGCGGTGAAGGTCAAGAAGACATCCGTGCCGGCCTTCAAGCCGGGCGCCGGTTTCAAGGAGATGGTGGCCACCGGCAAGGTGCCGAAGACCGCCGCTCCGGCGAAGAAGACCACCACCACGGCGGCCGCCAAGGCCACCGGCACGAAGGCCACCGCCACCAAGGCGGCCGGCGCCAAGGCCACCGGCGCGAAGGCGACCACGGCCAAGGCGACCACGGCCAAGAAGACGACCGCGGCCAGCAAGGCGACCGGGACGAAGGCGACCGGCGTCAAGGCCACCGCGGCCAAGAAGACGACCGCGGCCAGCAAGGCCACCGGTGCCGCCAAGACCACCGCGGCGAAGGCCACCAAGGCCGCCACCGCGACCAAGGCGGCCACGAAGAAGGCCGCTCCGGCGAAGAAGACCGCCACGGCGACCAAGTCGGCTCCCGCCCGGAGCGCGGCGGCCAAGAAGACCGCCGCGGCCAAGAGCACCACCGCCAAGGCCACCACCGCCAAGGCCACCACCGCGAAGAAGGCGCCGGCGAAGCGGACCGCCGCCAAGCGCTGATTTCCCGGTACGACGAAACGGGCGCCCACCGACACGGTGGGCGCCCGTTTCCGACCTCCAACCGGGGGCCGGCCGCGACTGTCCGGCGTCGGCCGGGTCGTGAGGGTCCTGCACCTGGTCGGCCGCGGGGGCGCACGGGCGTCCGGCCGTGACTGTCCGGCGTCGGCCGACCGTTAGGGTCCTGCACCCGGTCGGCCGCGGGGGCGCAGCGGCATCCGGCCGTGACTGTCCGGCGTCGGCCGACCGTGAGGGTCCTGCACCCGGTCGGCCGCGAGGGTGCAGCGGCGAGTGTCCGGGGCCGGTCGGGGGTGGGTGTTCAGAGGCGGTCGGCGGCGAGCAGCCGGTCGGCGGTGAAGGCGAGCAGCCAACCGCCCCCCTTGGCGGTGCCGAAGTCGTCGTCGCGCCCGGCGAGCCGGGCCAACGCCCCCGGGATCACCTTGCCCTGGCTGCACACCCCGACCGGCTGCCCACGGGCGGCCAGCTCGGCCAACCGGCCGGCGGCGGCCAACGCGCACTCGTCGACCTGTTGACCCGGCTGCGGCTCGTCGAAGTCCCCGCACACCTCGATCGGCAGATCCAGCAGGTCGGCCACCGGGTCCAGGGTCTGCACGCAGCGGCGGGGCGAGGCCGACAGCAGCCGTACCGGGCGGACCAGGGCGACCAGCGGGGCCAACGCCCGTGCCTGGGTGACCCCCTCGGCGTCCAACGGCCGGCCGGTGTCCGGTCCGGACCAGGTCGCCCGCTTACCGGCGTGGGCGTGCCGGACCAGTGCCACCGTGCCGGTGACCCGGGGCAGGGCGGCGAACGCGGTCAGCACCTGCGCGTCGTGCGGGTAGCTGACCCGCCGGACGGCGGCGTCGACGTCGAGCCAGCACACGTCGTCGACCTCGGTGTCCGGCTGGAACCCGCCGGTGGCCACGGCCCGCATCGACCAGTAGTCGACCACCTTCGGCCGGCCCTCACTGCGGTACCGCACGGTGGGCAGCCGGACCTGCGGCACGGCCCGCACGTCGGACTCCTCGGCCACCTCGCGGACGGCGGCCAGCAGCGGGTGCTCGCCGCGTTCCAGCTTGCCCTTGGGCAGCGACCAGTCGCCGTAGCGGGGTCGGTGCACCAGGCAGACCTCGACCCCGCCGTCACCGGCCGGCCGCCAGGCCACCCCACCGGCCGCCCGGATCCCGGCCGCCTCCTCGTCCACCATCTGGTCACCCTACGTCCGGAGAATCGGTCCCGTCGGTCGCCCGCCTGGCTCGCCGCCCGCCCGCCCGCCTGGCTCGCCGCCCGCCCGCCCGCCTGGCTCGCCGCCCGGCCGGCCCGTCGCCCGCCCGGCCCGCCGGACGGGTGACCTGGCGGTCAGCCGGCGGAGCTGCCCACCCGGCGCAGCAGCAGCTCCTGCAGGTCGTGCAGGGGCTGCTCGGCGCTGCCGGTACGCCGGGTCCAGTTGCCGTCGGCGGCCAGCTCGAACGCGTCCACGTCCGGGCTCATCGCGGTGGTCATCACCTGGTCCAGTTCGGCTCGGGCGACCGGGTCGCTGACCTGCACCAGCGCCTCGACCCGGCGGTCGAGGTTGCGGTGCATCAGGTCGGCGGAACCCATCCAGAACTCGGCGTCGCCGTTGTTGCCGAACCGGAAGATCCGCGAGTGTTCCAGGAACCGGCCGAGGATCGAGCGGACCCGGATGTTCTCCGACAGCCCCGGCACCCCCGGCCGCAGCGTGCACATCCCCCGGATCAGCAGGTCCACGTGCACGCCGGCCCGCGACGCCCGGTAGAGCGCGTCGGTGATCTCCTCGTCGACCAGCGAGTTCACCTTGAACTGCACCAGCCCCGGCATGCCCAGCCGGACGTGCGCGATCTCCCGCTCGATCCGCTCCACCAACCCGCTGCGGATGCCCTGCGGGGCGACCAGCAACCGCCGGTACGCGGTCTGCCGGCTGTAGCCGGTCAGCACGTTGAACAGGTCGGTCAGGTCGGCGCCGATCTCCGGGTCGGCGGTGAGCACGCCGAAGTCCTCGTACAGTCGGGCGGTCTTGGGGTGGTAGTTGCCGGTGCCGATGTGGCAGTACCGGCGGATCTGGTTGCCCTCCTGGCGTACCACCAGGGCGGTCTTGCAGTGCGTCTTGAGCCCGACCAGGCCGTAGACGACGTGGCAGCCGGCCCGTTCCAGGGTGCGCGCCCAGCCGATGTTGGCCACCTCGTCGAAGCGGGCCTTCAGCTCCACCAGCACCACCACCTGCTTGCCGGCGGCGGCGGCGTCGACCAGCGCATCGACGATCGGGGAGTCGCCGCTGGTGCGGTAGAGGGTCTGCTTGATGGCCAGCACGTTCGGGTCGGCGGCGGCCTGCTCGACGAAGCGTTGCACGCTGGTCGCGAACGAGTGGTACGGGTGGTGCACCAGCACGTCGCCGTCGCGCAGGGTGGCGAAGACGCTGCGCGGCACCTCGCCCTCGGCCAGCCGGGGGTGGGTGGCCGGCACGAACGGCTTGTCCTTCAGGTCGGGGCGGTCCGCCTCGCCGTAGAGCTGCCACAGCGCCGACAGGTCCAGCAGGCCGGGCACCCGCAGCACGTCGTGCCCGTCCATGTCCAGCTCGCGGACGAGCAGCTCCAGCATGTGGTCGGAGATGGAGGCGGCCACCTCCAGCCGGACCGGGGGGCCGAAGCGTCGCCGGGCCAGTTCCCGTTCCAACGCCTGGAGCAGGTCCTCGTCGCGGTCCTCGTCGACCTCCACCTCGGCGTTGCGGGTGACCCGGAACAGGTGGCACTCGACCACCTGCATGCCGGAGAAGAGCTGCCCCAGGTGCACCGAGATGAGTTCCTCGACGGGCAGCATCCGCAGCCCCGGCTGGTCGCGGGCCACCCGGACGAAGCGGGGCACGTTGTTGGGCACCTTCACCCGGGCGAACAGCTCCGAACCGCCGTCGGGGTCGCGCACCGCCACGGCCAGGTTCAACGACCGCCCGGAGATGTACGGGAACGGGTGCGCCGGGTCCACCGCGAGCGGGGTGAGCACCGGGAAGATGTGTTCCCGGAAGTAGGTGCGCAGCCGTTCCCGTTCCGGGTCGTCCAGCTCCGCCCAGCGCAGGATCCGGATGTCCTCCCGGGCCAGTTGCGGCAGCAGGTCGTCGACGAAGCAGGCGGCCTGCCGGGCGACCAGCCCGGCGGCGCACTCGGTGATCCGTTCCAGCTGGGTACGCAGCGGCAGCCGGTCCCCGCCGCGTACCGGCAGACCGGCGGAGAGGCGGCGCTTGAGCCCGGCCACCCGCACCATGTAGAACTCGTCGAGGTTGCTGGCGAAGATGGCCAGGAACTTCGCCCGTTCCAGCAGCGGGGTGCCGGGGTCCTCGGCCAACGCCAGCACCCGGCCGTTGAAGTCGAGCCAGGACAGCTCCCGGTTGAGGAACCGGTCCGCCGGCAGCGGTTCGACGGCGGGTGCCCCGTCGGCGGTGCTCGACCCCGTGGCGGTGGACGCGCCGTCGGCGGTGGGCCGGTCGCCGGTGTCGAGCACCTCGTCCAGGCCGGCGGAGGCCCCGGCGGCGCTGGCGGCGGGGGAGTCGGGTGCCGTGGCGGCGACGTCCTCGGGGGCGCGGCGGGTGCGGGAACCGCCCCGGCGGCGGGTGCCGTTGCGGGTCGGGTCGGTGGCGGCGGACGGGCTGGTGGGGTGCTCGCGAGGGGTGCTCACCCGCTCATAATCACCCGATTACGGTTAACGCAAAATGAACTTGGGCCGGGTTGTTCAGGCCATCGTCGGCAATGTCACCCGGACGACCCCGCCGTCCGGACCGGTTTCCACCCGGAGCCGTTGGCCGAGGCGGAGCAGGCGCAGCCCGGAGGCGTCGAAGGCGCGGGCCGGGAAGGGCAGCTCGGTGCCGTCGTCGAGGAGCAGCACGCCGGTGCGGGTCTGCGCGTCGAAGGTCGCCACGGTGCCCTGCATGTCAGCACCGTACACCTGTGGTGTCGCCGGGGTGGGTGGTCGGTCCGGGGCCGCCGGCCGGTTCAGCCGGGCCGGCCGGGACCCGCCGGGACGACGCCGGTCAGCGCGCCGGTGGCCGGGCCGAGGCCGAGCCGGGCCGCGTCGGCCAGGTCGGCGGCGGTGTCGACGTCGCGCCGCAGGCTCGGCCAACCGCCCGGCAGCGGCACCGCCCCGGAGGTCAGGTGGGCGGCGGCCGAGTCGACCCCGAACCGGGGGTCCAGCGGCACCCCGGGGGGCGCGGCGAGCAGCGTGGTGCCGGTGCCGGGGGCGTCGGAGACGAACCGGCGTACCCCCGCCGGGCCGGTGCCGACCGCGTGCAGTGCGGCGGCCAGCTCGGCCGGGCGCAACGCCGGCAGGTCCGCGGTGAGCGCCGCCACCCAGGTCCCGCACCCACCTCCGACCGGGTCGTCACGGTCGGTGACCGCCACGTCGACGCCGTGCCGTAGGGCGGCGTTCAGCCCGGAGTCCGGGCGGTCCGGCACCACCCTGGCGCCCGCCGCGCCGACCGCCGCCGCCACCTGCGGGTCGGCGGTGACCACCAGCACCTCGGCGACCGCCGGGCAGGCCAGCGCCGCGCCGACCGTGTCGGCCGCCAACGCCAGCGCCAGCTCCTCGTGGGGTACGCCCGGCAGCGCCCCCCGCAGTCGGCTCTTGGCCGCACGGAGCCGCTTCACCGGTACCACCACCACCCACCTCGCCTGGCCCACGTCGACAATCCTGCCAGCGCCGACGGCGGTACCCCTCACTGGCCGTACCGGGGACGAGCAGGCATGATTTCCGCTGCGGGCCGCAACGGTGGGGGTGCGGCGCGCGGGGTGACGAGGAGGCAGGGGTGACACGGCGCAGGCTGGGTTTCTGGCGACGGTTCGCCGTGGCGCTGGTCAAGCCCGTGATGCTGGCCTGGACCCGGCGCACCTGGCACGGGGCCGAGGAGCTGCGCCGTCCGGGGGGCGTCATCATCGTCCCCAACCACCTCTCGCACACCGATCCGCTGGTCTGCGCGCACTTCATCTACGACGCCGGCCGGTGGCCGCAGTTCCTCGGCAAGGCCAGCGTGTTCCGGGTCCCGGTGGTCGGCTGGATCCTGCACCGCTGCCGGCAGATCCCGGTGGAACGGGAGACGTCCGTCGCGGTCAAGTCGTTGGACCGGCTGGTCGCCGCGCTGGACGCGGGCGGCGCGGTGGTCATCTACCCGGAGGGCACCATCACCCGGGAGCCGCAGCTGTGGCCGATGCGGGGCAAGACCGGCGCGGCCCGGCTGGCCCTGGCCACCGGCGCACCGGTCATCCCGGTCGCGCTGTGGGGCCCGGAACGGCTCTTCGACCCGCGTACCCGCCGGGTGGGGTTGCGGCCCCGGACCCCGGTGACGGTGGTGGCCGGTCCGCCGGTCGACCTGAGCCGGTGGGCGGGGGCCACCCCCGGCCGGGTGGTGCTGGAGGAGATGACCGACCAGATCATGTTGACCCTGCGTGACCTGCTCGCCGGCATCCGGGGCGGGACACCGCCGCCGCTGTGGGAACGTCCCGTCAGTCCGCGTACTCCTGAGGTGACCGAATGAGCGAGTGGATCGACCGGCGCGACGCACGGACGGCAGGGGCATGAGCGGACGGACCGGGCGGACCGGCGCGTGGGCGTACGGCGTCACCGACGGTGGGGAGGCGACGGCGTGAGTGGCCACGTGGCGGTGCTGGGGGCGGGTTCCTGGGGGACGGCGTTCGCCAAGATCCTCGCCGACGCCGGTCGGGAGGTGACCATCCTGGCCCGGCGGGAACAGGTCGTCGAGGCGATCCGCACCCACCGGCGCAACCCCGACTACCTGCCGGAGCTGCGGCTGCCCGACCGGGTCACCGCGACCGGCGACGCGGCCAAGGCGATCTCCGGCGCGGAGCTGGTGGTGCTGTCGGTGCCGTCGCAGACGCTGCGCGGCAACCTCGCCGAGTGGGCCGGTCACCTCGCCCCGGACGCCACCCTCGTCTCCCTGATGAAGGGGATCGAGCTGGGCACCACCCGGCGGATGAGCGAGGTGATCGTGGAGACCGCCCGGGTCACCGCCGACCGGGTGGTGGTCGTCTCCGGCCCCAACCTGGCCCCCGAGATCGCCGTCGAGCAGCCGGCGGCGACGGTGGTCGCCGGCACCGACGCCCGCCGCACCGAACTGGTGCAGCAGTCGATCCGCACCCCGTACTTCCGGCCCTACACCAACGACGACGTGATCGGCTGCGAGCTGGGCGGGGCGGTCAAGAACGTGATCGCCCTGTCCTACGGGATCGCCACCGCGATGGGCTTCGGCGACAACACCCGGGCGATGCTGATGACCCGGGGGCTGGCCGAGACCGCCCGCCTGGGCGTGGCGCTCGGCGCCGACCCGATCACCTTCGCCGGCCTGGCCGGCATGGGTGACCTGGTAGCGTCCTGCTCGTCGCCGTTGGCCCGCAACCGCACCTTCGGCGAGCACCTGGGCCGGGGGGAGACCCTGGAGCAGGCGCAGGCGGCCACCCGACAGACCGCCGAGGGCGTGAAGAGCTGCCTGGCGATCCGGGACCTGGCCCGCGCGCACGGGGTGGAGATGCCGATCACCGAGCAGATCGAACGGATCTGCCACGAGGGGATGGACCCGAGGCTGGCAGTGGACACCCTGATGAGCCGTACCGCCAAGCCGGAGTCGTACGAGTGAGCGGCCAGTCGGTCCCACCGGGGGAGCACGGGCACTGGCACGACGGGACCCGGTGCGTGCACGCCGGGCTGCCGGAGCCGGTGCCGGGGCAGCCGTTCCTGCCCGGCCCGGTGTTCGCCGCGCCCTACCACCTCGACCCGTGGCAGGGGCCGGCCGGGGCGCCGAACGGCTACGGCCGCCCGGACAACCCGACCCGCCGGCTGCTGGAGACGGCCATCGGGGAGCTGGAAGGGGGCGACTGCCGGGTCTTCGCCTCCGGGCAGGCCGCCATCACCGGAATGCTGCTGGCGGTGCTGCGCCCCGGCGACACGGTGCTGCTGCCCGCCGACGGCTACTTCCCCGTCCGGGCGTTCGCCACCGACACCCTCGCCGGGATGGGGGTACGGGTCAGCTTCGTGCCCACCGCCGGGCCGTACCCGTCGTTCGACGGGGTGCGGCTGGTGCTGCTGGAGACCCCGGCGAACCCGGGCCTGGACGTGGCCGACATCGCCGCCGTGGCCGACGCGGCGCACGCGGCCGGCGCGCTGGTCGCGGTGGACAACACCACCGCCACCCCGCTCGGGCAGCGCCCGCTGGACCTGGGAGCCGACCTGGTGGTCGCCTCCGGCACCAAGGCGCTGACCGGCCACTCGGACCTGCTGCTGGGCTACGTGGCCTCCCGGTCGGCGCAACTGCTGGAGACGGTGACCGGGTGGCGGACCACCACCGGTGCGGTGCCCGGGGCGTTCGACGCCTGGCTGGCCCACCGGTCGCTGGCCACCCTCGACCTGCGGTTGGCCCGGCAGTCCGCCAACGCGGCGGCACTGGTCGGGCTGCTCGCCGGCCGGGCCGACGTGACCGGGCTGCGCTGGCCGGGCCGCCCGGAGGACCCGGCGTACCCGGTGGCGTCGCGGCAGCTGCGACGGATGCCCGGGGTGCTCTCGTTCGACCTCGGGGACGCCGACCGGGTGGCCCGGTTCATCGTCGCGTCCCGGCTGGTCACCGCCGCGACCTCGTTCGGCGGCCTGCACACCAGCGCCGACCGGCGGGCGCAGTGGGGCGACGACACGGCCCCCGGCTTCGTCCGGCTCTCCTGCGGGGTGGAGGACACCGCCGATCTGGTCGCCGACGTGGCCGCCGCACTGGACATCGCGGGGGCGGCCGGTCCGCTATCGTGATGCCGGCCCGTACGGGCCCCGACCGGAGGAGGTGAGTCCGATCCACCAGACATCAGGACCGGCGCTCCCCGTCGAGTCCCCGTCGCTGCGGTAGCGACGGTGGGAGCGCCGACGTGCGCTCCCGAAAGGCATCACCATGGCATCCGACCTGTTCCCCCACGATCACGCCGCCCTCGTCGCCCGGCTGCGCGCCGCCGGCTGCGTCTATGCCGAGGACGAGGCGACGCTGCTCGTCTCCGCCGCCGACTCGCCGCAGGTGTTGACCGCCCTGACCGACCGGCGGGTCGCCGGTGAACCGTTGGAACACCTGCTCGGCTGGGCCGAGTTCTGTGGCCGTCGGGTCGCCGTCGACCCGGGGGTGTTCGTACCCCGGGCCCGGACCGCGCTGCTGGTGGAAGCCGCCGTGTCGGTCGCCGGGCCGGCCCCGGCGCTGGTCGACCTCTGTTGCGGCTCGGGCGCGATCAGCGTCGCGCTGGTCGACCGGCTCGCCCCCCGCTGGCTCGCCGCCGTCGACGTGGACCCGGCCGCCGTGGCCTGCGCCCGCCGTAACCTGGCCGGCCGGGACGTCACCGTCGTGCAGGGCGACCTGTACGACCCGCTGCCGCTTCAGTGGCGGGGCCGGTTGGACGTGGTGGTCGCCAACGCTCCCTATGTGCCCACCCCGGCGGTGGCTCTGATGCCGGCGGAGGCACGGCTGCACGAGGCGTCGGTGGCGTTGGACGGCGGCAGCGACGGGCTGGCCGTGTTGCGTCGGGTGGCGGCCGGTGCGGTCGACTGGCTGCGGCCCGGCGGTCACCTGGTGGTCGAGGTCAGCGCCGGGCAGGCCGGGGCGTTGTGTGAGGCGATGACCGGGCTGGGTCTGCTGCCGACGGTGCTGCGCGCCGAGGAGTGGGAGGCCACCGGGGTCCTCGCCCGCCGCCCGGACTGAGCGGCCCCGCCGCCGACCGGGTGCTCTTCGACGCCGACGACCGCTTCGAGGTCGAACGGCCGGTCGGGTCCGACCGGGGCGACCCGACGGCGGGTTCGCCCCGGTCGGGGGCGTGACGGGCGGCGGGAACGGGAACTAACCTCGCAGCAGACCCAGCTGGAGGTGGCGGATGGTCGGCGTGGACGTGCCGGTGGTGGTCGGCCTCGACAACGGTGGCACCAGCAACAACGCCACCGTGCTCCGCCTGGACGGCCGGTTCCTGGTCGACGGGCTGGTGGAGACCCCCAGCGAGGTGACCGCCGGGCCGCAGGTGGCGATCGAGGCGCTGGCCCACGCGTTCGACGGGGTGCTGGCCCACACCGGTGTGCCCCGCGAGCAGGTCCGGGCGGTGGGTTTGGACACCCCGGGGCCGGCCAGCGCCACCGGCGTCATCTCGTCCCGGGGGTCGACGAACTTCGCCCAGCCCGCCTGGCACGGGTTCGACGTGCGGGGGGCGCTGGAGCGACGTCTCGGCCTGCCGGTGATCTATCACAACGACGGCAACGCCGCCGCGCTCTACGCCCACCACGTCCACTTCGGAGCGGAGGCGGCGACCCGGTCGTCGGTCGCGGCGATCGTCGGTACCGGTCTCGGCGGCGGGCTGGTGATCGACGGCCGGGTGGTCACCGGCGCGGCCGGGATGGCCGGGGAGTTCGGCCACGTGCACATCCCGCTGGCCGGGCTGCTCGCCCCCGGTCAACCCGAACCGCGGTGCGCCTGCGGCTTCGTCGGGGACGCGGAGAGCGTCGCCTCGCTGACCGCGATCGGCCGTAACCTGCTGCCGTACCGGCTGTCCCGGCAGCCGGAGCATCCGTTGGCGCAGGAGCCGCCCGAGCGTGCCGCCAGGCTGCTACGGGGGTACGCCGAGCACGGTGATCCGCTGGCCCGGGAGGTCTTCGCCCAGCAGGCGGCGGCACTCGGCCGGTTGTTCACCATCGCCGCGAACTTCGCCGACCCGCACGCGTACTTCGTCGGTGGTGGGGTGGTGGAGGCGACGCCGGAGTTCCGCGACTGGTTCCTCGACACCGTCCGGGCGCACACGGTGCTCCGGGCGGAGCAGGCCGCGCTGGTCACCTTCGCCCTGGTCCCGGACCGGGACATGGCCGGGGCGCGTGGGGTGGCCATCGCCGCGGCCGAGGCGGTCCGTCCTGCCGCCGCCCCGCCTGCCGCTCTGATCGACTGACCCGTCCGCCCCCGCACCGCTTCGGTGCGGGGGCGGTGCCGGGTCAGTGGCGCTGTGGGGCCGGCGGGGCGGTGGCGAAGGCGGCCCAGGCCGTGGGTGGGAAGAGCAGCACCGGGCCGCCGGGGTCCTTGGAGTCGCGGATCGCGACCCGGCCCGGCAGTGACGCCAGCTCGACGCAGGCCCCCTCGTCCCCGCTGTGGCTGCTCTTGCGCCAGGCGGCCCCGGACAGGGCCACGCCGATCGTCGGTGTCATCGGTCTCCTACCGTCCCTTCATCAGTTGCAGCAGTCGGTCGCGGCTGTCCGCCGGGCTGAGCGCGACGGTCCGCAGATGTTCCATGATCTTGGTGCAGGTCCGCAGGTCACCCGGCCGGTCCAGGACCATCTGACCGGCCACGGTCTCCACCGAGGCGATCAGCGGGTCCTCGGGGTCGGCGAACTCCAGGATGTGCAGCGAGCCCCGGGTGCCCCGGTGGTAGCCGGCGGAGAGCGGGATCACCTGGACGGTGACGTTCGGCAGCTCCGCCGTCTTGAGCAGGTGGCTCAGCTGCGCCTCCATCACCGTGCGGTCGCCGACGGGACGCAGCAGCGCGCCCTCGTCGATGATCGCGTCGAAGATCGGGGGTTCGGCGGCGGTGATCCGTTGCTGCCGGTCCAGCCGGAGCTTGACCCGCTGCTCGACCTGGTCGTCGGTGAGGGTGTGCGGCCCGCCCCGCATCACGCCCCGGATGTAGTCGGCGGTCTGGAGCAGGCCGGGCACGATCGAGGGTTCGAAGTTGGCGATCGCGGTGGCCTCGGCCTCCAGCGCGATGAAGTCGATCGTGCGTTTGTCCAGCAGGTGTGAGTAGGGCACCCACCAGCCGGGTTTACGGGTGTCCTTGGCGAGCTGGACCGCTGCGGCGATCTCCTCGGGCCGTACCCCGTAGAGGCTGAGCAGCGCGCGGACGGTGGCCGGGTTGACCAGGGTCTGTGCGTTCTCGTAGCGGCTGAGGGTGCTGCGGGTGCTGTTGATCTCGTCGGCGGCGGCCTCCAGGGTGAGGCCGGCCGCTTCCCGGTGGGCGCGTAGGGCGATGCCCAGGCGGCGAGCCCGAGCGGTCTTGGGAGCCATACGTCGATGGTGGCATATGTCTTTGGGAACTTGTGCATGAGAGAACGTCGATGAGAGTTGCATTCACGCCTGTCCACCTGTCAATCTGTAACGGAGTCCTCACCAACGGTTGTCGTGGCGACGGCGGTGGTGAGTGACCGGAGGGGATGAGGCGCGTGGCGATCGGGTTTACTCCCCCGTTCCCGATCGCCACGTGCCGCCGCCGCCATCCATCGTCTGGAAAGGACTTCGGACTGTGAGGGGCCTGATGACGGCGATGACACGGTTCCTGGTGGTGCTCAGTGACGTCCGGCCGGTGGAGGCGCAGGTGCGCGACGAACGGGCCTGCCCCGAGCGCCGCCGCCAGGTCGTCGGCGCGAACAGTCGGGAGGCGGCCGACCGGATCGCCGGGGCGTTCATGGCCCTGGGCATGGTCCGGGCCGGGCGGCAGCGGGTGAAGGTGATCGCCGTCGGGCGTCGCCGTCGCGTCCTGCCCGCCGACCCGGGCTGAGCGTCACGTACCGTATCGGGGTGGATGACCGTTTGCGAGGGCGGTTCGCGTCCTGCCGGGTATCACCATCGGGGTGTCGCCACCCACAGTAAGGTCAGTCGGGTGAGCGCAACTGACGGCTCCGCAGGCGCGTACCGAGAGGTGACCCGAGTGACCACCCCAGGCAAGACCCGCGTGGCGATCGTCTTCGGCGGCCGCAGCCCCGAACACGGCATCTCCTGCGTCAGCGCCGGCAGTGTGCTCGGCGCGCTCGACCCCGACGAGTACGACGTGGTGCCGGTCGGCATCACCCGGCAGGGCCAGTGGGTGCTGACCAGCGGGGACCCGGGCGAGTTGGCGATCCGGGCCCGCAAGCTCCCGGAGATCACCGCCGGGGCCGGGGCCGAGGTCGTGCTGCGGACCGACCCGACCGCAGGGGGCCTGCTGGTGCTCGACCCCACCGAGGGTCCCCGGGCACTCGCCGACGTCGACGTCGTCTTCCCGGTGCTGCACGGCGCGTACGGCGAGGACGGCACCATCCAGGGCATGCTGGAGATGGCCGACATCCCGTACGTCGGCGCGAACGTCTTCGCCTCCGCCGCGGCGATGGACAAGGAGTTCACCAAGAAGCTCTGCGTCGCCGAGGGCATCCCGGTCGGCCCGTACGCGGTGCTGCGCAACGGGATGACCCTGAGCGAGACCGACAAGCAGCGGCTGGGGCTGCCGGTCTTCGTCAAGCCGTCCCGCGCCGGCTCGTCGTTCGGCATCACCAAGGTCGACGACTGGGCGCAACTCGACGCCGCCGTGGCCACCGCCCGGGAGATCGACACCAAGGTGCTGGTCGAGGCCGCGATCGTCGGCCGGGAAATCGAGTGCGGCGTGCTGGAGGGCGAGGCCGGTGGGGCGCCCGAGGCGTCCGTGCTGGCCGAGGTGCGGATGGTCGGCGACCGCGAGTGGTACGACTTCGAGGCCAAGTACCTCTTCGCCGACGAGGTCTGCGAGTACGACGTCCCCGCCGGCCTGCCCGACCGGGTCGCCCGTCAGGTCCAGGAGTACGCCACCCGCGCCTTCACCGCCCTGGACTGCGCCGGCCTGGCCCGGGTCGACTTCTTCGTCACCCCCGACCTGGACGTCTACCTCAACGAGATCAACACGATGCCCGGGTTCACCCCGACGTCGATGTTCCCCCGGATGTGGGCGGCCAGCGGCCTGGAGTACCCCAAGCTGGTCAACCGGCTGATCCGGACGGCCCTGCACCGGCACTGACCCCTGCACCGGCACTGACCTCCGTGCCGGTCCTCCGTACCGGCGGCGGCCGGCCCTCCCGCAGACCGGCGTTCGGGCATCTTCCCGACGCCGGTCGACCATGTTGTCGGTCCCTGATTCGGGCGGTCCTGGTCGGGGCCGGTCTGTCAATGGGCGAGAGTAATCCACCGGCATATCCCACGGGCAATAAAGCCGATGGTGGTTATGGCAATTATGGTGGGGTGGCACGGATTCCTGACAACCATTGTTCGGCGTTGTGATCAATAGTAAAACCTCAATATGCTGCCGGAGTTCGGATACCTGCAAGGGGCAAAATGGAGGTCCTCTTGAAATCCGCTCTGCGTTGGTCCGTGAGTGCTGGTGCGGCATTCACCCTGATCCTGACCGGTGCGCCGGCAGCCGAGGCGAATTCGACCACGGTCGACCAGAAGGGAAACATCACGGCGATTGCCCGTACCCTGGACGGCCGGGCGATCACCAATGAGAAGATCGCGAAGGAGGTCGCCGACTTCTGGACCCCGGAGCGCATGGCGTCCGCCGTCGACCTGGACTTCCCGAAGTCGGGCAGGGCCGCCGCGTCGTCGAGCCACGCGCCGAGGCCCACCGGACCGGCCGGTACGGTCGCGCCGGTGGTCCCGAGCATCGCCGGCGGCCCCAGGACGATGCTGAACGAGGCGGTGACCGTCGGCAAGGTCTATTTCACCGTTCCCGGCGGCGGCACCGCCTCCTGCTCGGCCAGCACCGTCGCCAGCGCCAAGCGGCGACTCGTGATCACCGCCGGCCACTGCGTCCACCAGGGCGGCGGCGGTCAGTGGTACACCAACTGGCAGTTCGTCCCCCGGTACCGCAACGGGGTGCGGCCGTTCGGCACCTTCGTCGCCTACAGCCTCTCCACCCGGGGCGCCTGGGCCAGCTCGTCGAGCTACGCCGAGGACATGGGCATCGCGGTGATGTCCAACGGCGGCATCTACAACGCGAAGGTCGTCGACACCGTCGGCGGCAACGGGCTCCGGTGGAACTGGGGCTACAGCGTCGCGGTCACCGCCCTCGGCTATCCGTCCAACCTCGGCGGCGGTGAGAGCCAGCAATACTGTCAGAGCACCACCTGGGACGCCGGCGGCCAGCAGATCCGAATGTACTGCAACATGACCTACGGTTCCAGCGGCGGGCCGTGGTTGCAGGAATACAACGACTCGATCGGCGCCGGATACATCAACAGCACCGTCAGCCACGGCGACAATCCCGGCAACGGGCAATTCGACGGCCCGTACTACGACGACGACATCAAGAGCCTTTACGACTACGCAGAAGCTGGCTCTCCCGCGTAATTCCCTCCCCGGACAGCGCCCCGGCCACCGGCCGGGGCGCTGTCGTGCCGTGCGGCCCCCGGAATGCGAATTGTCAGGGCTCCGGCGGAACCCGGGTGCGGGCCGTCGTGCAGGTGGGCTGACGCGGGGTGGCGCGCTGCGGCGGTTGCCGCCCCTGGTCCGCCGGCCGCACCCCGGCGCGCTGCACGAAGATGCTCCGCCGGGCCACCGCCCGGTCCCGGGCGTCGAGCTGGTAGACGTCCAGCCAGACCCACCCGTCGTACGTCGGCCGGTCGTCGATCCGGATCAGCCGGCACCGGATCGGGCGGATGAACTGCACACTGGCCGCCCGGGTGATCAGCAGCAGGTCACCGGGCTTCACGGCGCGGCCGGCCGCTGCTGCTCACCGGCATCGGGGCCGGTGTGGTGGGGAGGGGGGTGGTCGGGCCGGTCGCGCCAGGCGCGGAGGGTCTCGGCGGCTGCGGTGAGGCGGCGGCAGGAGCCGTCGGGCTGGCAGCGGGGGCAGGCGTTGCGGTGGTGGAAGTCGACCACGTAGCCGGCCATCAGGACGCGGAACGGCGGTTCGGGTCGCCCGTCAAGCATGGCGGGTGCCTCGCTGGACGCCCGTTCCTGTTCGGCGCACCGCTGGGCAGGTTGGCAGGTGCGGCCTCATCGGCGGCGCCCCCTGACCGCGTTCCGTGCCCGCCACTGCGCGCCCGGGGTCAGCAACGGAAGATCCCGCGCGAAGATCACCGTAGGGCTGTTCCACGCCGGTCGGCCCGCTCCGCATTCCTCTCCCGGTGTGCCGACGGTGTCGGCCTTCTGCGGGGCACTCGACCGGCCGACCACATCGACCGGATGATCCGTGCGCTGGAACCATTTCCATCGGGGCACAGTGCCACCTCCATTGATCGTCGACAGGCCGCTCTGCCAGCCACGATGAGTCCGATACGGATCGAGGTGCAACGTCTCATCGAGAAATTCAGGGAAAGAGATTGACGATGCCTCATCTGGACCGCCAATCTGTTCCAGATGAGACAGATGACGCACGGTGTTGAGACGGGGAGCGGAACGTGAGTGACGGATCTTCGGTTCCCCGCCGGCAGCTCGGGCGGTTGCTGCGGCAGGCACGTGAGGAGGCCGGCATCAACCTGGAGGCCGCAGCCGAAGCGCTCGAATGGTCGCGCGCCAAGATGTACCGGCTTGAGGGCGGCCAGACCTCGCTGCGTACCCACGACGTGACTCTCATGTGCCAGCACTACGGCACGTCGGCCGAGCTGACCGAGGTGCTGGTCAGTCTCGCGCGGGAGAGTAAGAGCAAGGGGTGGTGGCACGCCTACGGGGAGGTCATCCCCGCCTGGTTCGAGCTGTACGTGGGGTTGGAGGCGGCAGCACGCCAGATCCGCCACTACGAGACGATGCTGATCCCGGGCCTGCTGCAATCACCGGAGTACATGACGGCGTTGTTCGAGAGCAGGCCGGGGCGCGCCCCCCAGGAAGTGGCGCGGAAGGTGTCCCTTCGACTGGAACGGCAGCGCCTGCTGTCTCGACGCCGCCCGGTCGCGCCGGCCTTCGATGCCATCATCGACGAAGCGGTCATCCGTCGACCCATCACCGACACCGAGGCGTGGCGCAGGCAACTCGCGCAGCTCGTGAATGCCGCCCAGGCACCCAACGTGTCGGTGCGCATCGTCCCGCAGGCGGCCGGTCCGCACATGGTCTTTGTCGCGAGCGCCTTCATCATTCTGGATTTTCCAGCCATGGGTACCCGCCCCGCCGAGCCCTCCACCGTCTACAGCGAGTCGCTCACCGGCAGTCTCTACCTGGATCGTCCGAACGAATTGGAAACCTACTCCGAAGCCTGGCAGGTGCTCTCGGCGCTTGCCCTGGACGAGCGTGAGTCCGAGGATCTGATCGGACGCGTGATCAAGGAGACCTACGATGAATGATCTGGCACTCTCCCGTTGGCGGAAAAGCACGCACAGTGCCGAGGGGGCTTGTGTGGAGGTTGCTGGCAGTCTGGTTGTCGGCGTGGGAGTGCGGGACAGTAAGGACGTCGCCGGGCCAATACTGGTGTTCTCCGCCCGGTCCTGGCGGAGCTTCCTTCAGAAGATCAAGGAGAGCGACCATGGCTGATTTCGGTGGGGCCGTCTGGCGCAAGGGCAGTCGTAGTGGTGCCGAGGGCAACTGCGTGGAGGTCGCCGACAACCTGCCTGCCGTGGTCGGAGTGCGGGACAGCAAGGACGTCGCCGGCCCGGTGCTGGTGTTCTCCCCTCAGGCGTGGCGGAGCTTCCTCGCCACCATCGACCGCCACCACTGACCGACCCATCCGACCCACCCGGCTCACCCGTCCGCGCCGGAACGGGCTTCCGGCCCGGTGGCCCGGGGCCCGCCAGAGGGTCCCCGGGCCGGTGGGCGTGGTGCGTTCAGTGGAACTGTCCGGGCTGGTAGGTGCCGGCCGGCTGCCGCGTGATGATGTTCATCCGGTTCGCCAGGTTCATGAACGAGACCAGGAGTACCAGCGCGACCAGTTGCTCGTCGTCGTAGTGCTTCGCGGCGTGCGCCCACACCTCGTCGCTGACCCCGCCGGCCGCGTCCGCCACCCGGGTCCCCTCCTCGGCCAGCGCCAACGCGGCCCGCTCGGCCTCGGTGAACACCGTGGCCTCCCGCCATGCCGCGACCAGGTTCAGCCGCACCGACGTCTCACCCGCCGCAGCGGCGTCCTTGGTGTGCATGTCGACGCAGAAGGCACAGCCGTTGATCTGGCTCACGCGCAGCGCCACCAGTTCCTGGGTGGGGGCCGGCAGCGCTGACTCCTTCAGCGCCCTGCCTGCCGACATGAGGTGCTTGAAGGCCCTGCCGGCGGTCGGGTCGGTGAGGAAGTTCAGTCGGGCGTCCATGGTGTGCTCCTCTGCGGTCGTTCGTGGCTGCACCTCCTCGGACGGGGTGGCCCGCCTCCCCGTGACAGAGCTGAACGTGACCCGCGTCTCGCCGCTCGGCGGCTGACGTCGTCCGCTAACGGGGGCGGGACCCCCGGAGGAACTGGTCGACGGCGGTCCGGGTGATCCCGTCGAGCAGTGGCGGTGCGATCATGTTGCCGTTGACCAGGGTGGCGATGCCCTGCAATGTCGCGAACAGCACGGTCCCGGCGAGTTCCGGGGAGCCGGGCTCCAGCACGCCCTGGGCCTGCCCCTGGCTGATCAGCTCGCCCATCAGCCCGAACGGGCCGGCGGCGGCGGCGACGAGATGGTCGGCCCCCTCGCGGTGCTTGGCTGCGAACATCAGCTCCAGCAGGGCGGCGTCCTCGGTGGCGAACCGCAGGTAGGCGGCGGCCACGGCGTGCAGGCGCGGCGCGAAGTCGTCCCCGGCGGCGACGAGCGCCGCGTGCAGTTCGGCGTGCAGCCGGGCGAATCCGGCCTCGGCGAGGGCGTCCAGCAGCGCCTGCCGGTCGGCGAAGTGCCGGCGCGGCGCGGCGTGACTCACGCCGACCTCCCGGGCCAGTTCGCGTAGCGAGAGCTGGCCGGCGCCGTGCTGGCGCAGGCTGCGCTCGGCTGCGGCGAGCAGCGTCGAGCGCAGGTTTCCATGGTGGTACGCGGGCACGACGGTCATGGTAGTCGAAAAAATGTCGTCGTTGCCGACATTGTTGTCGCCGTATACATTGTTGGCCATGACAACATTCACGAGTGCCCAGGTTCCCGCCATGACCGGCCGTACCGTCATCGTCACCGGCGCGAACAGCGGCATCGGCCGGATCGCCGCCGGGGTGCTCGCCGCCCGGGGTGCCCGCGTCGTCCTCGCCGTCCGCGACCTGGCCAAGGGGCAGACCGCCGCCGCCGGCATGACCGGCGACGTCGAGGTGCGGCGGCTCGACCTGGCCGACCTCACCTCGGTGCGTGAGTTCGCCGAGGGTCACACCGGGCCGATCGACCTGCTGATCAACAATGCCGGGCTGATGATCCCCCCGCTCGGCCGTACCGCCGACGGGTTCGAGCTCCAGTTCGGCACCAACCACCTCGGGCACTTCGCGCTCACCAACCTGCTGCTGCCGCAGATCCGGGGCCGGGTGGTGACTGTCGCCTCCTCCGCGCACCGGGGCGGGAAGATCGACTTCGCCGACCTCAACTGGGAGCGCCGCCCCTACCGGGCGTTCCCCGCGTACGCCCAGTCGAAGCTGGCGAACCTGCTGTTCACCGCCGAACTACACCGCCGCCTCACCGAGGTCGGCTCGCCGGTGCTGGCGACCGCCGCCCACCCCGGCCTGGCCGCCACCAACCTGCTCGGGCACCTCGACCACGACCGCTCCCTGTGGAACCGGCTCCAGACGACCCTGGTCCACCGCTTCGCGCAGAGCGGCGACGACGGCGCGCTGCCCACCCTCTACGCGGCGGTGGCCGACGTCCCGGGCGGCAGCTACGCCGGGCCGGACGGCCTCTTCGAGGGGCGTGGTGCGCCCAAGCTCGTCGGCCGGTCGAAGGCCGCCCGGGACGCGGCCGTCGCCCGTCGGCTGTGGACGGTCTCCGAGGAACTGACCGGCGTCAGCTTCCCGCTCGCCGCCCAGCCCACCCGGTAGGTGACCGTCGGCGGCACGGGCCGGACCCCGCTGGTCGCCGACGGGGCGGTTCAGCCTGCGGGGCAGCGGGCGTCGGCACCGGGCAGGGTCAGGTCGACGAGGTACCTGTCGACCACGGCGACGGTGCACGCGTTGCGCAGGTAGGTGCCGTGGCCCGAGCCCTCGTAGGTGACCAGGCGTCCGTGCCGGCCCAGTTGCCGCGCGACGTGGGTGGCCCAGGCGTAGCCGGTGCGGGGATCGTGCCGGGCATTGAGCAGCAGCAACGGCGTACGGGTGTGCACCCGTGGCTCGTGCGGTGGATTCCGGACCGGGGACTGCCAGCCCAGACAGGTGTGCACGGCCAGCAGGCCGGCACCGTAACGGACGTCCGGCGCGACCGCCCCGGCAGCCCGGACCAGGGCCGCGTACTCGTGGTGGTCGCGGACGGTGGCCGGCCAGTCCGCGCAGAAGACCGCCACGGCCACCGGGAGTTTCACCTCGGGCGGCGGCATGCCGGCGGCCATGTCCCGGACGGCCTCGGCCAGCTGCGGGAAGCGGGGGCCGGCGAGCATCCCGAGGGCCACGGCGGTGACGTCGAAGGCGGTGCGCGGGGCGTACCCGTCGTTGTCGGCGCGGGCCAGCACCGCAGCCCAGACCGCCCGGACGTCCCGGCCGTGCAGCACGCACCCGGGCGAACTGTCGCACCAGGCCACGAATTCGTCGAAGGCGTCCTGGAGCGCCGCCGCCTGGGTACGGACGAAGGACCGCACGTCCAGGCTGTGGTCGAACACGCCCTCCAGCACCACGGCCCGTACCCGGTCGGGATACCGCTCGGCGTACTGCTGGCCCAGCAGCGTGCCGTACGAGCTGCCGTGGAAGGTCAACCGCCGCTCACCCAGCGCACGCCGCAGCGCCTCCAGGTCGTGCACGGTGCTGAGCGTGTCGGCGTACCCGAACACCGGGCTGGTCGGGCGACACCGGTTCCACAGCGCCCGGTTGTAGGCCACCGCTGCGTCGAAATCGGCCTGGCCGGTCAGCACGACGGGCGGCCTGCGCAGCTCCGGGTCGGGCGTGCAGACCGGGGCGGCGCTGCGGGCCACCGTACGTGGATCGAAGCTGACCAGGTCGAACCGGTCCAGCAGTTCGTCGCTGAACCGGTCCCCCCGGCGGATGCGTTCCACCCCCGAGTCCCCGGGGCCGCCCGGTCCGAACACCAGCGTGCCCACCCGCTGCTGCGCCACCCGGGCGGCCCGGCGGGCCACGACGAGCGTGAACGTGCGCCCGTCCGGCCTGGCCCAGTCCACCGGCAGGCGCAGCGGGGCGCACCGCACGCGCGGGTCGGGTGGGACGTCGGGCAGATCGTCGGGACACTCACCCCAGGTGAGGCCCGGCGGTGGCCCGGGACGCGCCTGGGCCACCGCCGGGAGACCGGCGAGGACGGTGAGCACGGCGACGACGACGGTCACGGTACGACGGAACACGGCGGACCTCCCGGGTTGTGGCTATCCGTCCACCCTGGCCCCCCGGCCGACCCGAGTCATATGCGGAGGAACCCGGATCTCGTCCCTGAGGTTGCGCCCCGACCACCTCGACGGGGTGATGGGTCCTACCGTCGTTTGTGGACGGTCTGACCGGGGAACAGGGCCGGTATGGCGAACGGACAGGTGAAGAACGTCGGTGGTCTGCTGCTGCGGGTTCTCGGTGTGCTGCTGGTCGTGGTGGGTGTGCTGGGGGTGCTTGCCTCGCTGACCCAGGGCAACGTCGTCGGGATCGTCCTCGGTGTCGTCCTCGTCGTCGGGGGTGCGGTGCTGCTCAAGCGTTCCGGGCGGGCCGGCCGGTCGGGAGAGGTGGCGTCGACCCGGTGACCGCGCGGCGCGTGGCTAGGGTGGGGCCATGGTGTTCTGGCAACTGACTGTCGACGCGAACGACCCGGCCCGGCTGGCCCGGTTCTGGGCCCGGGCGTTGGGTTACCAGCCGACGCCGCCGGCCGAGCCGTCGACCACCTGGAACGCGCACTTCCGTGGCCGGTTGGGTGGGGCGGCGGCGTTCGAGGACCGGCTGTTCGACCCGGCCGGGCTGCGTCCGCCGCTGTGGTTCCAGCGGGTGCCGCAGGAGCATGCCGGGAAGAACCGGCTCCACCTGGACCTCTACCCCACCGGTCGGGACGATGCCCTGCCCCAGGCGCGGCGGATCGAGATCGTTGAGGCGAAGGTGGCCGAACTGGTCGCCCTGGGCGCGACCGTGCAGCGCCGGACCCGGGGCGACGACCCGGCGGACCTCTACTACTACGTCACCCTGCACGACCCGGAGGGCAACGTGTTCTGCGTGAGCTGATCCCGGGCCGGTCGACCGGTGCGCGCGCCGACGCTCAGCGGCGGCGTAGCGCCGGGTCGAGCAGGGCCGGCGGGGTGTCGTGCTTCTCGCCGGGGGCGAGGTCGACGCCGGGGGCGACGATCGCGTCGATGGCGTCGAGCACGTCGGCGGTGAGCACGGTGTCGGCGGCGGCGAGTTGGCTGTGCAGGTGCTCCGGTGTACGGGGGCCGATGATCGCGCTGGTCACGGCGGGGTGTGCGGTGACGAAGCCGAGGGCGAGCTGGATCAGGGTGAGCCCGGCCTCCTCGGCGACCTTGGTCAGCTGCTCGACGGCGTCGAGCCGGGCCCGGTTGCCGGCGATGGTGAGGTCGAAGCGCTCGGGCAGGACGTCGGCGCGGTGGGTGGTGATCTCCCGACCCGCCCGGACCGCGCCCGACAGCCACCCGGAGGCCAGTGGGCTCCAGGCGAGCACGCCCATGCCGTACTGCGCGGTGACGGGCAGGACGTGGGCCTCGATGCCGCGTTGCAGGATCGAATAGCTGGGCTGTTCGGTGACGTACCGGCCCAGGTGGTGTTCCCGGGCGGCCCACTCGGCCTGCACGAGCCGGTACGCGGGGAACGTCGAGCAGCCGAAGTAGCGGATCTTGCCGGCCCGCTGGAGGTCGGTGAGCGCGGACAGCGTCTCCTCGTCGCTGGTCGTCGGGTCCCAGCGGTGCACCTGGTAGAGGTCGATGTGGTCGACACCGAGCCGGCGCAGGCTGTCGTCGAGCGCGGTGTGCAGCCAGCGGCGGGAGGTGCCCCGGTGGTTGCGTTCGTCGTCCATCGGCAGGGCCGCCTTGGTGGCCAGCACGATGTCGTCGCGGCGGCCGGCGATGGCCCGGCCGACCATTTCCTCCGACTCGCCCTGGCTGTAGCGGTCGGCGGTGTCGATCAGGTTGATCCCGCCCTCCAGGGCGGCGTCGATGATCGCGGTGGCCTCGGCCTGGCTGGTGCGGCCGATGGTGCCGAAGTTCATCGCGCCGAGCACGAGGGTGCTGACCTGGACGCCGGTGCGGCCGAGGGTGCGGTACTGCATGACGGTTTCCTCCACGGGGTGGCGGGGTGACGGCCGGTCGGGTGGGCCGGTGCCGTTGGGGACCACGGCGCGTGCGGACGCGTCGTGGGCTGGTGGCGAGGGACGGGGCTGGTGGCCGGCCGTCCGGCTCTGGCATCATGGGGCAAGCGGAACGGTGTTCCGCTCTGAACTATACGGAACACTGTTCCGTTTGCCAAGGGTGTCCGGAGGTGACGGTGCGATGGTCGACGGTGAACCGGGGCCGCCCACCCCACCCGGGCGCACCGGCGCACCCCGGAAACGGGCCGACGCCCGACGCAACGAGGCGACCCTGCTGGAGGCCGCCGCCGCCGCCTTCCTCGCCGCCGGTGTCGACGTGCCGGTACGCGACATCGCCGCCCGGGCCGGCGTCGGCGTCGGCACCATCTACCGCCACTTCCCGACCCGGGCGGACCTGATCGTCGCCGTCTACCGGCACCAGGTGCAGGCGTGCGCCGCGGCCGCGCCGGCCCTGCTCGCCACCAGCGGCACCCCGCACGCCGCCCTGACCGCCTGGATCGACCTCTTCGTCGACTTCCTGGTCACCAAGCACGGCCTGGCCGGAGCGTTGAACTCCGACACCGCCGCCTTCGACACGCTGCACGGCTACTTCCTCGACCACCTGGTGCCCGCGTGTACCCGCCTGCTCGACGCCGCCGTCGCGGCCGACGAGATCCGTCCCGGCGTCGACGCCCGGGAGTTGTTGTTCGCCGTCGGCAACCTCTGCGCCGGCCGTGCCCCCTACTACGACGCCCGCCGCATGGTCGGGCTCCTCGTCGCGGGGCTGCGCCTGCGGTGAGGGGTGGCACGCGCCACCCCTCGGGCGGACCGCGTCCGCTCAGCCGTGCCGCTCGGCGGCGGGCCGGCGCGCATAGTGTTCGGCGACGGCGGCGAACGCGGCCTTCGGCTCCCAGGGCAGCCCGGGGTAGGTCTCGCCGGTGCGGCCGTCGAGCACCTTGACGATCCCGGGGCTGGCGAGGTCGAGGTCGTACCGGGGATCGCCGTCGGGCCGGTGCGGCAGGCTGGGCAGCGCGAAGAGGTGGACGAAAGCGCTGTCGACCCCCTCGCTGTCAAAGATGTCGAGCAGTTCCCGCAGGTAGGCGGCCTGCCCTTCCTCGTCGCGCTCGTACCTGCCGTTCAGCCGGTGGGGGGCGCCGCTGGCGTCGTACTCGATGATCTCCATGCTGCGCGGCGCGACGTCCCCCGCGCCGCGCCAGGTCGCGGTGCCGAAGCCGGTGACGGCGACCGGCTTGGGTTGGTCGACCAGCCGGCGTACGCCGGCGCGGAACTGGTCGGCGACCTCGGCGGAGCGGATGAGTTCGAGGGTCACCACGTCGAACAGGTCCCAGTCGACGCCCTCGAACGGGATCGCGGCATAGGTGACCCGCCCGTGGAAGCGTTCGCGGACCGCCGCCACGGTGGCGCGCAGGAACCGGTCGAGGCGGACGCCGGCCTCGGCGATGCGCTCGGCCCGGCCGTCCGGGTCGGTGAACAGGTGGTCGAGGCGGTCGGCGAGGCGGTCCCCGTCGACGAATCCACGGTTCATGAGGCTCAGCTCGGCGCCGGTGACGAAGACGACCTCCGCCCCGGCCGCACGGAGCCGTTCGGCCCGCTCGGCGCAGTCGAGGAACAGGGCGCGGATCAGGTCGGGTTCCAGCTCCAGCGGGTACGGCGAGAACCAGACCTCCAGGCCGAGCGCGGCGGCGGTACGGGCGGCGGACTCCAGCCGCCCGGGATCCCCGCCGACCAGGTGGACGGCGGTGCAGTGCAGGTCGTCCCGGATGATCGCCAGCTCCCGCCGGACCACCTCGGGGTCCCAGTGCGGCACCGAGCTGACGCCGTCGGTGACGAAGCCGGTGTCGTAGGCCATGCCTCTGGCACGCATGTCGGTCCCTTTCCGTCGTGGTGCTGCGGACTTCGGGGGGACCGTAGCATAATTTTGCGTGCACGCAATTTTGCGTGCACGAACCGTGTGTGCGACAGTGGCACCGTGACCGGACCACCGACGTTGCGGGAACGGAAGAAACGGGCCACCCGGGAGGCGCTCCAGTCGGCGGCGCTGCGCCTCGCCCTGGAACGCGGACCGGACAACGTCCGCGTCGAGGAGATCGCCCAGGCCGCAGGCGTGTCGCCCCGGACCTACAACAACTACTTCGCCAGCCGGGAGCAGGCGATCGTCGCCGGGGTCGCCGCGGACCGCGCGGTCACGGTCACGGCCGCCGTGCTCGCCCGGCCCACCGGGGTCAGCCTCGGCGACACGGTCGTCGACGCCGTCGTGGGTCTCTACACCGACCCCGGCGACCACCCGCCAGCCGCGCTGCTGATGATCGCCGCCAGTCCCGCGCTGCGCGCCTGCTACGTCGACGCCGTCACCACGATCGAGGAGCCGCTCGCCGAGGCGCTGACCGCCCGCTGCCCCGGCCTCGACCGGCTGACCGCCCAGGTGCTCGCCGCCGCCGTCGGCGCGGCGGTCAGAGTGGCGCTCCGGCAGTGGCTGCACGGCACGAACGAGGTGCCGGCGATGGCCGGTTTCGTGGTCCCGTCCCGGCCGCTGCCGGACCTCGTCCGGGCCGCCCTGGCACCGCTCACCCCCGCCCTCGACGCCGCGACGCCCTGACCTGCCGCGACGCCCTGACCACCCGCGAACCCTGACCTGCCGCGACGTCGCGCCCCGCCGGGCCGCCGCCCGCTGTGCCCTCGGCGGTGGCTGGCAGCCACCCGCCGTGCCGTAGCCGGGGGCGGACTGCCACACCCGCTGTGCCGTCGCCGGGGGGCGGACCGCCACATCCGCTGTGCCGTGGCGGTGGGCGGGCTGCCGTCCCGCGAGCCCGCCCCCGCCGGGCGGAGCCGGTCGCGCGTGGTGCCGACGCGCGACCCGGTCCCGGCCCGACGGGGGCGGGTGTTCGGGGTGGGACCGGACCGGCCCCGGACCGGCGGGGCGGACGCCCCCGCCGGATGATCAGGTACGGGACAGGGCGCGGTCGCTGACCGAGGACTGGAGCCCGAACTGGCGGGCCCGCCGCTCCGCGAAATCGGTCAGCCCCTGGCTGTCGGCGTAGTCGAGGCTGTAGAGGTCCAGCTCCAACTGGAGCAGCTGCTCGGCGATCTGGGCGTGGAACTCCAGCACGTCGGGCGGCCACGGCGCGTAACCCTGGTCGGTCCACCGGGCCGAGAAGGACTCGAAGACGATCCCGTCGACGATCTCGGCCAGCCGGGGCAGCATCCCGAAGCCCCGGTTCGCCAGCAGGTACGCCGGTCGGGCCTCCTCCCGGATGGCGGCGACCAGGGTGAGCAGGTGCGGCACGTCCTCCGGGAAGGTCAGCTCGACGTTGAGCGTGTCCAGGAAGAGCCCCGCGAATCCCTGCGCGATCGCCTGCTTCGCCTGCCCGATCACGTGCGCCACCCAGAGCGGGTGGTCGACGTGGACGAACGCGCCACCCCAGTCCGGGTTGCGTTCCCGCCGCTGCCAGGGCGCGGGTGGCCCCTGGTCCTCCGACAACGACAGGTAGCCGAGGGTCTGCACGTCCTGCGCCGCGAGGTAGCGCAGTTCGGCCGGCCGGTAGAAGTCCGGTTGCAGGACCACCCGCACGTACCTGGACAGCTCGGGCAGTCGGCCGTCGCCGTAGTAGAAGCAGATGGGACGTCGGCTCATCACGCCCACCCGTGCTCCCGGTACCAGGCGAACGTGCTGCGGACGCCCTCCTCCAGGCTGACACCCGGCTCGTAACCGGTCAGCTCCCGCAGCCGGGACAGGTCCGGGCAGCGGCGGGCGACCGATCCCGGCGGCGCGCTCCCGGGTGCGATGGCGGGGCTCACCCCGGCCACCCGCAGGACCAGCTTGGCCAGGTCGCCGATGTTGGTCTCCTCCCGGTCGTTGCCGATGTGCACGATCTGACCGGCGGCGGCCGGTGCCCCCATCAGCCGCAGCATCGCCTCGACCGCGTCGTCGACGTGGCAGAACGCGCGGTACTGGTCGGCGCCGGGGACCGGGAACGGGTCGGCCCCCCGCAGGGCGCGCAGGGACATCTCCGGGATGACGTGGTCCGCGCCCATCCGGGGGCCGTACACGTTGTGGAACCGGCCCACCACCGTCTCGAAGCCCTTGGCGCGGGCCGTGTGCAGGAACGCGGCCTCACCGAGCAGCTTGCTGGCCGCGTACGCGAAGCGGGGGGCCGTGACGTCGGAGATCATCGCCGGCACCGTCTCGGCCGTCGGCACCGGCACCACCCCGGCCGTCACGCCCCCGGCGTAGACCTCGCTGGTGGAGGCGAAGAAGACCCGCTCACCCGGGGTCACCCAGTCGAGCAGGTGCAGCGCCGACAGGGTGTTGACCCGGATCACCCGGGCCGGGTCCTGCTCCACGTTGCGCACCCCGACCACGGCGGCGAGCAGGTAGATCTGGTCCCATCCGGTGGGCAGGGCGGCCCAGGTGTCCGGGCCGGTCAGATCGCCGGAGATCACCTGGACGGCCGGATCGGCGCGCAACCGGTCGAGGTCGGCGTCGTCGCGGCCCCGGGAGAAGTCGTCCACGATGGTTACCTGGTGACCGTCGGCGACGAGCCGGCGGGCGAGGTGCAGGCCGATGAAGCCGGCGCCACCGAGCAGCAGGGCCCTCATGCCGACACCGCCCCGGCGACCGACGTGCCCGCACCGGCGGCGGTGCCGGCCGCACCGCCGTCACCCGGACCGGTCGGCGCGGGAGGCAGGTAGCCGAGTCCGGCGTAGCGGACCCCGGCAGCCCTGACCGCTTCGCCGTCGAGTACCCGCCACGAGTCGTAGACGAAGGCCGGCGGCGTCGCCCCGAGCACCTCCGGCACCCGCAGCGCCCGGTAGTCGGGGTGGTCGTTGATGATCAGCACGGCGTCCGCCTCGGTGAACGCCTTGTCCAGGCTGACCGGCTCGCCGCCGTACTGCCGGATCACGTCGTCGGTGACCATCGGGTCGTGCCCCAGGACGGTGACCCCGGCGGCGGAGAAGACCCGCATCATCGGCTCGATCGGGGTGCCGCGCATGTCATCGGTGGCCGGCCAGCCCTTGTAGGCCCACCCCAGCACCGCCAGCCGGGCGCCGAGACTGCGCCCCCGCGCCTCGACCAGCATCCGGACCACGGTCTCGCCGACGTGGATCGGCAGGTACTCGTTGAGCTGGCGGGCCTTGCCGACGAGGAACGGCCGGCGGTCACCCGCACTGTCGATCATGATGTACGGGTCCTTGGAGAGGCAGCCACCGCCCACGTACCCGGGCTTGGCGAGATCCGGGCGCGGGTAGTCGACGTTCGTCGCCCGGATCACCTCCAGCGGGTCGAGGCCGTGCCGCTCGGCGATCAGCGCGATCTCGTTGCCGAACGCGTAGATCAGGTCGGTGTGGCAGTTGTTGGACAGCTTCACCAGCTCGGCGGTCTCCAACCCGGACACCGGGACGACGGTGCGCGCCAGCCCGTTGAAGAACGCGATCCCGGCGGCGAGGCTCTCCTCGTCCAGGCCACCGACGACCTGTGGCAGCTCGACGAGTTCCCGCAGCGCCTGCCCCTGGATGGTGCGCTCCGGGGCCATCACCAGCTTCACCCGCTCACCCCAGGCGGCCTGCAACTCGGGCAGCACCACCCGGCGGCTGGTGCCGACCGGCACGGTGCTGCGCACCACCACCAGGGTGTCCGGGCGGCAACTGCCGGCCACCACCCGGGCGGCGGCGGCGAGGTTCGCCAGGTTGGGCCGGTGGGTCATGTTGTCCACCGGCGTCGACACGCTGATCACCGCCACGTCGACGGTGTCCTTCGGCAGGTCGGCGGCGACGTGGATGTTCTTGCCCAGGTGGGCGGCGAAGACGTCGTCGATGCCGGGTTCGAAGATGTGTGGCCGGCCGTGCGAGAGCGCGTCCAGCACCGCCGGTGAGACGTCCGCGCCGTACACCGTGAAGCCCTTGTCGGCGAGGGCGGCGGTGAGGGTGAGCCCCACGTAGCCCAGGCCCACGACCCCGATCTTCATGCTCATGCGTGTCCTCTCAGTTGTGCGGGTGTGTCGTGACGGGGGAGCGGTCGGCGCGGCTCACCGCGCCGCGCCCGCGGCCCAGATGTCCTTGATCGATGTCTCCAGGTCGCGTACCGGCGACCAGCCCAGCTCGCCGGCCCGGCCGATGCCGGCCTGGATCCAGTCGACCGCCTGCGAGCGCTGCGGTCCGAGGCCCACCTCGCGGATCCGGCCGTCGTAGCCCGCCGCGCCGGCCAGCAACCCGACCGCCTCCCGGGCGGTGACCGCCCGGCCGCTGCCGGCGTTGACCACCCGGTGCGGCAGTTCGGGTGCGAGCGTCGCCGCGACGATCAGCGCGGCGAGGTCCCGCACGTCGACGAAGTCCCGGTACGCCGACAGCGGCCCCAGGGTGATCTCGGTGGCCCCGTCGGCCAGCGCGGCCCGCAACCGGTCCGCCGCCCGACCGAGCAGGTTCTCCTGCGACATGCCGGGGCCGATCGGGTTGAACACCCGCAACGAGACCGCGTCGACCTCGCCGGCCTCCCCGGCGAGCTGGAACAACCGGGTTCCGGCCAGGTGACTGACGCCGTACGCGCTGACCGGCCGGGCCGGGGCGTCCTCGGTGACCGGGAGCCGCTGCGGCACCGGCCCGTACTCCCCGGCCGAGCCGAGCCGGACCAGCCGGGCCTGCGGCACCGCGTCGGCGGTCGCCGCCAGCAGCTTCGCCGCGACCAGCGTGTTCGCCGTGACCAGTTGGGCGGCGCTGCCGGTGAGGGCGCCCACGCAGTTGACCACCGCGTCCGGGGCGACCTCGCGCAGCAATCCGGTGAGCGCGGCCGGCGTGCCGTCGAGCAGGTCGTGGGCGGCCCGCCCCGGGCAGATCACCTCGGTCACCCGGTGGTCCGCGGCCAACGCGTCGCGGGCGTGCCCGCCGATGAAGCCGGACGCCCCGAACAGCAGCACCCGGGTCACGTCAGCTCCCCGGCCCGCACGACGCCCGACAGGTCCGCGACGCCCGACAGGTCGCCGACGGCCAGCGGCTCGGTCCCCTCGGCAACGGCCAGCGGTGTCGTCCCCTCGCCGATGGCGACCTCGACCGGCCCCGACCGGCTGGGCAGCAGGATCGGTTTGAGCTGGGGGAACGAGCGGTTCGCCTCGTCGTAGTCCTCCGGCCGGCCGATGTCGAGCCAGAACCCGTCGAACGGGTACGTCATCGGCGGGTCACCGCCCGCGAGCAGGTCCAGCACCAGTTGGTCGAAGCCGAGGGCCAGCCCGGCCTGATAGGGCTCCAGGGTCCGCCGCGACATTCCGTAGACGCCCATGCTGACCGGGTAGCGCAGCGCCGGCTTCTCCCGGAACCCGACCACCCGGCCGGCGTCCACGTCGAGCACGCCGAAGTCGATCCGGTGTACCCGCTCGGAGGTCGCCAGGGTCAGGCCGGCGCCGGAGAGCTGGTGGCTGCGCAGCAGGTCGCCGTAGTCCAGGTCGGTGAGGACGTCACCGTTCATCACCAGGAACTCGTCGGGCAACCGGTCCTTCAGGCCGAACAGCGGGCCCACCGTGGACAGCGGCTTGTCCTCCTCGATGTAGTCGATGGTCAGGCCCCACCGGTTGCCGTCACCCACGAAGGCCCGGATCAGCGGGCCGAGATGGTTGATCGCCAGGGTCACCGAGGTGAACCCGCGCGAGGCGAGCTGGTCGAGCACGATCTGCAGGATCGAGTGGCTGTCCCCGATGGGCATCAGGGGTTTCGGCAGCGTCGTGGTGTACGGCTTCAGCCGCACCCCTTTGCCGCCGGCAAGGATCACCGCGTGCAACCGGACCTCCCCATAGGTCTCGAGTGGACTATCGGTAGTGCCGAACCTGCCCGATCACCGGAAGCAGACCGAGCGCGAACAGTGCCTGGAGCAGCAGCACGCTGCCCAGGTACAGCGAGGTGTCGGTGACCGGGCTGCCGCCCTGCCCGAGCAGCGGGGCGACGCCGAGCAGCGCGCCGAGGCCGACGTGCAGCGTGACCACGACCGTCATGGACAGGCACAACCAGCCGTACCGGCCCTGCCCGGCCAGCAGGAAGGCCAGGTAGTACGCCCCGGCGAGGGCGACGTGCGCGGCCGTCATCACCACCCCGGCGGTGGAGAGCACGCCCAGCTGGGTCAGCCCGGCGAGCAGCAGCACCCCCAGCCCCGCCGGCACCGCGAGGCACGCCGCGACCTCCCGGCCGATCGCCCGCCAGATCCCCACGACGAAGCTGCGCGGGAGCCGGGCCCGCCGGGACAACGCCACCCCGGCCGCCCAGAACCGGCTGGTCCGCCACTCGACGAACCCCATCGACAGGATCAGCGGCACCGCCGACGCCGCGACGTCCCACTGCCCCAGCAGGTACGGCGCCTGCGCGTGGAAGAGCAACGCCGCCGAGCAGAACCCGTAACCGGCGACGCCGAGCAGGGTGGACACCGGTGGCCAGAGCGGGTCCCGGGGTGCCGGCTCCGTCGACCGGGCGGCGGAGCGGGTGGCCCAGAGCCCGGCGGCGAAGGCGACCAGCACGCCGAGGGCCGCCGCGCCCACCGCCCAGCGCCGCTCGGTCGCACCGCCGGTGCTCAGGAAGACCGCGCTGCCCAGCACGGCCGGGACCATCGCCCCGGCCAGCCAACCCTCCCGCCGGTAGAAGATCAGCAACGTGCTGGCCAGTTGGTACGTCAGTTGGCAGAGCATCATCGCGGCGAGCGGCAGGCCACCGTAGGGCAGCATCACCGCACCGGCGGCCAGGCCGAGCAGGGGAGCGGTCAACGCGGCGATCCGCAGCACCCGGCTGGCCGAGCGGGCCCGACCGAGGCCGAGCAGGCGGAACGCCGCGTAGGCGACCATCCCCGACCAGATCCAGCCGACCGTCCCGGCGAGGATCAGGCCGACCACCAGGCCCGGCCGTCCCACGACCGACAACACGGCGGGGAACGCGGCGCTCGGCAACACGTACAGCAGGCCGTGCGAGATCGTCCGCAGGTCGGCCCACCGGTCGCGGTCGGTCGCCGACGTGGTGCGCGGCCCGTCCACCATCTCCGGGGTCGGCCCCAGCCGTCGGAACACCTCCAGGGCCAGGACGAAGACGTCCCGGTAGCCGTACTCGACCTGGGCGGCCCGGTCGGTGTGCCCGTCGGCCTCCAGGGCGGCGGCGACCTGGAGCGCGTCCACCGCCCGGGTCAGCTGGGGCCGGACCCGCTCGACCAGGTCGTCGACCGGGTCGGTGGAGATCCGGGGCAGCAGGATCGTGCGCTCGGGGTTGTCCGCCCGCCCGTCGGACGGCCCCGGCTCGGTGGTCATCGTGGCGGCGGGGCGGAACAACGGGTCGGTGACGTCCGGGTCCTTGGCTCCGGTCATCAGCGGCCACCGCGCAGGATGGCGATCGTCTGCTCGTCGTCCGGGCCCGGTGTGGTCGGTTGCGGCAGCTCCGGCCCGGACGAGTTCGGGTCGTGGTGGGTCCGGTAGGCGGCCGACGAGTACTGCTCGGGTCCACGCTGGCGGGGCACCCGCCCGGCCACGGGGGTCGCTTCCGGCCGGACGGTGACGGGGGTCGGCTCGGGCCGGACGGTGACGGGGGTCGGCTCAGGCCGGGCGACGGGGGCCACCTCTGGTGGGGCGGCGAACGGGGCGGCGGGGCGAGCGGTGACGGACGCCACTCCGGGGCGGGTCGGCCGGTTCGGGACGCGTACCCAGCCCTGGGCCTGACCGCGCAGCCGCTTCGGCGCGGGGGAGGTGGTCCGGGGCGCGGCGAGTCCCTCGTAGATGTCGCGGTACGCCTGCAACGAGCGTTGCAGGGTGAACCGCTCCAGCACCCGGCCCCGGGCGGCCGCCCCGAGGCGTAGCCGCAGCTCCCGGTCGTTGAGCATCTTGACGCAGGCGGCGGCGATCGCGGGTACGTCACGCGGTGCGACGACGAATCCGGTGTCACCGACCGCCTCGGCGACCCCGCCGACGTTGGTGCACACCGTCGGCCGGCCGCACGCCATCGCCTCCACCACGGTGTAGGGAAAGCCCTCGGAGATGCTGGTCAACGCCACCAGGCTGCCGGCGTGGTACGCCTCGACGGCACTGCCGACCCGGCCCTCCAGGACCGCGTGCCCGGTCAGCCCGAGTTCGTCGATCAACGCCTCGCAGCTCTCGTGGTAGACCTTGTTGGCGGCCGGGGTCCCGCCGAAGATGCGCAGCCGGGCGTTCGGGATCTCCACGCGGACCAGGGCGAACGCCCGGATCAGGGTGTGCAGGTCCTTGAGCGGGTCGATCCGGCCCATGAACGAGATGGTCGGCACGTCCGGCTCGCCGGCCGCGGGTGGGAACTCGTCCGGGTCGACGCCGTTGTACATCGTCCACATCCGCTCGGGGTCGGCGCCGTTGTGCAGCTGCCACCGCCGGTTGTACTGCGAGTGCGGCGCGAGCGCGCCGGTGATCAGGTAGGCCGCACCGGCCAGCGAGCGGAAGAAGCTCAGCACCAGCACCCGTACCGGGTGCGGTGCGTCGTCGTGCAGGTAGGAGATGTAGCGCTCGCGCAGGTAGATGCCGTGCTCCGAGAGCACCAGCGGGGTGCCGTACGTCCAGGTGGCGGCCATCCCGACGAGGGTGGAGAGACCGTTCATCGACGAGTGCACGATGTCGGCGCGTACCGGTGGCGCGCTCAGCGGCCGCAGCATGTGCGAGATGAGCCAGGCCGCCTCCAGCGCGTCGGCGACGGTGGGGGCGGGCCCGGTCTCCTCGACCCGCAGGGTGTGCCAGGCCTCCAGCATCATCCGCAGCGCCTCGTTGGACAGCAGGGCCGCGCTCAGGTCACCACCGCCGGAGGCGTACTCGAACATGCCGCGCAGGGCGAGCAGGAAGGTGCTGCGGTTGACCGCGCCGGCCTGGGAGCGGGTCGACTCCAGCGGGGTGACCAGGGCCCGCAGGAACACCTCGTAGGACTGCATGAACTCGGTGCCGGGCCGTCCGGCGGGGACCAGCACCCCCCGCCGGGGGCGGCGGCCGGTCGGCCGGCCGCCCCACAGCGGGATCGAGTGCACACGGTCGAGGTTGGCCGGCCGGTCGAACACCGGCTCCTCGGTGCCGTCCACGGTGAGCGCCACGACCTCCCACCGGTAGTCCGGCATTCCCCGGATGAGCTGTTCGCACCAGATGCTCACCCCACCCATCGCGTACGGGTAGGTGCCCTCCGAGACCAGTGCGATCCTCACCAATTGCTCCCGTTTACCTTTGCTGTTCTGAAGTCGCCGTCTCGCCCTACAGGCGAGGCGCGGCGGTGAACGTGACCGGGGTGTTCGCCGCCAGCGTCACCGGGACGGTGACGTCGGTGCCGTAGGTGCCGGCACCGGTGGTGGTGGCGGCCACGCCCCCGAGTTGGAGCGAGCCGGCGGCCGGCGAGGTCACCGTGATCTCACCGGTGGTCCGGTCGTAGATCGCCGACGCCCCGGCGCTGAGCGCGGCGAAGTGGGCCGTACGCGCCCTGGTGTAGGTGGCGATGTCGGTCCACGCCGTGTTCAGCAGCGGCACCGAGTAGTAGGAGCTGTACTTGGTCAGCACCGCGCCCACCCAGTCGGTGACCAGGCTGTTGCCCGAGCCGTAGTCGCGCACGTTGGCGACGTGGAACGTGTGCGCGTAGATCGAGCCGGACGTCACGTGCTGCAGGCCCACCGAGGCCTCGTAGTCCAGGAGTTGGGCGTAGGTGCGGTCGGTGGGCCAGTAGGGGAAGTGGCCGTTCGGGCCGTAGAACGCGTTGTAGAAGTGCGTCTCCTCGGCCTGGTTGGTGGTGTGGTAGGCGATGTTGGTCGGCCAGCACGGCACCACCGCGATGCTCGGGTCCAGCGGGTGGGCGGTGGCCGCGTTGAAGTGCGCCGGCACGTGACTGGCGAACGACATGTTGCCCGCCAGCGTGGTGATGCCGAGGTCGCCGGCCGCGTCGATCAGGTCCGGGTTGGACGCGGCGAGGCCGTAGTCGGTGAGCACGCCGCTGGAGTTGTTGTAGACCCCGAGGCCGGAGTACTCGGGGGTCTTCAGCACGCTGGACGGCGGGTTCAGCCCGATCGAGGTGCCCGCGGTCTGGTTCGCGGTGATCTCGTCGTGGGTGGTGGTGTAGTCGGTGGTGTTCAGCGCGGGGTGGGTCAGGGTGTGGTTGATCCACCGGAAGTTGTTCTTCAGGCACTTCGTGGTGGCGGTCAGCGTGGTGGCGTCGCCGTTCGGGCTGCACGTGTTGCCGGCGAACGGGTCGATCTCGGCGCCGTTGTAGGGGACGTTGAAGGTGAACCCGGACGCCAGCGGGTGCGCGGCGCGCAGCGCGGTCTGCTTGGCGTCGAGGTTGACCGCGTCGTGCCCGGTGGTCTGGAAGCCGGGGCTGTACTCGACGGTGCCGTCTTCCTTGTAGTGGTCGGAGAAGCTGAACCAGTCGTCGATGTCGACGTTGAGGTGGTGCTTCTGCTCACCGAAGTGCAGGCCCTTGGTCGCCCACCGGATCAGGCCGTAGACCAGCAGGTCCGAGTGGAGCAGGTACTGGTTCGAGGTGAACGTCAGGGCGAGGCGCTCCCGACCGTCGCCCGAGGTCGTGCGGACGGCCAGCACGTTGGACCCGTTGGTCAGCAGGGCGTCGGCGTTGCAGCCGCTCTTGATCGACGTCTTGTAGACGTAGGACTGCGTCACCGGGATCTCGGCGGTGCTCTTGAGGTAGTCGAAGACCCCGGCGCCGGCGGTGGTCAGCGAGACCGGCAGGGGGGTGTCGCCGACCGCGGTCTCGCCTGCGGAGTTGAGGCAGTAGTCCTCCGGCCAGGTGCCGTAGCTGGTGTAGAGGGCGACCTGCCGGACCTGGAAGTTGCGCTCGTAGGCCCAGAGGGTGGTCCACTCCGTGCTGCTGAGGCCCTCCAGGTAGTTGCCGCCCGACTCGTAGATCAACATGCTGTTGGTGAGCAGGATCGCGTTGTACTTGCCGACCCCGTTGGAGTCGACGAGCGTGCTCGCCGAGAGGGTCTGGCTGGCGGTGTAGATGATGTCGTAGCTCGCGCCGACCCGGTCGAGGGTGGTGGTGAGCGTGGCTACGCCGAAGTCCGCCGTGTTGGTGGCCACGATCAGCGACCGGAGGGCGACCTTGTCGTTGATCGCCTGGGTGCCCACGCCGCCGCTGCGGGCACCCGACGACGACGGGGCGACCTTGACGGTGCCGGCCCGGGTGGGCAGCGGGCCGGGGCGGGACTCCTTCTTGGCGGCGACCTGGCCGAGTCCGGGCGCGCTCGGCGGCTGGGCCAGCGTGCGCGGCGCGGTCGGCGGCTGGGCGAGGCCCGGGGTCTGGGTGCCGAGCAGGACCGTGAGTGCGGTCAGCCCGGCGAGGGCGAATCGGTTCGCGCGACGACGGGTAGGTCCGGTGTGGACCATGTGGTGACCTCCGATGAGGAGATGTGAACAATGCCGCCGATCCTGTATGGATGACGGGGTTGCCATCGAAGGCTAGCAATTGTTGGTGCGGATTCCGCGCATGATCCTGTCGCATGTGGACCATTGACGCAAGCTGGGTCGGGTGTTAGTGCCGGGCACCCGGGCGTGACTTCCGGTAACGCGTTTTTTGCTGATCTTGACGGTGTTGCCGGTCGGCGTCAGCCATGCTGACGTGCTCTTTTCCAGAGGAGCCGAAACACCTCATTCACGTTCACTTCACACGGCTGTAGCCGGCGGTGGCCAGAATGTGGGCCGTGGTCGGGCGTGGAACCGGGCTTACCTCAGCCATTCGCTCGGGTTGCGGCAATTGAGGTGCGGCAAGAATGGCCGATCAGTCCATGCTGGCCCGCCGATCAGCCGATTACCCGACCATCCCTTCGGTTGACGGTGCCCCGTGCGGCCGGTACGCGGTGGGCCGGGGCGTGGAGTGATCAACGTTTTCCCAGTTCAAAGCCCTGTTTCGGGGATGTGGGTGGGGTCGTGCGTGCCTTTTGTCGGGCAATCGCTTGATCGGCGGCACATAGTGGAGAATGTTGAGTTTCCTCGACCCTGCGGGTGTGTGAACTCGACCGGAAATGGCGAATACCACGGCGCTGACCGCCGAATCAGCCAGTTTCGGCAGAAGCGGTTCCCAGCGTCAGGAGTTGCCCATTCCCATCCTTTGGAAGTCGTCCGCTGTCTCCCCTATCAGCGCCGTCCGGGCCAAATCGTTTTACTATCCGATCGGTTTCGTGGAACTTCCACGGGACGCAAATGCAGGAGTAGATGTGCGCGTCCTGAGCCGAAGGTGATGCCGGGACGAAACGGCAGCCGCCGGATCGGCGCATCCCCCGGCGCGGTCCCACTCGGCGGCTCGGTGGACAGGGCCCGACACCATCGGCCGCGCAGTTTCTCCCGGGCCCGGCCGACCGGCTGTCCGCCGGTGCCACCGCCGACGTGGGCCGACCGGCAGCCCCGGACGGCCCGACGCCTGCGGGTGACACCGGCGTCGACAGGTCAGGGCCGGCGCAGGTCGGGTGTCGTGGCCAGCAGGAGCGTCGAGCCGGCCGCCCAACCGGCCGCCCCGGCGAGGACCAGGCCCGGCGACGCGTGGGACAGCGACCAGGCGAAGACCGCGCCGGCCAGGACCGGCACCACCGACTCGGCGGCGGCCCCGATCCCGGTCAACGCCCCCTGCACGGTGCCCTGCTCGTCGGCCCGCACGATCCGGGAGAGCCACGCCTGCGCGGCGACGCCGCCGACCGTGGCGAGCACACCCACCGCCTGGAGCACGTGGAGCAGCCAGGGCGTCGAGACGAACGCCGTACCCGCCAGCGTGGCGACGCCGAGCACCCCGCCGAACACCGCGGCCCGCTTGTCCCCGAGCCGGCGCACGATCGGCCCGACGGCCCTGGCCTGGAAGAGCGCCCCGGCCAGGGCCCCCGCCGCCAGCACCACGCCGACCCGCGCGGTGCCCCAGGCGAACTGGTGGGTGAGGAAGAACGTCCAGGTCGACTGGTGGGTCATCCGGGCGACGTCGGCGCAGAACCGGGCGTACGCGAGCCGCCCGAGCACCGGTCGACGCAGCACGACGACGATGGCGCTGACCGGGTTCGCCGTCCGCAGGGTCAACGGGGTGCTGCGGTCGCCGGGCCGCGACTCGGGCAGCACGAGCCAGCCGTACCCGACGTTGGCGAAGGACAGCGCGGCGGCGGCGAGGAACGGCAGGCGTACGTCGACGGTGCCGAGCAGGCCGCCGACGACCGGCCCGGCCACGAAACCCAGCCCGAACGCGGCACCCACCGCCCCGAACGCACCGGCCCGGTCCTCGGGTGCCGTGACGTCCGCCAGGTATGCGTTGACCACGGTGTAGGTGCCCGCGCAGGCGCCGGCGAGGCTGTGGAACACCAGCAGCGTCCACGGGCCGGGGGAGCTGGCGTGGGCCAGCCAGTCGACGCCGAGGCAACCCAGCGAGACGAGCAGGACCGGCCGCCGGCCGTACCGGTCGGAGAGTTGGCCGAGCAGCGGCGAGACGACGAACTGCAACAGGCCGTAGAGCGAGCCGAGCAGGCCGGACCAGCGGACCGCGGCGGCGGCGTCGGCGGTGACGGCGGTCAACAGGGCCGGCACCGTCGGCACGATCAGGCCGAGCCCGAGCATGTCCAGGAAGACGGTGACGAGCAGGAAGGAGAGGGCGGGCGTCCGACGCATGGCGGCTCCTGGGCGGTGAGGGGGCAGGGCCCCCTCGCCACCCACGGTCAGCCGCAGGTACGGAGGATCAGATTATCGGTGCCGTCAAACGATTTTCCGGACCGTCGCGTCGTCCTCACCCCGGTCCGGTCGACCGGTGCGGGCAAGGGCACGCGACCCGGGCACGCGGGTCCGGTGCGGGCAAGGGCACGGGCACGCGGGTCCGGTCGGGTGGAGCGGGCGCGGGCCGGAGCCCGGTCGGGCGGGGTGGAACCTCAGCGCCGGCACCCGGACGGGCCGTCGCCGCCGGACGGCACGGAGGCGACCACCGCGTCGGAGACCGGGGTGAGCCACTGCAACGGCCCCTCGTACGCCCGGGGCACCGTCACCGTGACCGCCGTCTCCCGGTCGAGCGTGGTGAGCACGGTGGCATCCGACCGTTCGTCGGCATACCAGCAGACCCCGTTGACGGTCCACACGTCGGCGGTGGCGTCCACGGTCGGCTCGGGGCCACCGCAGGCGACGGTCAACGCCGGGTCGCCGTAGGCGGCGTTCTGCTCGGCACCGGCGGTCACCGGGCGCTGGGCGAGTTCCCGGACGGTGGCCGGCAGCTGCGACACCAGCGCCCGGCACACCACCCCCGGGCGCTCGGCCAACGCCGGGGCGGCCATCTCGACCGGGGCGCTGGACTGGGGGCGCAGGGTGGTCGGCGAAGCGCTAGGCGCGGCGACCGGCGGGTCCGGGGACAGCTTGGCGAAGGTGAACCCGGCCACGGCCACCGTCACCGGCACGGCGACCAGGGTGGCCCACAACGCGGCCCGCCGGGTCGACCGGTCCGCAGCGGGCCGGTCGGTGCTGGCCCGGTCGCTGGTGGGTTGGCCGGTGCCGGGCCGGTCGGTGCTGCCCCGGTCGGTGCTGGGCCGGTCGGTGGTGGGTGCGCCGGTGGCGGGCCGGTCGGTGCCGGGCGCGGCGTCGGTCGGGGTCTCGGGGGAGGGAGTCTTCTCGTCCACTTACAGGCGCACCACCGAACACGTGAGGGTGCGGGTGATGCCGGGCACCATCTGCACGTTGCTGACGATCAGTTTGCCGAGCTCGTCGACGGTGTTCGCCTCGGTGAGGACCACCACGTCGTACGGCCCGGTGACGGCGTCGACGCGTACCACGCCGGCAAGGTCCGCGATCAGACCGGCCACGTCCCGCGCCCGGCCCACCTCGGTCTGGATGAGGATGTACGCCTGTACCACGACTCGACCTCCGTCCGTCGCCGCCCAGGGGCGGCCCGAAGGGTGAAAATACCCTACGGAGCAGGCGCGATCCCTATCGGTGGTCGAGGTCAAGCAGCTAGCGAGCGTGTCGGAAGGAAGACATGGGTGTCGCGGACGTGGGCGAGTTCGGTCTCATCGACCGGGTTACCGCCCGGCTGACGTACGGAGCGTCATGCCTGCTCGGGCCGGGCGACGACGCCGCCGTGGTGGCCGCCCCCGACCGGCGGGTGGTCGCCTCCACCGACGTGCTGGTCGAGGGGCGGCACTTCCGGCGGGACTGGTCGAGCGCCCGCGACGTCGGGCACCGGGCGGCGGCGGCCAACCTCGCCGACGTCGCCGCGATGGGCGCGACCCCCACCGCCCTGCTGGTGGCCCTGTGCATCCCCGCCGACCTGGACACCGCCTGGGCGGAGGAGCTGGCCGACGGGCTGGCCGCCGAGGCGGCGCTGGTCGGCGCGGGCGTGGTCGGCGGCGACATGTCCGCCAGCCCCACCCTGACCATCGCGGTGACCGCCCTCGGCGACCTGGCCGGCCGGGCACCGGTGGTCCGCTCCGGTGCCCGGCCGGGTGACGTGGTGGCGCTGGCCGGCCGGACCGGGTGGGCCGCCGCCGGGTTGACCGTGCTCTCCCGGGGGTTCCGGACCCCGCGCCTGCTGGTCGAGGCGTACCGGCGGCCGGAGGTGCCCTACCCGGCCGGACCGGAGGCCGCCCGGCTCGGCGCCACCGCCATGATCGACGTGTCGGACGGGTTGCTGGCCGATCTGGGTCACCTGGCGAAGGCCAGCGGCGTCGGGGTCGACCTGCGCCGGGACGGCTTCGAGGTGCCCCCGCAGATGCGTGACGCCGCCCAGGCGCTCGGCGTCGACCCGTACACCTGGATCCTGGCCGGTGGCGACGATCACGCCCTGGTCGCCACTTTCCCCCCGGCGGTGACCCTGCCGTCGTCGTGGCGGACGGTGGGCCGGGTGGTCGAGGGCGTCGGGGTGACCGTCGACGGTGACGCGTACGACGGACCGGCCGGCTGGGAGCACTTCCGGTAAGGGGCAGTCGTACCCTTCACCCGTGAGTGAGATCGAGATCCGGCCGCTCGGCTTCGACTCGCCGGTGGCGCAGACGCTGATCCGGGCGACCATGGCCGACCTGGGCGTCCGGTACGGCGGCAGCGGCGACGACACCCCCATCGACCCGACCGAGTTCGTCCCACCGCACGGTGAGTTCCTCGTCGCCCACCTCGACGGTGCCCCGGTCGGCTGCGCGGGGTGGCGCAGCCACGGCGACGACGCCGCGGAGCTGAAGCGGATGTACACCGTGCCGGCCGTGCGGGGGCGCGGTGCGGCCCGCGCCCTGCTCGCCGCCGTCGAGGAGTCGGCCCGCCGGCACGGTCGCCGACGGATCATCCTGGAGTGCGGCGACCGGCAGCCCGAGGCGGTCGCCCTCTACACCTCGGCGGGGTACGAGCGGATCACCAACTTCGGCTACTACGCCGACGCCCCCGGCTGCCTGTCGTTCGGCCGGACACTCTGACCCGCCCGCCGCAGGGCCGTGCCACCGGGTGAATCCCCGACCCACCCGGCCGGTGCGGCGGTGTCAGGCGACGGTGAAGCGGAACCGGTCGGCACCGGCGCGGGCCGTGGCGGTCGCCTCCGCCGGGTCGGCGCCCCAGGCCAGCACGTGCCCGCCGCGCCGCACCGACGAGGTGACGTCACCGACCCGGTCGCCGACCGCCACGTCGAGCTGCACGGCCAGCACACCGGGCACCCGCCGGGCGTCGCGCAGCCCGTCGATCGCGGTGAGCGTCCCCGGCGGTGGCAGCAGGAACTCCACCGCCGCCGCCCCGGACGGCCGGGCCGGGAGCCGGGGCCGCTCGCCGCGCAGCGTCCGCAGGTAGGCGTCGATGAAACCGCACTCGTACGCCACCGAGACCAACGCGGAGATCATGTCGCCGGGCAGCCGGGCGGCGCACTCCACCAACGTCGGCACCCCGTCGGCGACGATCCACTCGCTGTGCAGCACACCGGTGCGGAAACCGGCCGCCGTCGCCAGCCGGGTGGCTGCCTCGACCAGTTCCGCCCGGCGGGCCGCCGGCAGCGCCGAGGGGACCGTGTGCCCGGTCTCCACCGGGCGACGACCCGGCAGCACCCGCTTGTCGGTGACGTTGCCGAAGCACACCTCGCCGTCGGCGACCAGCAGCTCGACGCTGTATTCCGGGCCGACCAGGGTCTGCTCGACCAGCACCTCGGTGGGCAGGTCGCTGGCCGCCTCCACCGGTTCCTCCGGGGCGGCGGTCGCCGACCAGGCCGCCGACACGTCGTCACCGGGGGCGATCAGTTGCACGCCGAGGCTGCCGGAGCGGCGGGTCGGCTTCAACACGCAGCGGCCACCGAACCGGGCCGCGAACGTCGCCGCCCGCTGCGGGGAGTCGACCAGCTCGTACGCCGGATTGGCCAGCCCGGCCCGGTCGGCGAGCAGGCGCATCCGGTGCTTGTCGGAGAAGACGTCGGCGGCCTGCGGGCCGGCCCCGGGCAGGCCCAGCCGGTCGGCGAGCCGGGCGGCGGCACCGACCGCGTACTCCAGGCCGGGCATCACCAGCCGGGCGGTGGTCAGCCCCGGCTCGCGGGCCAGCAACTCCTCGACGTCCAGCCCGGTCTGGTAGCGGGCGGACACCACCCGGGAGACCACCGGCAGGCGGGTCACCGTCGTGGTGACGTCCCGCCGGGCGATGATCTCCGGCTCCTCGACGAGTACCACGCTGCCCGGCGGCAGCTCCTCGCTGAACCAGCGCATGATGCCGATCGAGGCGCCCACCACGATCATCTCGTCAGGGCCCAGGTCAAGGTCCAACGGTCGTCCTCCGTACGGGTCGGCCACCGGGTGCGGGGACACGACAGTACCGGCGGGCCGGGACGGCCCGCCGGTACTGTCGGAGCTGGAGCGGTGGTGGTGTTACCTGATCAGGCGCGGGTGACCTTGCCGGCCTTGATGCACGAGGTGCAGACCTGGAGCTTCTTGGTGTTGCCGCCACCGGCCGGGGTACGCACCGACTGGATGTTCGGGTTCCAGCGGCGGTTGGTCCGCCGGTGCGAGTGGGACACGTTGTGGCCGAAGCCCGGCCCCTTGCCACAGACGTCGCACACGCTAGCCACGGGATACTCCTGAGATTGATACGTTCATGAGGTCGCCGGCAGGCGCTGCCCGGACAACCTGGCCAGGTTACCCGATGCACCCCCGCCCTGCCCAACCGGCCCGTCCCGGCCCGCTGCGGCGGGCAGCCGGTCACCGTCCAGGACGGCAGTGGCGGCCAGCCGGTCACCGTCCCGGACGGTGCGCGGACCGGGCCGGCCACCGTCGGAAGGCGTCGCCGCCGGCCCGCGCGGGGACACGCCGGCCGACCCCGGCGGGTGTCGGCCGCCGCCAGTAGGCTTCTGGCCGTGCTGGACACCCTCGACGCCGCCGCGGTACGCCGCTGGTGCGCGAGCGGTCTCGCCGCGCTGCGCCGGCACCAGGGTGAGATCGACGACCTCAACGTCTATCCCGTGCCCGACGGGGACACCGGCACCAACCTCGTGCTCACCCTCACCTCGGCCCAGCAGGCGCTCTCGGTGGGCCTCGGCACCCTGCCGGAGGACGGCGACACCGCGCACGGGCACGCGCTGCGGCTGATGGCCAGGGGTGCGTTGCTCGGTGCCCGGGGCAACTCCGGGGTGATCCTCTCGCAGCTCCTGCGCGGGCTCGCCGAGGCACTCGGCGGTGTGCCCACCGTCGCCGGCCGGGCGTTGGCCGGTGCGCTGCGTGACGCCACCACCGCCGCCTACGCCGCGGTGGCCCAGCCGGTCGAGGGCACGGTGCTCAGCGTGGTCGCCGCCGCCGCGACCGCCGCCGAGCAGGCCGACAGCGACGACCTGCGCACGGTGGTCCGGGCCGCCGCCGGGGAGGCGGCCCGCGCGCTGGCCCGCACCCCCGACCAGTTGCCCGCGCTGGCCCGTGCCGGGGTGGTCGACGCCGGTGGCCGGGGACTCTGCCTGCTGCTCGACGCCCTGGTCGAGGTGGTCACGGGGGAGCCTGCGGCCGGGCCCGCGCCGGTGACCCGGCCGGCCCGTGGGCCGCTGACCGCCGTCCGGGAGACCGGCTCCTCCGACTACGCCTACGAGGTGCAGTTCCTGCTCGACGCGCCGCACGAGGCGGTGACCCGGATGCGCGCCGAGCTGGCCACGCTGGGCGACTCGCTGGTGGTGGTGGGTGACGCCGGCACGCCGGCGGAGTCCGGCACCTGGAACGTCCACGTCCACGTCAACGACGTCGGGGCGGCCGTCGAGGCAGGGGTGGCCGCCGGCCGGCCGTACCGGATATCGGTGACCCGGTTCGCCGACCAGGCCGCGCCGGCCCGGCGACCCGGCCCCGCCGCCGACGGCCGGGCGGCCGTGGTGGTCGCGCCCGGCGTCGGCATCGCCGAGCTGTTCGGCGGGGAGGGCGCGACGGTGGTGCCGGGTAACCCGTCCACCGGCGAGCTGCTGGACGCGATCCGGGCCACCGCCGCCGCCCGGGTGGTGGTGCTCCCCAACGACCCGAACACCCAGGCGGTGGCGAACGCCGCCGCCCGGGAGGCGCACCGGCTCGGGGTGGAGGTGAGCGTGGTGCCGACCCGCTCGCCGGTGCAGGCGCTCGCCGCTCTCGCCGTCCGCGACCCGCAGCGCCGGTTCGCCGACGACGTCATCGCGATGGCCGAGGCCGCCGGTGCCTGCCGGTACGCCGAGGTGTGCCACGCCAGCCGGGAGGCGCTGACCGTGGCCGGCCCGTGCCGCCCCGGTGACGTGCTGGCCCTGGTCGAGGGGGAGGTCCACCTGATCGGCAGCGACCTGGTCGACACCTGCGCCGCCGTGGTCGACCGGATGCTCGGTGGCGGCGGTGAACTGGTCACCCTGCTCACCGGCGCGGACGCCCCCGCCGGCCTCGCCGAGGCGGTCCGGGCGCACGTGACCCGGCGCTGGCCCTTCGTCGAGGTGCAGGCGTATTCGGGTGGGCAACCGCACTATCCGCTCCTGGTGGGGGTCGAATGACGACGTCCGAGCCGGCCACGGTGGACACCGCGCTCACCAAGCTGGTGGGGGAGAAGACCGCCAAGGCGCTCGCCGGTCACCTCGACCTGCACACCGCCGGTGACCTGATCTACCACTTCCCGCGCCGGTACGACGAGCGTGGCGAGCACACCGACATCCGGTCGTTGGACGTCGGTGAGCAGGTCACCGTCCTGGCCCAGGTGCAGCGCACGGCGGTCCGCCCGATGCGGCAGCGGCGGGGCAACCTGCTGGAGGTGACCGTCGGCGACAACTCCGGCGGGACGCTGACGCTCACCTTCTTCGGCAACCAGGCGTGGCGGGAGCGGGAGCTGCGCCCCGGCCGGTGGGGGCTGTTCGCCGGCAAGGTCACCGAGTTCCGGGGCAAGCGGCAGCTCAACGGCCCGGAGTACGTCCTGCTCGGTGAGGGGGGCGAGGGTGAGGTGGCGGCCTCCGAGGAGGTCGAGGAGTTCGCCGGGGCGCTGATCCCGGTCTACCCGGCCGCCGCCGCCGTGCCGACCTGGGTGATCGCCCGCTGCGTCCGGGTGGTGCTGGACACCGTCACCCCGCCGGACGACCCGCTGCCCACGCCGATGCGGGTCGGCCGGAAGCTGGTCGGCATCGACACCGCGCTGCGCGAGATCCACCGGCCGTCCAGCAAGGAGGAGCTGTACCGGGCCCGTCGCCGGCTCAAGTGGGACGAGGCGTTCGCCGTGCAGCTGACCCTGGTGCAACGCAAGCTGCGGTCGGCGTCCTCGCCGGCCACCCCGCGCCCCGCGAAGGCGGGTGGCCTGCTCGACGCCTTCGACGCCCGGCTGCCCTACGAGCTGACCCCCGGGCAGCGCGACGTCGGCGTCGAGATCGCCGCCGACCTGGCCACCCCGCACCCGATGCACCGGCTGTTGCAGGGCGAGGTCGGTTCCGGCAAGACGGTGGTGGCGTTGCGGGCGATGCTCCAGGTGGTCGACGCGGGAGGTCAGGCGGCACTGCTCGCCCCGACCGAGGTGCTCGCCGCCCAGCACCACCGGGGCATGTTCGACCTGCTCGGCCCGCTGGCCCAGGCCGGTGAGCTGGGTGCGGCCGAGGACGCGACCCGGGTGGAGCTGGTCACCGGCTCGCTGGGCGCGGCAGCCCGACGGCGGGCCCTGGCCGAGGTGGCGCAGGGGCGGGCCGGCATCGTGCTCGGCACCCACGCCCTGCTCTACGAGGGGGTCGACTTCGCCGACCTGGGCCTGGTGGTGGTCGATGAGCAGCACCGTTTCGGCGTGGAGCAGCGCGACGCCCTGCGCGCCAAGGCTGACCAGCCACCGCACGTGCTGGTGATGACCGCCACCCCGATCCCCCGCACGGTGGCGATGACCGTCTACGGCGACCTGGAGACCTCCACCCTGTCCCAGTTGCCGCAGGGACGCTCCCCGATCGCCTCGCACGTGGTGCCGGTGGCGGAGAAACCAGCCTTCCTGGACCGGGCCTGGCGGCGGGTCCGCGAGGAGGTCACCGCCGGCCACCAGGCGTACGTGGTGTGCCCGCGCATCGGCGAGGGGCCGGCGGCCGAGGAGGAACCACCCCGCGAGGACGACAACGGACGACGTCCACCGCTGGCGGTGACCGAGGTGGCGCCGCTGCTCGCCGAGGGGCCGCTGCACGGGCTGCGGATCGGCGTCCTGCACGGGCGGCTGCCCGCCGACGAGAAGGACGCGGTGATGCGGTCCTTCGCCGACGGCGACCTGGACGTGCTGGTCGCGACCACGGTGGTGGAGGTCGGCGTGAACGTGCCCAACGCCACCGTGATGATCGTGCTGGACGCCGACCGGTTCGGTGTCTCCCAGCTGCACCAGCTGCGGGGCCGGGTCGGCCGGGGCGCGGCCCCCGGGCTCTGCCTGCTGGTCAGCGAGGCGGCCGAGGGTTCGTCGGCGCGGGAACGGTTGGACGCGGTCGCCTCCACCACCGACGGGTTCAAGCTGGCCGAGCTGGATCTGGAGCAGCGCCGGGAGGGTGACGTGCTGGGGGCGACCCAGTCCGGTCGTCGCTCGCACCTGCGGCTGCTGTCCCTGCTGCGCGACGCCGACCTGATCCGGGACGCCCGCGCCGAGGCGCTCACCCTGGTCGAGCAGGACCCGCAGTTGGCGCGGCACCCGGCGCTGGCCGCCTCGGTTGCCGCCCTGGTCGACGAGGAACGCGCGGAATACCTGGAGAAGGGCTGACCGCCGCCCCGGGCGTCGGGGACGGCGGTCGGCCGTCGGGGCACCGGTCGACCCGCCGGCCGGCGTCCCCGGGACGGGTGGGCTACCGCCCGGCGGCATCCCTTGGACAAGGGGCTACCGCCCGGCGGCGTCCCTTGGACAAGGGGCTACCGCCCGGCGGCGTCCCCCCTCGGACGGAGGGCTACCGCCCGGCGGCTCAGGGGCGGCGTTTCTCGACGACGGTCCAGCCGGTCCAGCCCCGGTCGGCGACGAGTCTGCGCAGTCGCCTGACGACGGGATGGGCGGCGTCGGCGAACGAGTCCATCAACCGGACGAACGCGGGGTCCGGGGTGACCTCCTCCTGCATCTCCAGCTCCCCGGCGGCCTCCGCCTGCGCGAACAGGTCGGCCATCAGGTCGGCCGTCTCGCGCAGTAACTCCTCGTCCTGCCAGTTCTCGGCGACCCGGCCGATCAGCCGGTAGAGCTGGATGACCTGGGGGTTGTCCAGCTGGGCCACCTTGTCGGCCATCAACCCCCTGATGGCGTCCGGCCACCGCGCCGCCATCAGGATCCACCCGTCGCGTTCGGCCTCGACGGCGACCGGTGGCACCCCGGCGGCGCGGAGCCGGTCCAGGTAGTCGACCACCTCCGCGGGGACGGCGAGGGTGTCACCGCCGCTGAGCCGGGCGATCCGCCGCCGGTGCTCCTGCAGCGCCCGGATCTGGGCCCGCAGCTGGCGGTCGATCTCGGCGGTCGCGGCGGTGAACGTCTCCGCGTCGGCGTCGAGCAGTTCGCGGACCCGGGCCAGCGGGACGCCGGCCTCGGCGAGGGTCCGGATCCTCACCAGCCGCACCACCGCAGCCGCGTCGTACGTCCGGTAGCCGGAGGCGTCGCGTTCCGGCTCCGGCAGCAACCCGATCTGGTGGTAGTGCCGTACGGCGCGGATGGTCACCCCGGCGTAGGACGCCAACCGTCCGATCGTCAACATGGCCTCAGCCTGCCCGACGTGGGAGCACCGTCAACCGACCTTGCGGTGGTGGACGGCCATCGCGCCGGCGTACGCGAGGACGAGGAGGCCGGCGCACCAGGCGAGCGCGGTCCAGATGTCGCCGCCCACCGGCTGGCCGGCGAACAGGGCGCGGATCGTGTTCACGATGGACGTCACCGGCTGGTGCTCGGCGAACGCGCGTACCGGGCCGGGCATGGTGTCGGTGGGCACGAAGGCCGAGCTGACGAACGGCAGCAGGATGAGCGGGTAGGAGAACGCGCTCGCGCCGTCGACGGAGGTGGCGGTGAGGCCCGGGATGACCGCGAGCCAGGTCAGCGCCAGGGTGAACAGCAGCATGATGCCGGCGACCGCCAGCCAGCCCAGCACGCCGGCCCCCGAACGGAAGCCCATGGCCAGCGCCACCAGCACCACCACCACTAGCGAGATCAGGTTGGCGACCAGCGAGGTCAGCACGTGCGCCCAGAGCACGGCCGAGCGGGCGATCGGCATGGACTGGAACCGTTCGAAGATGCCGCCCTTGAGGTCCAGGAAGAGCCGGTAGGCGGTGTAGGAGATGCCGGAGACGACCGTGATGAGCAGGATGCCGGGCAGCAGGTAGTTGACGTACCGGTCGGACCCGGTCTCGATCGCGCCGCCGAACACGTAGACGAAGAGCAGCAGGAACGCGATCGGCATGATCGCGGTGGTGATGATGGTGTCCGGGCTGCGGCTGATGTGTCGCAGTGACCGCCCCAGCAGGGCGGCGGTGTCACCGAGGAAGTGTCTGGTCATCGGGGTTCCTCAACTGCTCGTGCCGTCGGGGCGACGGCGTCCACGGTCTCATCGGTGCGGGTGCGGGTCCCGTCGTCGCCGTCGCCGACGATGGCCAGGAACACGTCCTCCAGGGTGGGCTGCTTCTCGACGTACTCCACGGTGGCGGGTGGGAGCAGCCGGCGGAGTTCGGCGAGCGTGCCGTCGGCGATGATGCGCCCGTGGTGCAGGACGGCGATCCGGTCGGCGAGCTGCTCTGCCTCGTCGAGGTACTGCGTGGTGAGCAGCACCGTCGTGCCCTGCCGGGCGAGTTCCCGGACGGCCTGCCACACCTCCAGCCGGCCCTGCGGGTCGAGCCCGGTGGTCGGTTCGTCGAGGAAGACCACCGGCGGGTCGCCGATGAGGCTCATCGCGATGTCGAGGCGACGGCGCATCCCACCGGAGTACGTGCCCACCCGCCGGCCTCCCGCCTCGGTGAGCGCGAAGCGGCCGAGCAGGTCGTCGGCGACCCGACCGGGGTCGCGCAGGTGGCGTAGCCGGGCGACCAGCACCAGGTTCTCCCGGCCGGTGAGGATCTCGTCGACGGCGGCGAACTGGCCGGTGAGGCTGACGGACTCCCGTACCCTCGCCGCCCGGGTGGTGACGTCGAGACCGTGCACGTGGGCCGTCCCGCCGTCGGGTTTGAGCAGGGTGGCCAGGATGCGTACCAGGGTGGTCTTCCCTGCCCCGTTGGCGCCGAGCAGGGCGAGGATGCTGCCCGGTGCCACGTCGAGGTCCACCCCGCGCAGCACGCGCAGTTCCCGGTAGGACTTCGTCAGGCCCCGGACCTGGATGGCGGGCCCGTGGGCCGGCGACATTGTCGATTGATCGGCTGACATGGCGTCAGCATCCGGGGTTGACGCTGCGGCAGGGTCAAGCCCGAAACGCGCGGGGCGCGTCGACCGGTCGGTCGACGCGCCCCGGGGGCGTGCTGCGGTCAGACGGTGAAGTGGATCCGTCGGCGTCGGGCGACGAGGAAGAGCACCGCGCCGGCCACCAGCAGGGTGGCCGCGCCGGCGGCGATGGCGCCGGCCGCCGCACCGGTCACCGGGAGGCCGCCGTCCTGGTCGCCGCCGCCACCGCCACCACCGGTGGACGGGCAGTCCTCCGGCTGCTCCCACTTCACCGGGCCGCCGGAGTCGAGGTCACCGGTGACGGTGACGGTGAGCCCCTTGGTGGCGGGGAAGCTGACCGTCCCGGTCCGTCCCGGCTCGACGGTGAGCTTCTTCGGCTCGCCCTTGTTGGGGGTGAAGACCGAGGTCAGCGGGGTGCCGTCCTCCGGGTTGCTGATCCGGAAGACCATCTTGTCGCAGCTGGACTCATAGCTGGCGTCGGGCGTGCCGGCCTCGGGCTGCTGGCAGTCCTCGGGCTTCTGCCACCCACCGGTGAAGTCCTTCATGCCGGCGGCGGCCACGGTGATGTCCTGCGCCTCCCCGGCGCTGAGCTTGCGGGTCTCGATCTTGCGCAGGGGGACGGTCACCTTCTCGGTGAAGCCACCGCTGCCGGTGATGGTGAACGTCGCCGCGGCGTTGCCGCTGCGGTTGACCAGGGTCAGTTCGACGTTGCCGTCGCAGTCGGACTCGGCGATCACCTCGGGGGCCGCCGAGCAGGTGCCCGAACCGCCGTTGAACCAGGCACGCGGGCCGGTGGAGCGGGCGCCGATGCCGGACGGGCTGCCGACCTTGCGGTCGCCGTACCGGTCACTGGTGTCGGTCAGCGGGTCGATCAGCTTGCTGCCGAAGACGAAGTCGACCTGGGTGTGGCAGTTCGGCACCTCGACGGCGAAGTCGAGGGTGGCCACCCCCAGCTCGCCCGGGGCGACCCCGGTGAACTTCTTGATCGACTTGTCGAGCACGTACTGCGGCACGGCGAACGTCGCCGACGGCGTCACGTACGACACCAGGGCCAGGTCCTGCTCCTCGCCCCGGCAGAGTGGGCCGTTGGTCAGGGTGATCGAGGCGCGGCCCGCCGGACCGTCGAAGGTGTGCGTGTAACGCGCGTCGGCGGCGGCGACACAGGACGACGTGGACTGCCCGCCCGCCGGGGTGGTGGCGGTCGCGCTCGCCGTCGTGGTGGGCGTGGGGGACGGCGAGGGTGAGCTGGCGCCCGCCGGGGCGGTGCAGGCGAGGACCGTGGCCAGGCCGGCCAGGGCGGCGGCGGTCACGGCGAGCGGTCGCCGTAGCGACAGCTGGGGACGGATCACGCGTACTCCCGGGGTGAGGGTGCGTCAGGGCGCGGCGGGGGTGGCGTTGCCTGGTCACGGCGCGTGTCGGGAGCGCCGTGACGACGCCGTGCGACGCCCTGGCCGGCGGAGCGGCACCGGCACCGGGCCGACCCTAGTGGGCCCGTCGATACGGACATAGTGCACGACGGGCACCGGGAGTGTTGTTATGTATTTGAGATCATTGATCTACTGAGGGTGATGTTCCGGTCACTCCGACGGGGTGCACCGCGCCGCCGGCCCGCGTCGGTGGTCGCGTAGCGTCACAGGCATGCGCAGGGAAAGACGGTGACCCGGATCGTGGCCGGCACGCTCGGCGGTCGGCGGATCGCCGCACCCCCCGGCGCCGGCACCCGCCCCACCTCCGACCGGGTGCGCGAGGCCCTGTTCAGCGCCGTCGCCGCCGAGGTGGACCTGGTCGGCGCGCGCTTCGCCGACCTGTACGCCGGCTCCGGCGCGGTCGGGCTGGAGGCGCTGTCCCGGGGGGCCGAGCACGTGCTGCTGGTCGAGTCCGATCCCCGGGCCGCCCGGGTGATCCGGGAGAACGTCGCCGCGCTCCGGGCCGCCCCGGCCGCCCGGCTGGTCACCGGCAAGGTGGCCGGCGTGCTCGCGGCCGGCCCCGGCGACGTGTCGTACGACGTGGTCTTCGCCGACCCCCCCTACGCGGTGCCGGACACCGAGATCGCCGCCCTGCTGACCGCGCTGGTGGAGCACGACTGGCTCGCCCCCGACGCGCTGGTGGTGGTCGAGCGGTCCACCCGTACCGGCCCGGTCGACTGGGTGCGGGGCATCACCGCCGAACGCAGCCGGCGTTACGGCGAGACCACTCTTTGGTACGGTCGCCGATCATGAGACGTGCGGTGTGTCCCGGCTCGTTCGACCCGGTCACCAACGGACACCTCGACATCATCGGACGGGCCAGCCGGCTCTTCGACGAGGTGATCGTCGGTGTGCTGGTGAACCAGTCCAAGAGTGGCCTGTTCACCGTCGAGGAGCGGATCGACATGCTCCGCGAGGTGACCTCCTCGTACGGCAACGTGCGGGTGGCGTCCTTCCGTGGGCTGCTCGTCGACTTCTGCCGGGCGCAGGAGGCGAGTGTGCTGATCAAGGGCCTGCGGGCGGTCAGCGACTTCGACTACGAGTTGCAGATGGCCCAGATGAACATCGGCCTGGCCGGCGTGGAGACCCTGTTCATGCCGACCAACCCGCTCTACTCGTTCCTCTCCTCCAGCCTGGTCAAGGACGTGGCCAAGTGGGGCGGCGACATCTCGTCCCACGTCCCCGACACCGTCCGGCAGGCGCTCGCGGCCCGGCTCACCACCCCGCGCCCCTGACCGCCCGCCGCCGGCCCCCCGACGCCGGGGCGGCGGATCGGAGGCGGGCGGCGCGTCGTGGCGGGGTGGTGAGGGCGGTGGTGGCCCGGGCACGACATCATGTGGTGCAGCGCCGAAGTCGGGCGCAGGCCGCATCATGTAGGTCGGCAGACGAACGACAGGGGTGAGGTACCGGTGGACCCGCTCGATCGCATCGACGAACTGATCGGCGTGCTGGAGCAGGCGCGCTCCGTCCCGATGTCGCGCAACAACTGCATGGTCGACCGGGGCGAGATGATCGCGGCTCTCGACGAGATGCGCGCCGACCTCCCCGCCGACCTGCGTCGCGCCGCCGCCCTCCTGGAGGAGCGCGACAAGATCATGGATGCCGGTAAGCGGGAGGCCGACCGGATCATCAGCGAGGGTGAGGCGGAACACGCCCGCCTGGTCTCGGTGAACGAGATCACGGTCTCCGCCGAGCACGAGGGGGCCCGGATCATCGCCGAGGCCCGCGCCGAGGCGCAGCGGCTGCGGGAGGAGGTCGACGACTACGTCGACACCGCGCTGGCGAACTTCGAGCAGTTCCTCACCCGGGCGCTGGCGTCGATCGAGCGTGGGCGGGACAAGATGCACGCGCTACGGGAGATCGGCACCTTCGGTGGGGACGAGGCGGAGCGCCCGCTACCCTTCTGAGCGGCACCTCATCGCACCGACGGACGGGTCGGGCGTCGCCCCCGGTTCGACGATCCGGCGGTCGCCCAGGTAACCTTTTTTGTCGGCCTCTCACCGGCCGGAGTCTGACTATGCCCAAACACTCGCCTTCATCACTCAACCCCAGGGCGCCGCTGGTCCTCGACACGAGGGACCTGCCGCGTCGCCCTGGTGCGTTGCGTACGCATCGGCGGGTCGTGCCGGCACCGGCGGACCTCGGCGGAGAGTTGATCAGCGTGCCGGAGGGTGCGGACCTCGACCTCGACCTGAGGTTGGAGTCGGTGTCCGAGGGCGTGCTCGTCTCCGGGACCATCACCGGTCCCGTCCAGGGCGAGTGCGGTCGTTGCCTGCGCGCGATCGACTACTCGTTGACCGTGAACGTCCAGGAGCTGTACGCGTACGAGAACAGCACCACGGACATCACGACCGACGAGGACGAGGTGGGCCGGATGCAGGACGATCTGATCGACCTGGAGCCGGCGCTGCGGGACGCGGTGGTGCTCACGCTGCCGACCAACCCGCTCTGCCGGGAGGACTGCCCAGGACTGTGCCCCGAGTGCGGGGTGCACTGGGACGATCTGCCGGCCGATCACAGCCACCAGCAGATCGACCCGCGTTGGGCGAGCCTGTCGCAACTGAACCGTACAGAGGAGTAGGAACCGTGGCCGTCCCGAAGCGCAAGATGTCGCGCAGCAACACCCGGTCCCGCCGGGCGAACTGGAAGGCGGCTGTGGTCGCGACCGTGGCCTGCCCGCAGTGCAAGTCCCCCAAGCTGCCGCACGCGGCGTGCTCCGTCTGCGGCACGTACAACGGCCGCCAGGTTCTCGAGGTCTGACCTGGACGCCGAGTGACACCCCCGACCACAGGTCGGGTGGCGCGCGCACCCCGGCGATCGCCCGGTGCCCCGGCTCCCTCCGACGTCGACCGGCCCGCTCCGGCCGGCGTGGCGATGGAGCCGGGCACCGCGCGGATCGCCGTTGACCTCCTCGGCGGGGACGATGCTCCCGCCGTCGTGGTTGACGGCGCTCTGCGGGCGGTGCGTGCCGACCCGGACCTGCACCTGCTGCTCGTCGGCCCGACCGAGGTCGCGGCCGGGGTGGTCGACGCCCTGACCCCGGAGCAACGGACCCGGATCACCATCCGCGCGACCCGTACCGCCGCCGGGCCGGCCGACCACGCCCCACGGGCCGACAGCACCGTCCGCGCGGCCGTCTCCGCCGTCCGCGACGGTGCCGCCGACGCCCTGGTCTCCGCCGGGTCCACCGGCGCCACCGTCTCCGCCGCCGCCCTCGGCTTCGGCCGCTGGGCCGACGTGCGCCGGCCCGCGCTGGTGGCGAGCCTGCCGGCCGTCTCCGGCCCGGTGATCCTGCTCGACGTCGGCGGCTCGCTGGAGCCCCGCCCGGCCACCCTGGCCCGGCACGCCGTGCTCGGCGCGGCCTACGCCGCCGTCGCGCACGCCATCGTCGCACCCCGGGTCGGCCTGCTCTCGGTGGGCACCGAGACCGGCAAGGGGGACCGCCCCCGCCGCACCGCCGACCCCCTCCTCGCCGCCGCCCCACTGCCCTGCGCCGCCCGCTACGTCGGGCTGGTCGAGGGCTACGACGTGACGCTCGGCCTGCGCGCCGACGTGGTGGTAACCGACGGTTTCACCGGTAACGTCCTGCTCAAGGCCATCGAGGGGGCGTACACGATGACCGGGGGCCCACCCGCCGGCGGTGACGCCCCGCGGGCGGCGGCCCTGCTCGGGGTGGCCGGCACCGTGGTGGTCTGCCACGGCGCGGCGACCCCCGACGACGTCGCCTCCGGCATCGCCCTGGCCGCCCACCTGTGGCGTCGCCGGGCCACCGACCGGGTCCGGGAACAGATCGCCGGCCTGCCGACCGGCGGCGGCACCGACCAGGAGGACCCGCAGGCATCGGCCGGGTCCGATCGTCCCGGTGCGGATCGCCGCGAGCCGAGGAGACGGCCATGAGCACCAGGTGTGCGCCGGCCAGCCTCGCAGTCCTGAACGAACAGGTCACCGGCGTACGGGCCATGAGTCCGCGTACCCCGCCGGCGGGAACGGAGCAGAGGTAGGAGCATGACCAACGACAAGCGGCGGCGCGCGCCCGTCGCCCACCTGGAGACGGCGTTCGGGGTGACCCTCGACCCCGAGCTGCTGGAGCGGGCGTTGACCCACCGGTCGTACGCCTACGAGAACGGTGGGCTGCCGACCAACGAGCGGCTGGAGTTCCTCGGTGACTCGGTGCTCGGCGTGGTGATCACCACGGCGTTGTTCCGCAACCACCCGGACCTGCCCGAGGGGCAACTGGCGAAGCTGCGGGCCAGCGTGGTCAACATGCGTGCCCTGGCCGACGTCGCCCGGGGGCTCGGCCCCGACGGGCTCGGCGCCTACCTGCTGCTCGGCAAGGGGGAGGAGAGCACCGGCGGCCGGGACAAGGCGAGCATCCTCGCCGACACCCTGGAGGCGCTGCTCGGCGCGATCTATCTCCAGTACGGGCTGGACACCGCAGCGGAGGTCATCCACCGGCTGTTCGATCCGCTGATGGCCGAGTCGGCGGGCCGGGGCGCCGCCCTGGACTGGAAGACCAGCCTCCAGGAGCTGACCGCCGCGCTGGGGCTGGGCGTGCCCGAGTACCGGATCGAGGGCACCGGACCCGACCACCTGAAGACCTTCACGGCCTGGGTGGTGGTGGCCGGCAACCGCTACGGCGGATCCGAGGGGCGCAGTAAGAAGGAGGCCGAACAGCGGGCCGCCGACGCGGCCTGGCGGGAGCTGACCGCGCAGGCCGAGCGGGACCGCGCGGACGCCGCGCCAGCCGACGCGCAGGAGCCGGCGGCCGACGAGACCGCCGAGGCGGGTCTGGGTCGTGCCTGAACTGCCCGAGGTCGAGACGGTGCGGCAGGGGCTGGCCCAGTGGGTCACCGGTCGACGGATCTCGACGGTGGAGGTGCGCCACCCCCGTGCCGTGCGGCGACACGTCCCCGGCCCGGCGCACTTCGCCGACGTGCTCGCCGGCCGGACGGTGACCGACGTGCGGCGGCGCGGCAAGTACCTCTGGCTGCCACTGGACAGCGGTGACGCGCTCGTCGGCCACCTGGGCATGTCGGGGCAGTTGCTGCTCCAGCCGGCCGAGGCGGCCGACGAGCTGCACCTGCGGGTCCGGTTCCGGTTCACCGACGACGGCCCGCAGCTGCGCTTCGTCGACCAGCGGACGTTCGGTGGGCTCGCGGTCAGCGAGGGCGGCGCCGTTCTGCCCGCCGAGATCGCGCACATCGCCCGCGACCCGATGGACCCGGAATTCTCCGACACCGGGTTCGTCACCGCCCTGCGCCGACGGCGTACGGAGGTCAAACGGGCCCTGCTGGACCAGACACTGATCTCCGGGGTGGGCAACATCTACGCCGACGAGGCGCTGTGGCGGGCCCGGCTGCACGGGGCCCGCCCCACCGACGCGGTGACCGCCCCCGCCGCGGGTCGGCTGCTCGGGCACGTACGGGACGTCCTGGCCGAGGCGATCAAGCAGGGCGGCACGAGCTTCGACGACCTGTACGTCAACGTCAACGGGGAGAGCGGCTACTTCGACAGGTCGCTCAACGCCTACGGCCGGGAAGGGGAACCCTGCCGGCGTTGCGGGGCGCCGATCCGCCGGGAGGCGTTCATGAACCGGTCGTCGTACAGCTGCCCGCGCTGTCAGCCCCGCCCCCGGGGTGCCCTCAGGGGGTGACCCCGACCCGGTTCGGGGTTGCACCGGTGTGCCGCGCCGACGGCACTCCGGGCCTCTGCCGGATTTACGCTGATCCACCCGGTCGGTCGTCCCGGGCGACCGGACCCGGCCGCCTCCGCGGCGTCCGGGGTGGGCCGGGGCCGTTCCCCGATGTGCCCCGCCGTCGCCGTCCCTAGCGTCAGCACGGTCGGCAGGGCGCCGGCGGGAAGGGGGCCCGACGGAGATGGGCGGCAGACCGGTGACGGTGCGGTTGGCGCGGTGGAGCGCCGAGCACCCGTGGCGCGCGATCGCGCTCTGGGTGGTCTTCGTGGCGGTGTGTTTCGTTGGTGGCAGCGCCGCCGGCCTGAACGAGGCCACCCAGGCGGACCAGGCGATCGGCGAGTCCGGTCACGCCGACGTGATCGTCACCGAGGGGAAGTTCACCGATCCGGCGGTGGAGAACATCCTGATCACCCCGCGTACCGGCACCCTGGACCGGGCCGCCGCGCAGGCCGCCGCGACCGACGCGGCCGACCGGCTGCGGCAGATCACCGGAGTGGCGTCGGTGGGCGAGCCGGTGCCGTCGCGCGACGGTGCCGCGCTGCTGGTGCCGATCACCATGGCCGGTGATCCGGAGACCGCCGCCGACCGGGTGCAGCCGCTGCGCGACGCCACCGCCGCCGCCCAGGCCGCCCACCCGCAGCTGCGGATCGAGCAGGTCGGCGGCCCGTCGATCAACCAGGCCCTGGACGACACCCTGGGCCGGGACTTCAAGCGGGCCGAGCTGCTCAGCCTGCCGGTCACCCTGGCCATCCTGATCGTCGCGTTCGGCGCGCTGATCGCCGCCGGGGTGCCGGTGCTGCTGGCGCTCTCCTCGGTGGCCGCCGCGATGGGGCTGTCCACCCTCGCCTCCCACCTGGTGCCCGCCACCGACACCACCTCCAGCGTGATCCTGCTGATCGGGATGGCCGTCGGGGTGGACTACTCGCTGTTCTACGTCCGACGGGAACGGGAGGAACGGGCCAAGGGCCGGTCCGGGCTGGACGCGGTGGAGATCGCCGCCGAGACCTCCGGGCACGCCGTGGTCGTCTCCGGCTTCGCGGTGATCATCTCGATGGCCGGCCTGATGCTCGCCGACGACGTGGTCTTCTCGTCCCTCGCCGTCGGCTCGATCCTCGTGGTCGCCGTCGCGGTGACCGGCTCGCTGACCGTGCTGCCGGCACTGCTGGCCAAGCTGGGCCGCTGGGTGGACCGCCCCCGGGTGCCGCTGCTGTGGCGGCTCACCGCGCCCCGCACCGGACGGCACGGGCAGCCGGCCCGGCCCCGGTTCTGGCCGGCGGTGCTGCGGCCCGCGCTGCGCGCGCCCCGGGCCACCCTGATCGTCTCGGTGGGGCTGCTGCTCGCCCTGGCCGCCCCGGCGCTCGGCATGAAGCTGAAGTTCCCCGGCATGGAGGACCTGCCCCGGACCACCCCGGCGATGCAGGCGTACGACCGGCTGACCGCCGCCTTCCCGAGCACCGGCACCAGCCACACGGTCGCCGTCCGGGCCCCCGCCGAACAGGCCGACCAGGTGCGCGCCGCGCTGACCGGGCTGGCCCGCACCGCCGCCGCCGACCCGCTGTTCGCCCCCGTGGAGGCGGACGGCCCGAAGATCGAGGTGTCGGCGGACCGCCGGGTGTCGGTGCTGGAGGTGGCCACCCCGTACGCCAGCCGGGACGACCGGTCGGTGCGCTCCCTGCACGAACTCCGCGACGACCTGCTGCCCGCCGCACTGCGTGGCATCCCCGGCGTCGAGTACGCCGTCGGTGGCGGGGTGGCCGCCAGCGAGGACTACGCCCGGCACATCCGGGAGAAGCTGCCGCTGGTGATGGCGTTCGTGCTGGCGCTGACCTTCCTCGTGATGACCTGGACGTTCCGGTCGGTGGTGGTCGCCCTCACCTCGATCCTGCTCAACCTGCTCTCCGCCGGGGCCGCCTACGGCCTGCTGGTGCTGGTCTTCCAGGGCGAGTGGGCGCAGGACCTGCTCGGTTTCACCTCGATGGGGGCGATCGTCTCCTGGCTGCCGCTGTTCCTGTTCGTGGTGCTCTTCGGGCTCTCCATGGACTACCACGTCTTCGTGGTCAGCCGGATCCGGGAGGCGGTACGCGCCGGCCGGTCCAACGCCGACGCGGTCGCCTACGGCATCACCTCCTCGGCGGGGGTGGTGACCAGCGCGGCGATCGTGATGGTCGGGGTGTTCGCGATCTTCGCCTCGCTCAGCACGATCGACATGAAGCAGCTCGGCATCGGGCTGGCCGCGGCGATCCTGCTGGACGCCACGATCATCCGGGCGGTGGTGCTGCCGTCGGTGATGACGCTGCTCGGCGAGGCCAACTGGTGGGCGCCCCGCTTCCTGCGCGGGCGCAGCCGGCCCGCCGCCACCCCACCGGCCGACCCGACGCCGGAGCTGGTCGGGGCACACTGACCGGCCGTTCCACCAGCCCCGGGGCCGCCGCCCCGCCCACTCGCCGCCGGTGACCGCCCTTGCGGGTGGTGCAGCGCCGTGGCCGGCGGCGCGGATGACCCGGACCGCAGCTCGCGGTCCGGGTCACCCCGGTGTGCCGGGGACCGGCCCGGGGACGGTGGGACAGGGCACGCGCCAGGCGTCCAGGGTGCGGTTCTTGCGGATCGAGGCGAAGCCGTAGCCGACGGTCGTCACGCAGAAACCCGCCGGATCCCCGGCGTACTCGACCTGGAAGACCGGCTTGTCCGCGTCGGCGAACGGGAGCAGCTTGGCGCAGCGGCGCAGCCGGACGCACTCCTCGTCGACCGCGAAGTCGAAGTCCGGGGCCAGCGCGGCCACCTGCGCGACGTCGCCGACCAGGCCGGGGGAGAGACCCAGGGTCCGGGCCAGCGCGGCGGACCGCCGGTTGAACGCCAACTGGTCGTCGAAGTCGAGCGGGAAACCCGACCGGTGGGCGTACCCGTCGGCGTCGACGAGGGCCACCGCGCCGAAACCCTTGCCCCGGCAGAGCCGGAACCGGTCGGCCAGGACGGGACGCAGCAGGTCCCACCGCCGGATGTCGACCCACCGGCTCCCGGGCCGCCCCGCCGCACCGCCGCCGACCGCCGCCGGGTAGCGCGCGGCGTCCGGATCCGTCCCGGCGTACGTCCCGACCGGCACGTGACAGATCAGCCGCCGGTCGCGCCGACGCAACGCCCCGGTCTCGGCGGTGCTCACCCGGACCGGGTCGAGGAGGAAGACGTCGGCGTCGACGGTGGTGTCGACCGGGCCGGTGAGCTGCCACTGCCACCGCCACTGCCGGGCCGTGCCGGGCGGCCACGGGGTCGGTGCGCCGGGCGGGCCGAGGTCGGGACGGCAGGCGTACACCGGGGTCAGCAGGGTGAGTGCCAGCGTGGCCGACAGCACCCGGCGGGCCGGGTGGCGCCGCGGTGGCCGGGTGGGCAGCGGCGACCCGCCGCGCGTCGCGGACGCTGACGGCCGGATGCGCATCGGCGGCTCCCGGGTCCCGTGCGGTACGTCGCACGCCTCACCCGGTCAAACGAGAAGCCCCCGGCGACGACGCGGTCACGTCGTCGCCGGGGGCTGGCCGTCCCCGGTCAGCGCGGGGCGGCGAAGTCCTGCGTCCAGTACGGCCCGTTGCTACTGGCCACACCCACGCCGATCTCGGTGAACGCGCAGTTGAGGATGTTGGCCCGGTGGCCGGAGCTGTTCATCCAGGCGTCCATCACCGCAGCCGGGGTCTGCTGGTTCCAGGCGACGTTCTCGCCGTAGGTGCGCCAGGTGTAACCGGCCCGGTCCAGCCGCTGGCCGGCGTCGCTGCCGTCGCTGCCGGTGTGCGTCATGTTCTTGTGGTCGGCCTGGTCCTGGCTGTGCTGCTGGGCGGCGAGGGTCAGCTTGGCGTCCACCGTGACGGCGGCGCAGCCGGCCTTGGCCCGTTCGGCGTTGACCAGGTCGACGACCTGCTGGACCTGGCTGCCCCCGCCGCCGCTGACCGCGGCCCGGGTGGTGGTCGCCGCGGTGGGGATGTTGCCGCCCCGGGTGGTCTGCCGGGACGCCGGCTGGGTCCGGCTCGGGGCGGGCGTCGGCGTGACGCTCCGGCTCGGCGACGGGCTCGGCGACGCCGCCGACGGGCTCGGTGACGGGCTGGGGGAGGTCGGGGCGGTGGTGCTCGGTGCGGTGTCCGGGATGACCGGCGCGGTGGCCACCGGTTCGTCGAGGGCGGCCGGGTCGGTGCGCTCGTCGTCGTCGGGCAGCAGCAGCGCGCCGATGCCCAGGCTCACCACCAGGGTCGCCGCGGCGGCGGCCCCGCCGATGAGCAGTGGACGCTTCGGCCGGCGACGCGGCCGGCCGGGGCCGGTGGGTGTCGGCCGGCCGTTGCCGGTGGGTGTCGTCGGTCCGCCGGCCGGCACGACCGCCGGGGCGAGCGCGGTGGCGTCCCGGTCGGCGGGCCCGGAACCGGCTCCGCTCAGGTACGCCTGCCGCCCGTCCGGTTCGCCCACCCAGGGCCCGTCCTGTCCGGTGGCCGGGTGCGTGTCCCCGCCCCACGGGCCGGCCGGTTCGCCCTGCCACCGCCCGGTCTGCTCGTCCTGCCAGCGGTCGGCCGGCTCGCCAGGCGTGTCCTGCCAGCGGTTGGCGGCATCGCCGTGCCACGGCCCGGCCGGCTCGCCACCCCACGGCCCGGCCTGCTCGCCGTGCCACTGGCCGGTCTGCCCGCCCTGCGTGTCCGGCCACCGGTCGGCGTGCCCGCCCTGCCAGCCACCGGCCGGTTCGCCGTGCCACTGCCCGTCGGTTTCGCCCTGCCACTGCCCGTCGGGTTCGCCGTGCCGCGGCCCGGTCGGCGTGTCCTGCCACGAACCGGCGGGCCCGCCCTGCGTGGGACCGGTCTGGTCAGCCTGCCAGCGGTCGGTCCGGTCGTCCTGCCACGTCCCGGTCGGTCCGTCCTGCCACGTCCCGGTCGGTCCGTCCTGCCGACGGTCGGTCCGGTCGGCGGCCGGCCACTGCCCGGCGGCCGCTGCGGTCCACCGGCCGGTCGGCTCGTCGCGCCACCGGTCCGCCGGCTCGTTCCGCCACGTTCCGGTCGGTTCCGCCGGGTGCTGGCCGGGTGCCGCGTCGGCCCGGTGGTCACCGGCGGGGGGCGGTCCGGCGGCCCAGCGGTCGGGTCCACCCGCGAAGCGCCCGGCGGAGGTGCCGGCCGGGTCGGGGCCGGTCCGATCCGGGCCGTCCGGCGTCGGGTCGTCACCGAAGAGGTACGCCGAGCGGGGCTCGGGACGGTCGGTCAGCCAGGCCGGGTCGTCCGCCGACGGCTGCGGCCGTCGGTATGCGGCGTCCGGGTCGTTCGGATCGGTCGAGCCGTACACGCCTGTCGCCTCCACGGGTCGGTTGCGGGCCGGGGTGACGCTACGGCGGCAACGGGAACAGCGGCAACGCGGCTAAGGAAGAGTTAAGGCCGGGCAGACATCCAGGGTCACCGTAGCCGCCGGGGAAGGCGTAGAGTCAAGAAGTCCGGACAGAGAGTGTCCGAGCCTTACGGCCCCCGGGCACAGTCGTCAGGGTAGGCGTGTAGATGATCTACGGCCTGCGAGAACTTGACGAACGGCGGATTATCGCTCAATATGTAGGTGTCGCCAGTCGCGCCCAGCCACGCCCGGAACTCAGTGGCCCGGTAGTAGTCGCGAACACGAAATGGGCGCGCGTTGGCCGGCTTTTCCGGCAGCGCATATCAAGGAGTTAGCATGGCGAAGGCCCTGTACGGCCACGTAGGTGCAGCGCCCGACCGGCGTCTGCTCGACGAGGTCACCCGACTGCGTTCCAGGGTGCAGACCCTGGAGTTCGAGATCACGCGCCTGCGTGCCGACAATGATCGGCTCGCGGCGGCTGCGGCGGAGGTGGACGACCTCCTCCGGCTGGCCGAGCCGGCGCTCACCTGATCTTCGGCACCGCAGAAAACTGAACAGCACCACCGCGAAATAGCGCGCCGACACTTTTTGTGCCGGCGCGCAGTGCTGTCGCCGGCAATTCTTCCGGGCGTCAATTCGTGATCTTGTCACTCGATGTGGCGTAGCACACCCGATCATTTTCCGGACCGTACGGGGTGCGGCACCGGGGGCCGGGGCGGGTCGCGTGCCGGCCACCGCGTACCGACGGGTTAGTCTGCGGGTTCACCAGGTCCGCGCAGCCCGCGACGCCTGCGGTGGCCACCGGACGAGGATCGGACAGGTGCATCTCAAGAGTCTGACGGTGAAGGGGTTCAAGTCCTTCGCCTCCGCCACGACGTTGAAGCTGGAGCCCGGGATCACCTGCGTGGTCGGCCCGAACGGCTCCGGCAAGTCCAACGTCGTCGACGCGATCGCCTGGGTGCTGGGCGAGCAGGGCGCCAAGGCGCTGCGCGGCGGCAAGATGGAGGACGTCATCTTCGCCGGCACCGCCGGGCGGGCGCCGCTGGGCCGGGCCGAGGTCACCCTCACCATCGACAACACCGACGGCGCGCTGCCGATCGAGTACACCGAGGTCTCCATCACCCGCCGGATGTTCCGCTCCGGCGAGAGCGAGTACGAGATCAACGGCGACTCGTGCCGGCTGCTCGACATCCAGGAGCTGCTCAGCGACTCCGGCATCGGCCGGGAGATGCACATCATCGTCGGTCAGGGCCGGCTCGACGGCATGTTGCACGCCAAACCGGAGGACCGCCGCTCGTTCATCGAGGAGGCGGCCGGCGTGCTCAAGCACCGCAAGCGCAAGGAGAAAGCGCTGCGGAAGCTCGACGCGATGCAGGTCAACCTCAACCGGCTGACCGACCTCACCGCCGAGCTGCGCCGCCAGCTCAAGCCACTGGGCCGGCAGGCCGAGGTGGCCCGCCGGGCCGCCGCCATCCAGGCCAACCTGCGCGACGCCCGGCTCCGGCTGCTCGCCGACGACCTGCACACCCTGCGGGTCACCCTGGACAAGGAGATCGCCGACGAGACGGCGCTGCGCCAGCGGCGCGAACAGATCGAGGACGAGCACACCGAGGTGCAGGGCCGTCTCGGTGAGCTGGAGGCGGCGCTCGCCGAGGACGCGCCGCTGCTCGCCGCCGCCCAGGACACCTGGTACAAGCTCTCCGCCCTCGCCGAACGGTTCCGCTCGGTGGAGCAGGTGGCCCGGGAACGGCTGCGCCACCTCAGCGCCACCGGCGACGACGAGCGACCCGGCCGGGACCCCGACCAGTTGGAGGCCGAGTCGCAGCGGGTCCGCGAGCAGGAGGAGGAGCTGCGCGCGGCGCTCACCGACGACCAGATCCGGCTCGCCGAGGCCGTCGAGCACCGGCAGGAGCTGGAACGCCAGCTCGCCGCCGCCGAACGGGAACTCGTCGCCGCCGCCAAGGCGATCGCCGACCGGCGGGAGGGCCTGGCCCGGCTGACCGGGCAGGTGAACTCGGCGCGGGCGCGGACCACCAGCGCCGGCGAGGAGATCGACCGGCTCGCCGCCGCGCACGCCGACGCCCTGGCCCGCGCCGACCAGGCCCAGGCCGAGCTGGACGCGGTCGCCGAACAGTCCACCGAGGCCGACCGGGACAACGCCGAACTCGACGACCGGCATGCCGAGGCGGTGGCCGCCCACGAACGGGCCCAGGCCACCGTCCGGGCGTTGGCCGACACCGAGCGGGCCGCCGAGAAGGACGCCGCGACGTGGAAGGCCCGCGAGGAGGCGCTCGCCCTGGGCCTGCGCCGCAAGGACGGTGCCGGGGCGCTGCTGGCCCGCGCCGACGAGGTGCCCGGCCTGCTGGGCAGCCTGGCCGGGTTGCTCACCGTCGCCGCCGGCCACGAGGCCGCCCTCGCCGCCGCGCTCGGTGGGCTCGCCGACGCGGTGGCGGTCACCGGGGTGGACGAGGCCGTCGAGGCGATGCGGCTGCTGAAGATCTCCGACGCCGGGCGGGCCGGCCTGCTGGTCGGCAGCCCCGCCGGCCCCGGCATGACCGGCTCCGCCGACGCGCTGCGCCCCCGGCTTCCGGAGACCGCCCGGTGGGCGCCGGACCTGGTGGAGTGCGCCCCCGAGCTGCGCCCCGCCGTACACCGGGCGCTGCGTGACGTGGCGCTGGTCGACGACCTCGCCGCCGCTGCCGAGCTGGTCGCCGACAACCCGGAGCTGCGCGCGGTCACCCCGGACGGTGACGTGGTCGGGGCGTACGCGGCGGCCGGCGGGTCGGCCAAGGCGGCCAGCTTCATCGAGGTGCAGGCTGCGGTGGAGGAGGCCCGCGCCAACCGGCTCACCGCCGAACGGACCGGTGCGGAGCTGCGCGACCAGCTCGTCGACGCCCGGGCCGAGGTGGCCGCCGCGAAGGAGGCGGTGCAGCACGCCGCCGCCGCGAAACGGGAGGCGGAGAGCCACCGCAACGCCGCCGCCCGCCGGCTGGCCGAGCTGGGTGCGGCGGCCCGGTCGGCCAGGGCGGAGACCGACCGGCTCGGTGAGAGCCGGTCCCGCGCCGAGGCGGCCCGGGAACGTGACCTGACCGCCCTCGCCGAGCTGGCGGAGCGGCTGCGGCTCGCCGAGGACACCCCGATCGACGCGGAACCCTCCACCGAGGACCGGGACCAGCTCGCCGCGATGGTGCCCCGGGCCCGGCAGAACGAGATGGAGGTCCGGCTCGCGGTGCGTACCGCCGAGGAGCGCGTCGCCTCGATCGCCGGCCGGGCCGACTCGCTGGCCCGGCAGGCCACCGCCGAGCGGGCGGCCCGGGAGCGGGCGGCGGCCCGGCGGGCGGCCCGGACCCGGGGCGCGGCGATCGCCCGAGCCGTGGTCGGCGGGGCCCGCGAGGCACTCACCCGGTTGGGCACCTCCGTCGCGCGCGCCGAGGAGCACCGCGACGCGGTCGCCCGCGAACGCGCCGCCCGGGAAGCCGAACTCCAGGAGGTACGCGGGGCGGCGAAGCGGCTCGGCGCGGAGCTGGAGCGGTTGACCAGCCAGGTGCACCGCGACGAGGTGGCCCGCGCCGAGCAGCGGCTGCGCATCGAGCAGTTGGAAGCCAAGGCCGCCGAGGATTTCGGCCTGGACCTGGAGACCCTGCTCGCCGAGTACGGCCCGGCGCAGCCCGTCCCGCCGACCCCGGTGGACGTCGCGACCGCCGAACGCGACGGCCTGCCGGTGCCCGAGCCGGTCCGCTACGAGCGGCCGGTGCAGGAGAAGCGGGCCGCCAAGGCGGAACGGGAACTGGCCCTGCTCGGCAAGGTCAACCCGCTCGCGCTGGAGGAGTTCGCCGCCCTGGAGGAGCGCTTCAAGTTCCTCTCCGAGCAGCTGGAGGACCTCAAGGCCACCCGGCGTGACCTGCTCACCGTGGTCAAGGACGTCGACGAGCGGATCCTGGAGGTCTTCGCCAGCGCGTTCGCCGACACCGCCCGCGAGTTCGAGCAGGTCTTCACCGTGCTCTTCCCCGGCGGCGAGGGCCGGTTGATCCTCACCGAACCCGACGACCTGCTCACCACCGGCGTGGAGGTGGAGGCCCGGCCGCCCGGCAAGAAGATCAAACGGTTGTCGCTGCTCTCCGGTGGTGAGCGGTCGCTGACGGCGGTGGCGATGCTGGTGGCGATCTTCCGGGCCCGGCCCAGCCCGTTCTACATCATGGACGAGGTGGAGGCGGCCCTCGACGACGTGAACCTGGGTCGGTTGATCACGCTGCTGGCCCAGTTGCGGGAGAAGAGCCAGCTGATCGTCATCACCCACCAGAAGCGGACCATGGAGATCGCCGACGCGCTCTACGGCGTGACCATGCGCAGCGGCGTCACCCAGGTGATCAGCCAACGGCTCAACCGGACCGACGACGAGCGGTCCGACCGAACTGAGGAGAATCAGTAGTGGCACGGGAACGGCCGACGGCGCTCCTGCTCGACTTCGACGGCGTGCTGCGCCACTGGGACCCGGCGGTGGCCGCCGGCATCGAGCGGGAGTACGGCCTCTCCGCCGGGGTGCTCGGCGAGATCGCCATGCACTGGGGGCGGCTACAACCGGTGCTGACCGGTCAGGTCAGCCACGCCGACTGGGTGTCCAGCGTGGCTGACGCGCTGACCGAGTCGGTCGGCCCGGACCGGGCGCGAGCGGCGGTGCAGCAGTGGCAGCGCTACCGGGGTGAGCTCGACGCCGACGTGCTGGCGTTCGTCCGCGAGGTGCGGGCCACCGGGGTCCGGGTGGGTCTCGGCACCAACGCCACCGACCTGCTCGACACCGACCTCGCCGAGTTGGGCCTGGTCGGCGAGCTGGACGTGGTGGTCAACTCCTCGGTCGTCGGGGTGCACAAGCCGGCGAAGGAGTACTTCCAGGCCGCCTGCGCGGCGCTGGAGACCCCGCCCGCGCGGGTGCTCTTCGTCGACGACGAGGACTGGGCGGTCCGGGGGGCACGGGCGGCCGGGCTGTCGGCGTACCGGTGGAGTGGGCCGGAGGGGCTGCGCTACCTGCGGGCGGCGCTGGCCCACTGACCCCGGGCGGCGGGGGTCAGCCGTCGCTGACGTCGTGGGGCTGGCTCTGCTGTCGCCAGTACGTCAGGGCCTCGGCGGCTTCGGCGGTGAGCGGATGGTCCGGGCCGACCACCCGCAGACAGGTGGCCAGCAACTGCTCCAGGGCGTCGGCGGCACCCGCCGGATCCCCTGCGTGCCCCCGCCACGAGGCCAGGTTCCGTTGCGCGGACAGGGTCTGCGGATGCTCGGCGCCGAGCACCCGGATGTAGTCCGCCACCAGTGCCCGCGTCTCGCTCACCGCGGCGGCGTGCTCACCGGTGACGCCGAGCTGGAAGGCCAGGCCGTTGCGGGCTTTCAGGGTCACGTCGTGCTCGGGGCCCAGCAGCCGATGGCAGTCGGCGAGCAGCTCACGGAGCGCGACGACCGCACCGGCCGGATCACCGGCCTGTCCCAGTAGCCAGGCCAGGCTTCCCCGGGAGTTCAGTGTCTCGGGGTGGTCCGGGCCGTTTACCCGTAGGCGGTCGGCGAAGACCTCGGCGGTGGCTTCGGCGGCCCCGGCGGGATCGCCCGCCTCGCCCCGCCAGAAGGCGATGTTGTGCCGGGTGGTCAATGTGAGCGGGGCGTCCGGGCCCAGCACCCGGATGCAGTCGGCGGCGAGCGTGACGAATTCGTCCGCCGCCCCGGCGGCATCTCCGCCCCAACCCCGGTGGAAGGCGTGCAGAAAACGGAAGTTGAGTGTTCCGGCGTGGTCGGGCCCGTACAGCCGCAGCGAGTCGGCGATGGTCCGATCCAGGCCGTCGCTGGCGGCCCTGACCAGCCCGGCGTCACCCAGGCTGCTGTAGAGGCTGATCAACACGTCCCGAGATTCGTCGCGGAGCAGCAGGTCACCGACATGATCACGGAGCGCGACGGTGTTCGCCCGGAACGCCTGACTGAGGGCCGGGCGGGTCTCGCTCTCGGGCCACTGGTCCAGCAGCGCGGCGGCGGCGGTCCGGGTGGCCCGGCTGAGCTGGTCGCCGGTGAGCTCGTCCCGTGCGGCGCGCTGCACCAGCGCGTGCACCCGCAGGCTGCCACCGTGCGGGTCGTGCGTGATCAGGTTGAGCCGGTGCAGGTTGTGCAGGGCGCGACCCACGTCGTCCACCCCGACGACGTCGCCGGTGCCGCGTGCCTCGGTCAGATAGGCCAGTACGGCCGTGGTGGTGAGCAGGGTGGTGGGGACGCCGTTGGGGTCCAGCAGCGCGACCAGATTCAGCACCGGCCGGGCCAGGCCGGCGGGGGCCGCCGCGTCGGCGGCGTCGATGGACAGCGCCCAGGTCGCCGCCACCGTGGCCCGGTGGTCGTCGGGGAGGGCGTCCGGCTGGGGCACCAACTCGTCGAGCCGCCGTCGGCGGTCGGTGAGCAGCCGGCGGTAACCGGCGCAGTCGAGCCCCCGGTCCCGGATGAAGGCGGCGGCCTGGGCGACGGCCAGCGGCAGATGGCCGAGGTCGGCGGCGAGTTGACCGGCCTCGGCCAGCCGACCCGGGTCGGCGATGGCCCGGTGCAGGTAGCCTGCGGCCTCGGCCTCGCTGAAGAGCCCCACCTCGACCAGGACGCGACCCTCGGCGGCGAGGACGGCGTCACGTCGGCGGGTGGTGACGATCGTGCGTCCGTGGCGGTTGGCGGGCGGCCACCAGCCGGCCGCGTGGGCCGGCGTGTCGAGGTTGTCCAGCACCACCAGCCAGCGGCGGTCGGTGCGTTCGCACCAGTTCAGCAGTGTCGCGGCGGCCTGCTCCAAGTCCACCGTCGGATCGACCAGACGTAGTTGCCAGGCAGCCTGGGCGTAACCGGCGAGGATGGCGTCCCGGCTGATGGCGGTGATCCAGACCAGCAGGTCGAGTTCGCCGGTGTGGGCCAGTCGTCGGGCGAACTGGGCCGCGAGTTGGGTCTTGCCGACACCGCCCATCCCGGAGAGCACCTGGGTGAGCACCGCGGTGCGGCCGGTCCGGGCGACGCGGGTCAGGTCCAGCTGCGCACGTCGGTCCTGGAACCAGGACGCGGACTGCGGCAGCCGTCCGACCTGCACCAGACGGCCGGTCGCCGGGGCACGGTCGGCTCGGCCGACCCGCAGCGCCTGCACGGCGGCGATGGTGCCGACCAGGGAGAACACCGCGCTGACGATGCCGGCGATCCAACCGGCCTGCTCGGTGCCGGCCCAGCCGGGTCGCAGCGCTGCGCCATCGACGGGACGACGCAGCAGCACGACGGCCACGGCGGCAGCCAGCAACGCCGCCAGCAGCAACATCACCGCCCGCCGGCCGGGCGGGCGACGGCGGAAGACCTCACCCATGTCTTCATCATCCCGTGTGGACGCACGCCGCTCATCGGTGCTCCGGAGCGCTCCTGCGGCCTCACGGATGGTGATGTCCGGTCATCTGGTCACGACGGGTGCCCGCAACACCCCCAGGCCGGGGTCGGGCCGGCCGGCGGACGGGTGGGCCGCGCCGACCGGCGGCGGGGTCACTCGCCGGTGACCCCGTCGAGGCGTTCCCGGAGCAGGTCGGCGTGACCGTTGTGCCGGGCGTACTCCTCGATCAGGTGCAGGTAGACCCAGCGCAGGCTGAAGGTCCGTTTCTTGGGGCCCACCTCGGTGAACGTCTCGTCGAGCGAGCGGCCGACGGTGACGGCCCGGGCCAGGGTGACCTGCTCGTGATAGGTGGCGAAGTCGGCCTCGGCGTCGGCGTGGCTCACGTCGAGGTCGGCGTCCGGGTCGTCCACGGAACCGTACGGGTAGTCGAACTGCTGCCCGGCGAAGTTCTCCCGGAACCACCAGGCCTCCACCTCGCCCAGGTGCCGGACCAGGCCGAGCAGGGTGAGCTCGGACGGCGGCACGCTCGGGGTGCGCAACTGCTCGCCGGTGAGCCCGGCACACTTGAGCAGCAGGGTCTGCCGGTGGTAGTCGAGCCAGCTCTCCAGCATGGCCCGCTCGTCGCCGACGGGGAGTTCAGGGGTCCGGGTGATGTCCGGTGCTCGCCAGGTCATGTCCGGCATCCTCGTCGCCCGGTCCGACATTCCGCGACCGTTATTCGTCGCGCCGTCGGCGGCACCACCCGGCCCGGATGCCCCGCGACGACCCGGCGCAGGCGGCGGTCGCCGACCCTGCCCCGGTCAGGGGACGACGAGGACCGGCCAGCGGCCGGTGCGGACCAGGCGGGTGGCGACGGAACCGACCAGCCGGTGCCCGGCCTGCTCGGAGGAGCCGACCACCACCAGGTCCGCCCGGGACTCGTCGGCTGCCGCCCGCAACTCGGTGTACGCGTCGCCGCGCCGGCACAGGAACGTCACCGGCAGCCCCAGCTCCTCCGCGCCCCGGCGGCACTCCTGTCGCAGGTCGTCGGCGAGTTCGTCGTGGGTCTGCTGGACCGCCCCGGCCACCACCCCGGGCATCAGGCCGGTGTAGCCGGCCGGGGCGCTGACGAAGACCACCACCAGTCCGGCGCCCTGTCGACGGGCCAGCCCTGCCGCGTAGGAGGCGGCCCGTAGCGAGGTGCGGCTGCCGTCGACCCCGACCAGCACGACCCGGGGTCCGTCGGTGCCCCGCTCGAACTCCTGCGGGCGAGCCTGCGGGCCGTACTGCTCACGCTCGACGGGGATGCTCACCGGTCGGTCCCGGTGCGGACCACCGCCGCCCCGGCAGCCGCCGCGACGGTGGACTCCTGCGCGACGGTGTCGGTCCGGGCGTCCCCGGTGTGCTGGCGTAGCGGGATCTCCTTGATGAAGATCACCGCGATCAGGGAGATCAGCCCGAACGGGGCGGCGACCAGGAAGATGTCACCCGCGCCGTGGCCGTAGGCGCTCTCCACCACGGTCCGGATCGGCCCCGGCAGGGTGTGCACGTTGGGCAGCACGCCGCCGCTGCCCGAGCCGGTGGCCGGGATGCCCAGCGCGGTGAGTCCGTCGGCGATGTAGTCCTTGACCCGGTGGCTGAGGACCGCGCCGAGCACGGACACGCCGACCGCGCCGCCGAGGCTGCGGAAGAACGCCACCACCGAGCTGGCCGCGCCGAGTTCGTGGGTGTCGACGGTGTTCTGCACGGCGAGGACGAGGTTCTGCATGGTCATGCCGAGCCCGAGCCCGATCAGCGCCATGTAGATGGACAGGTGCCAGTAGGGGGTGTCGTAGCGGATCGTGCCCATCAGCGCGAAGCCGGCGGTGAGCAGCGCCGATCCGGCGACCAGGTAGCGCTTCCAGCGGCCGGTCCGGGTGATGATCCGGCCGACGACGACGGAGGAGATCAGCAGGCCGAGGATCATCGGCATGGTCATCAGACCGGACATGGTCGGACTCTCGCCCCGGCTGATCTGGAAGTACTGGCCGAGGAAGACCGATGCACCGAACATCCCGACGCCGACGGCGATGCTGGCGACGACGGCGAGGGTGATGGTCCGGTTGCGGAACAGCCTCGGCGGGATCATCGGCTCGCTGGCCCGGTTCTCGACGCGGACGGCGAGCACGCCGAGGGCGATCGCGCCGATCACCATGGCGGCGCTCTGCCCGGAGATCCAGTCGTACTTGTCGCCGGCCAGGGTGACCCAGATCAGCAGCAGCGACACGGCGGCGGTGATCAGGGTCGCGCCCCACCAGTCGATCTTCACCTGGCGCCTGACGACCGGCAGGTGCAGGGTCTTCTGGAGCACCACCAGGGCGGCGATGGCGAACGGCACGCCGACGTAGAAGCACCAGCGCCAGCCGAGCCAGGAGGTGTCGACGATGACGCCGCCGATCAGCGGGCCGCCGATGGTGCCGACGGCCAGCACCGCGCCGAGGTAGCCGCTGTACCGGCCGCGCTCGCGGGGCGCGATCATCGTCGCCATGATCACCTGGGCCAGGGCGGTGAGGCCGCCCGCGCCGACGCCCTGGAGCACCCGGCAGGCGATGAGCTGCTCGGTGGACTGGGACAGGCCGGCCAGCACGGAGCCCAGCACGAAGATGGCCAGGGAGAGTTGGACCAGCAGCTTCTTGCTGGTCAGGTCGGCGAGCTTGCCCCAGATAGGGGTGGTCGCGGTGGTCGCCAGCAGGGTCGAGGTGACCACCCAGGTGTAGGCGGACTGGCCGCCCTTGAGCTCGGTGATGATCCGCGGCAGCGCGTTGGAGACGACCGTGGAGGAGAGGATCGCGACGAACATGCCCAGCAGCAGTCCGGAGAGGGCCTCCAGGATCTGCCGGTGGGTCATCTCGACGCCGGTCGCCCGGGTGGGCGCTGTCGCCTGGGTCATCGTCGTTGCCTCCGCTGGTGGTGAAAAGGGTGCCTCGGGCAACCGTAAGCGTTCGTTGCCTCAAGCAACAACCGGAGGTGACCTGGCTCTATTCCCTTTGCCCCCGGGCCGGGCCGGGGTGCGGCGGGGCCCGACGGGGCGGGGCGGGGTCGGCGGGGTCGGCGGGGCGGGGCGGGGTCGGCGGGGTCGGCGGGGTCGGCGCGTCGCACCGCCGGGCCGGAGTGGGTCAGCAGGTGACGCCCGCCGGAGCCGGGGAGTGGCGCGACGGGGTCAGAAGGTCTCGTTGAACCGGTGCATCAGGCGGGCGAACTCCTCGACGTCCCGCTTCGGCCAGGTCTCCATCGACCGGTTGATCTGGTCCATCCGGGCGGACCGGGCGGCGTCGAACCGCCGGGTGCCCTCCTCGGTCAGCCGCAGCTGCGCAGCCCGCCGGTCGACCGGGTCCGGATCGCGGCGCACCAGGCCCAGCGCCTCCAACCCCTGGATCTGCCGGCTCAGCGTGCCCTTACCGATGCCCAGCTCAGCGGCCAGGTCGGTCAGCCGGGTCGACCCGGACCGGCGCAACCACAGCAGCAGGCCGTACGCGTTCGGCTCCAGGTTGGGGTGCACCTCCCGGGCGATCTCCCAGGACAGTGCCCGGCCCCGGCGGAGCAGCGCCGTGAGTTCGTGCTCCAACACGCGCAGCGTCTCCGGCAGATGATCGTCCACGGCACGAGGGTACGTGGCGGAGGTCACTTCGCCGAGGAGAGTCGCTGCCGGGCCACCTCACGCAGGTGCCCGTCGCTGGTGGTGCCCTCGATCAGCACCACGGCCTCCCGCCCGGTGTGCCGCAGCGTGCTCACCGCGTTGCCGAAGTACGGGCCGGCCAGCTTCTTCCAACGCACCGTCGGGCGGCGTACCCCGGCGGAGCGGGCCAGCGCCCGGGTGGCCGCCGCCGGTCCCGCGCTCCAGCCCAGCTTCATCAGCGGGCGCATCGCCGCCGGCACCTGGTTGTGGATCGGGGAACAGGTGAGCTGGTGCACCGGGGTACGCACCGCCGGGTCGTCGAACCGGGCGCGGGCCACGTACGAGTGGTGCACGTCGCCGGAGAGCACGCTGATCGACGCCGGCGCCGGGTACGCGGGCCCCGCGCCGATCCGGTCCCCGGTGCTGCCCTGGGTGCCGCTGCCCAGCCGCACGAACAGCGCGCCGAGGGCGTCGAACGAACGGCGGAACGCGGCCCAGTGCTCCAGGTCGAGCGCTCGGCGCAGCTTCTCGGCCAGCCCGGCGACCCACGGCCGGCCGGAGTCGGCCAGCCGTTCGTTCCACGCCTCCACGTGGTGGATGCCCGGCGGCAGCAGCCAGGGCAGCGACGCCCCGATCACCAGGTGGTCGTAGACGCCGTGGGCCCGGTCGAGGAACCAGGACCACTCACCGGCGGGCAGCATCGCCCGACCGCCCGGTTCGAGCACCCGGCTGCACCGGTTGTCCAGCATGACCAGCCGGGTCCGGCCCAGGTCCAGCGCGTAGCTCCACTGGTACTGCACGGCCCGCCAGCGTTCGGTGTCGTGCGCCTCATCGGCCTCCTTGTCGACCCGCTCGCCGAACTCGCGCAGCACGTCGGTGGCGTCCTCGGCGGCGACGACCTTGGCGTAGAGCGGGTCGGCGGCGATCTCGTCCGGGGCCAGGTTGCCCAGGTGCTGGTAGACCCAGTAGGAGGCCAGGCCGCTGCGGATCCGCTCGGCCCACCAGGCCTGCTCGCGCATGTCGGACCGCCACGACTTCGAGGTGTTCCAGTCGTCGATCACCTCGTGGTCGTCGAAGATCATCACGCTCGGCACGGTGGACAGCAGCCAGCGGATCTCCGGGTCGCGCCACGACTCCAGATAGAGCTTGGTGTACTCGTCGAAGCTGACCACCTGGTCGGCCGGGGCGTCCTTCGGCCGCCGCCGACGCCGCTTGAGCAACCGTCTGACCGTGGGCGAGGTGACGTCGGCATAGACCTGGTCGCCGAGCAGCACCAGCAGGTCGGGCTGCGCATCCCGGTCGGGCGCGGCCATCAACCGCCGGGCGTACGCGTCAAGCGCGTCCGGGGGCAGCTTGCGGGTGGTGTTGTGCTGGGTGGTCTCCCGGCACGACCCGAAGATCAGGCTGACCGGCTGGTCCCGGTCGTCGGCCGCCCTGGTCCGGATCACGCTGGGCGGGAACCCGTCCCGGGCCACCGGCCAGACCAGCTCGTCGTCGACCAGCACCTCGTAGCTGGTGGTGTGGTCCGGGGTGAGCCCCTCCACCACCACCAGCGCGTAGTGGTGGTCGTACGCGGAGAAGGTCGGCGCGGAGCCGGTGGCGCCGTCGGCCGTGCGGACGGTGACCACCGCGGGCCCGCTGGTCTCCACCCACACCGTCGCCCGGGTGCCGACGACCCGGCGCAGCAACGGGCCGATGAGCAGACGGGGCTCAGGCATGGGTGGCACCTCCGAGGAGAGGACGATTCATCTTTTCTACCCCGTGGGCGGGTGGGTCACCCCCGGCAGCGGCGAGCGTACCCGCAGCTCGCTCAGCTCCGGAGGCGGTGAGTGGGACGCCGTCGCCGGCATCTGACAGGATTTCGGCATGACGGACTACCTCCTCGTCGCACTGGCCCTGCTCGGCGTGCTGATCCTCGGCGGCCTCGGCCTGGTCGTGCCCCGGCTGCGTCGGCGTGCCGCACCCCCGCTGCCGCAGACCGAGGTCGACACCCGGGCCGAGGAGGACCTCGCCGGGCCACCCGTCGAGGCGGGGGAGTCCGACCTGTCCACCGGTGTCCTGGTCGAGCCGCCGGTGGTCACGGCCCCACCGCTGGAGGTCCCCGAGCCGACCGCGGGCCGGCTGGTCCGGCTGCGGTCGCGGCTGGCCCGCTCGCAGAACGCCTTCGGCAAGGGCCTGCTCGGCCTGCTCGCCCGCGACCACCTCGACGAGGACGCCTGGGAGGAGATCGAGGACAGCCTGATCACCGCCGACGTCGGCATCGACGCCACCCGCGACATCGTCGACCGGCTCCGCGAGCGGACCCGGGTGCTCGGCACCCGCTCCGCCGGTGAGCTGCGCGACCTGCTCGCCACCGAGCTGGTCACCGCCCTCGACCCGGGACTGGACCGCTCGTTGCGCACCACCGGCCGCGACGGCATGCCGGCGGTGCTGCTGGTGGTCGGGGTCAACGGCGCCGGCAAGACCACCACCTGCGGCAAGATCGCCCGGGTGCTGGTCGCCGACGGCCGCTCGGTCACCCTCGGCGCGGCCGACACCTTCCGCGCCGCCGCCGCCGACCAGCTGGAGACCTGGGGCGGCCGGGTGGGCGCCGAGACGGTCCGGGGCGCCGAGGGCGCCGACCCGGCCAGCGTGGCCTTCGACGCGGTCCGCCGGGGCATCGACGCCGGCACCGACACCGTGCTCATCGACACCGCCGGCCGGTTGCAGAACAAGATCGGCCTGATGGACGAGCTGGGCAAGGTCAAGCGGGTGGTGGAGAAGCACGGCCCGATCGACGAGACGCTGCTGATCCTGGACGCCACCACCGGGCAGAACGGGCTGGAACAGGCCCGGGTCTTCACCGAGGTGGTGAACGTGACAGGCGTGGTGCTGACCAAGCTCGACGGGACGGCCAAGGGTGGCATCGTGATCGCCGTCCAGCGCAAGCTCGGCATCCCGGTCAAGCTGGTCGGTCTCGGCGAGGGCGCGGACGATCTGGCCCCGTTCGACCCGGCGCAGTTCGTCGACGCGCTGCTCGGCACCGAGCCGCTCGCCCGGGACGCGTAACCTCGCGGTGAGCAACGACGATCGCGCGTACGCCGGGTGGCGTGACCCCCGCCATGCGGCGCCGGGCCTGGGGAGACCGTACGTGACCTCGCAGGAGATCCCGCTGCACGGCGGGAACGTGAGCACCGTCGTCCGGGTCGGCGACACCGTCCGGCGCAACGCCGGCCCGTGGACGCCCTCGGTGCACGCCCTCCTGCGCCACCTGGAGTACGTCGGGTTCACCGGCGCTCCCCGGGCGCTGGGGATGGACGAGCGCAACCGGGAGGTGCTGTCCTACCTCGAAGGGGAGTGCGGGGAGTACCCGCTGGCCCCGCACTGGGTCACCGACGAGGCGCTGGTGACGGTGGCGACCATGCTGCGGATGTTCCACGACGCCCAGTACGGTTTCGCCCCGCCGCCCGGCGCGGTCTGGCGCTCGTTCGGGCCGCCGCCACCGGACACCGAGGTGATCTGCCACCACGACGCCGCCCCGCACAACGTGATCTGGCGGCCCGACGGCACCCTCGGCCTGATCGACTTCGACCTCGCCTCGCCCGGGGCCCGGATCTACGACGTGGCGTACGCGGCGTGGACCTGGGTGCCGATCTTCGCCGACCGGGACTCGATCACGCTCGGCTGGAAGCACCCGGACCGGCCCCGCCGGCTGCGGCTGTTCGCCGACGCGTACGGGCTGATCCCCCGGGACCGGCACCGGCTGATCCGGACCATCCGTAAGCGGATCGTCGACCACGTGGAGGGCATCCGGCGGATGGCCGCGGCGGGGGAGCCGGCGTTCGTCCGGATCGTGCACAAGGGTCACCTTCGTCGCCCGATGCGCGACCTGCGCCTGCTCGACTACGAACGGCACGCCCTGGAGCACGCCCTGCGCTGACGACCGCATCGGGGAAAGAGTGGCTGTTCGTTGCCGGAACGGCCACTCTTTCGTTTCCCGAATTTCATGATCGAGGTTCTTCACACGCCGGAAACAACCCGTCACGTGTCGGAAATCGAGGGGTGTCGGTCCGGAAACAGCGGCCGACCAAGCTTCCGCCCAACCGGCGTACGGGCGACGCTGCCCCGGAAGCCGCGAAGGAGGGAACTTCACCTTTAGGAGGCCAGCGTGCCTGAAGCACCGACGATCGACGGCGGCAACACCGTTTGGCTGCTGGTTTCGACCGCTCTCGTGCTGCTCATGACCCCGGGACTGGCGCTGTTCTACGGCGGCCTCAACCGGGCCAAGGGCGTGCTCAACATGATGATGATGAGCTTCTCCGCCATCGGGCTCATCTCTGTTCTGTGGTGGTTCTACGGTTTCAGCATCGCCTTCGGGACCGACGTCAACGGTTTCTGGGGCGACCCCGGTGCCTACCTGGGCACCAAGACCTTCCTCGCCGAGACCGACCTGTGGGGCGCCACGGCGGAGAACCCCAGCGGCATCGGCGTCCCGCTGTACGTGTTCATGGCGTTCCAGATGGTCTTCGCGGTGATCACCGTCGCGCTGATCAGCGGCGCGATCTCCGACCGGGCCAAGTTCGGCGGCTGGCTGCTGTTCGCCTTCGGCTGGGCCACCCTGGTCTACTTCCCGGTCGCCCACTGGGTGTGGGGCGGTGGCATCATCGGTGCCAAGATCCACGCGTTGGACTTCGCCGGTGGTACCGCGGTGCACATCAACGCCGGTGCGGCGGCTCTCGCCGTCGCCCTGGTGCTCGGCAAGCGGCTGGGCTGGCCGCGTGAGGGCATGAAGCCGCACAACATCCCGCTGGTCGCGCTCGGCGCCGGCCTGCTGTGGTTCGGCTGGTTCGGCTTCAACGCCGGGTCGGAGCTCACCGTCGACTCGGTCGCCGGGCTGGCCTTCATCAACACCCAGCTCGCCACCGCCGCTGCGGTGCTCGGCTGGATCGCGGTGGAGTGGATCAAGGACAAGAAGCCGACCATGGTCGGTGCCTCGTCCGGTGCCGTCGCCGGTCTGGTCGCCATCACCCCGGCCTGCGGGTTCATCGCCCCCTGGGCGGCGGTCCTGCTCGGCATCGTCGCCGGTGTGGTCTGCGCCCTGGCCATCAGCCTGAAGTACAAGCTCGGCTACGACGACTCGCTCGACGTGGTCGGCGTGCACTTCGTCGGTGGCTGGATCGGGTCGCTCTGGCTCGGCCTCTTCGCCACCAACTCGGTCAACGCCGCGATCAGCGACGTGGTCGGCGCCTCCGACGGCCTGTTCTACGGCGGCGGCGTCACCCAGTTCGGCCGCCAGGCCCTCGCCGGCCTGATCGTGACCGCCTGGTCGTTCGGTGTCGCCTGGGTGCTCGCCTTCGTCATCGACAAGACCCTCGGTTTCCGGGTCAAGGCCGACGACGAGGTCGAGGGCATCGACATCAGCGAGCACGCGGAGAGCGGTTACGACCTGTCCCCGAGCACCGGCGGTGCCGGTGGCGGTGCGTTCGCGATGGCCGGGATCACCCCCGGCGGCGCTAAGCCGGCCTCCCCGGGGGCCCCCGAACCGGCCACCGCGCCCGTGGACGAGAAGGTCGCCGGTTAACGTTCGGAGAATGGAGGGCTTGGACATGAAGCTGGTGACCGCGGTCATCAAGCCGTACCAACTGGACGCGGTGAAGGAGGCCCTGCACGCCCTCGGCGTGGCCGGCCTGACCGTCAGCGAGGTCCAGGGGTACGGACGTCAGAAGGGGCACACCGAGGTCTACCGGGGTGCCGAGTACACGGTCGAGTTCCTGCCCAAGATCCGGGTCGAGGTGCTCACCGACGAGATGGACGTCGACAAGGTCGTCGACGCGATCGTGGCCGCCGCCCGGACCGGCAAGATCGGTGACGGCAAGGTCTGGGTGACCGGCGTGGAAGAGGTCGTCCGGGTCCGTACCGGCGAACGCGGCCTCGACGCCCTGTAGGAGGACCCCCCAGATGACCCCGTCGATCAAGAGGAACACGTCGGATGACACCGGAAACGGAGACGGGAACCTCTTGGTCGACGGGGTCGTCGGGGTCCCGGCGGGGATCGGGGAACCGGCCCGGGCGGGCCGGGCGGAGGCCTTCGACACCTGGCTGCGCGGGCTGCTGCCGAAGCGGGAGGGCATCGCGCTGATCGCCGTCGGTGGCCTCGGCCGTCGACAGTGCGCCCCGTACGGCGACCTCGACCTCGTGCTGCTGCACGCCGGGGTGGCCGGGGTGGACGAGCTGGCCGCCTCGCTGTGGTACCCGATCTGGGACGCCGGGGTCCGGCTCGACCACTCGGTGCGTACCCTCGCCGAGGCGCTGTCGGTGGCCCAGGACGACGTCAAGGTCGCCCTGGCCCTGCTCGACGCCCGCTTCGTCGCCGGTGACCCGGCGCTGGCCGACACCCTCACCCGCACCGCCACCGACCACTGGCGGCGGACCGCCGTCCGCCAGCTGCCCGCCCTGCGGGAGATCACCGAGGTGCGCTGGCGTACCCACGGTGAACTGGCTTTCCTGCTCGAAGGTGACCTGAAGGAGGCCGCCGGCGGGCTGCGCGACGTGGGCATCCTGCGGGCCATCGCCACCGCCGGGATCACCGACGCGCTGCGTCCCGCCGTCCGCGCCGCCCACCTGCGGCTGCTGGACACCCGCGACGCCCTGCACCGGCAGGTGGGCCGCCGGGTCGACCGGCTGGTCGCCCAGGAACGCGCCGGGGTGGCCGCGCTGCTCGGCCTGCGCCAGCCGACCCCGGAGGCCACCGACGCCGGGACGCGGGCGGAGACCGGCGACGGCGACGCCCTGCTGCGCCGGGTCGCCGGTGACGCCCGCACCGTCAGCCACGCCCTCGACGACGCCTGGCGGGCCGCCGACCGGCTCCGCTCCGGCCGCCGCCGGGGTGCCGACGGCCGGCCGCTGCGCCGCCCGGTGGCCCGGGACGTCGTCGAGCACGACGGGGAGCTGGTGCTCGCCCGGACCGCCATCGGGGCCCGCCCCGACCCGAGCCTGTCGCTGCGGATCGCCGCCGCCGCGGCCACCACCCGGCTGCCGATCGCCCGGGCCACCTGCGAGTGGCTGGCCGCGTACTGCCCGCCGCTGCCCGCGCCCTGGCCGCCGGCCGCCCGGTCCGCGTTCGTCACCCTGCTCGGTGCCGGCCCCGGCCTGGTGCCCGCCTGGGAGACCTGCGACCGGTACGGCCTGATCGACGGCTGGCTGCCCGAGTGGACCCGGCTGCGCAGCCTGCCCCAGCACAACCCGGTGCACCGGTTCACCCTCGACCGGCACCTGGTGCAGGCCGCGTACGAGGCGAGCCGGCACACCCGTGACGTCGAGCGCCCCGACCTGCTGCTGATCGGCGCGTTCCTGCACGACATCGGCAAGGGGCTGGACGGCGACCACTCGACCGTCGGTGCCCCGCTCGCCCAGGCGGTGGCCACCCGGATCGGCCTGCCCGCCGGGGAGGCGGCGTTGATCGGCACCCTGGTCCGGCTGCACCTGCTCCTGCCCGACGTGGCCACCCGCCGCGACCTGTCCGACCCGAAGACGATCGCCGGGGTGGCCGAGCGGGTCGGTGACACCACCACCCTGGAGCTGCTGCACGCCCTGGTGCTGGCCGACGCCGCCGCCACCGGCCCGGCCGCCTGGTCCGGCTGGAAGGGGCGGCTGATCGCCGAGCTGGTCGCCCGGGTACGGACCACCCTGGACACCGGCGTGGTGCCCGCCCCGCCCGACCCCGACCCGGCGCTGGTCGCCGGGCCACTGCCGGTCGTCCACCTGACCGACGACCGGGTGGCGGTGGCCGCATCCGACCGGCGGGGACTGCTCGCCACGGTGGCCGGCTGCCTGGCCCTGCACCGGCTGGACGTGATCTCGGCGGACGCCGCCACGGTCGACGACCGGGCCCTGGTCGAGTGCCTGGTGCAGCCGCGCTACGGGATGGCCCCGGACCCGATCGCGCTCAGTGCCGACCTGCGCCGCGCGGTCACCGGCGACGTCTCGGTCACCCAGCGGCTGCGGGGCCGGGCGCTCGCCGCGCGCAGCCAGGGTGCCGCGCCGAGGGTGGTCTGGCACCGGGAGGCGGCCACCGACGCGGTCCTGCTGGAGCTGCGCGCCGCCGACGCGGCGGGCCTGCTCTACCGGGTCACCTGCGCGTTGGACGAGGCCGGGGCGCAGGTGCGCGCCGCCCGGATCTCCACCCTCGGCGGTGACGTGGTCGACGCGTTCTACCTGGTCGGTGGTTGGCCGTCGGACGAGCAGCGGGCCCACATCGAGGCCGCCGTCCTCGCCGCCGTGTAGGGCCGCGCAGCCGTCTCTCCAACCGCACCGACACGTCCCGGCCGGCCTCCGGGTCACGGGCTACACCCGTCGACGTACGCCGGGGCACCCGCCGCCGGGCCGAGACCCGCCACGTCCCCCGGTGATCAAGAGGTTTGCGTCAATCTCGCGCCGGTTGATGACCTGAACCTCTTGATCACCGACCCACCTTGCCGGGGTGGGGCGAGGTGGTGTGTCGGACGCTGGTGATCAAGAGGTTTGCGTCAGTCTCGCGCCGGTTGATGACCTGAACCTCTTGATCACCGACCCCCGGTTCGCTGGGTGGGGTGGCGGGTGAGCCGGGTGGTGCCGGTGGGGTGACCGGCGCGCGTCCGTCGCCTTCGGCGTGGCGTGGGGCGCGGCGCGCGGGGCCGGAGCGGGCGTGCGGCCGGCGGGCTACCCTAACGGTGGGCTGGACAGCCGGCCCGGCCGCACCTGTGCCCGCCGCTGACGACAAACGGGATGTTCGCGTGTTTGACACCTTGAGTGACCGCCTGTCCGGAATCTTCACCAAGCTCCGGGGCAAGGGCCGGCTCACCGATGCCGACATCGACGCCACCGCCCGTGAGATCCGGCTGGCGCTGCTGGAGGCGGACGTCGCGCTGCCGGTGGTCAAGGGCTTCATCACCAACGTCAAGGAGCGGGCCCGCAGCGCGGAGGTCTCCCAGGCGCTCAACCCGGCCCAGCAGATCGTCAAGATCGTCAACGAAGAGCTGATCAACGTGCTCGGCGGCGAGGGCCGCCGGCTCCAGTTCGCCAAGCAGCCGCCGACCGTGATCATGCTGGCCGGCCTCCAGGGTTCCGGTAAGACCACCCTCGCCGGCAAGCTGGCCCGCTGGCTCAAGGCGCAGGGGCACCAGCCGCTGCTGGTCGCCGCGGACCTCCAGCGTCCCAACGCCGTCGGGCAGCTCCAGGTGCTCGGTGGTCGCGCCGGCGTCGAGGTGTACGCCCCGGAGCCCGGCAACGGCACCGGTGACCCGGTGCAGGTCGCCCGCGCCTCGATCGAGCACGCGAAGCGGGCCGCCCGGGACATCGTCATCGTCGACACCGCCGGCCGGCTCGGCATCGACGCCGAGATGATGCAGCAGGCCGCCGATATCCGTGACGCGGTCGACCCCGACGAGGTCATCTTCGTCATCGACGCGATGGTCGGTCAGGACGCGGTCCGCACCGCCGAGGCGTTCCGCGACGGTGTCGGCATCACCGGTGTGGTCCTGTCCAAGCTCGACGGCGACGCCCGGGGTGGCGCCGCACTGTCGGTACGCGAGGTCACCGGCCAGCCGATCCTGTTCGCCTCCACCGGTGAAAAGTTGGAGGACTTCGACGTCTTCCACCCCGACCGGATGGCCAGCCGGATCCTCGGCATGGGCGACGTCCTCACTCTGATCGAGCAGGCCGAACAGGCCTTCGACACCGATCAGAAGGAGAAGATGACCGCCAAGCTGATGGGCGGTGAGCAGTTCACCCTGGAGGACTTCCTCGACCAGCTCATCGCGGTGCGGCGGATGGGCCCGATCGCCAACGTGCTGGCCATGATGCCCGGCATGGGGCAGATGAAGGACCAGCTCGCCGAGCTGGACGACAAGCACTTCGACCGGGTCACCGCGATCATCCGGTCGATGACCCCGGCCGAGCGGACCAACCCGAAGATCATCAACGGGTCCCGGCGGGCCCGTATCGCCGGTGGTTCCGGGGTGACCGTCATGGACGTCAACCAGCTGCTCAACCGCTTCGCCGACGCGCAGAAGATGATGAAGCAGATGGGCGGCATGATGGGTCTGCCCGGCGGGGGCCGGCGCAAGGCCACCAAGTCGCCGAAGAACAAGCGCAAGGGCACCAAGGGCGGCAACCGGCCGCGCAGCGGCGCGGGCGCCGGGCTGCCGGGCGGCTTCCCGGGTGGCATGCCGCAGCTCCCGCCGGGGATGGACCCGAACGACCTGGCGGGCGGCCAGGGGCTGCCGCCGGGCTTCAAGCTTCCGAAGATCGACTTCAACAAGCTCGGCAGGGGCGACAACCGGCCCCGCTGACGCGTGTCGGTGGCGGAGGGCGACGATCCGGGCACCTAGGGTGGTCGTCGCCCCTGGGAGGAGATGTCATGACCGCAGCGCCCAGCCTGCCCGAACGGCACGAGTGGACGGTCGACGACCTCGGCGACCTGCCGAAGGACCTTCCGTACGAACTGATCAACGGAAGGTTGATCGTGCCGTCCCCCACGCCGCTACACCAGTTCGTCTGTGCCCGGGTGGTGTTCGCCCTCGAACTCCACTGCCCGGACGACTACTTCGTCAGCATGGACCAGTCCCTGTCGATCGACCGCCGCAACGAACCACGACCGGACGTGGTGGTCATCCGGGTCGAGCAGGCGAACCGTTCGCCGGTGCCGGTCCAGGACGCCATGCTCGCCGTCGAGGTCATCTCCCCCGAATCGACCATCCGCGACCGGCACGAGAAGGTCCGCATCTACGCCAACGCCGGAGTGGATGCCTACTGGGTCATCGATCCGCTGCGGGATAAGATCACCTTCACCGAACTGCTGTTGAGCCCCAAGGGCGGCTACGAGCCCAGCGTGGAGACCGACGGCCTGGTCACCATCGACCGGCCCTGGAAGGTGACGCTCGACCTCCCGGCGTGGACGCGGCGTCGGCAGGAGGTCCTCGAACGGGCGCGGAAGTGATCGGGTAGGACTGTGCGCATGGCTCTGCATGTGCGCGGTGTGCTCCTGCCCGACGACGAGGTCCGGGACGTCTGGCTCGACGGCGACCGGGTCACCTTCGACCCGGTGCCCGACGCCGAGACGGTCGCCGACTCCGGGTTCGTGCTGCCCGGCCTGGTCGACGCCCACTGCCACCTCGGCATCGCCCGGGGCGCCACCCCGGTCACCTCCCTCGACCAGGCCCGCACGTTGGCCCGTACCGACCGGGACGCCGGGGTGCTCGCGCTGCGCGACGCCGGCTCGCCGTACCCGTACCCCGAACTCGACGACGAACCGGACCTGCCGCGACTGGCCCGCGCCGGGCGGCACGTCGCCCCGCCGAAGCGCTACCTGCGCGACATCGGCCTGGAGGTCGACGCGGCGGAGGTGACCGCGGCGGTCACCGCGCAGGCCGCCGCCGGCAACGGCTGGGTCAAGCTGGTCGGTGACTGGATCGACCGGGGCGTCGGCGACCTCGCCCCGGCCTGGGACGCCGACACGATGGCCGCCGCCGTGGCCGCCGCACACGCCGCCGGGGTACGCGCCGCGGTACACACGTTCAGCGAGTCGGCCGTGGAGATCATGGTGCGCGCCGGGGTGGACTCGGTGGAGCACGGCACCGGGCTGAGCCTCGACCTGATCGACCTGATGGCCCGGCAGGGCACCGCGCTGGTCCCCACGATGATCAACATTCGGACCTTCGGGGGCATCGCCGCCGCGGCCCGCCCCAAGTTCCCCGGCTACGCCGACCACATGCTCGCCCTGCGCGACCGTTTCCCCGAGGTGGTGCGCGCCGCCCACGAGGCCGGGGTGCCGATCTACGTGGGCACCGACGCGGGCGGCGGCATCGACCACGGGCTGGCCGCCGAGGAGATGCTGCTGCTGCACGAGCAGGCCGGCATGCCCGCCGTGGACGTCCTCGCCGCCGCCTCCTGGCGGGCCCGGCAGTGGCTCGGCTTCCCCGGCCTGGTCGAGGGCGGCCTGGCGGATCTGGTCGTCTACCCCGAGGATCCGCGCCGTGACCTGCGGGTGGTCCGGACGCCCAGCCGGATCGTCCTGCGCGGCCGGGTGGTCCGCTGACCCACCCCCGCCCGTCCCTGTCCCCGTCCCCGCCCGCCCCGCCCGCGCGCCGGCATCGAGCCCCTGACCGTCGGTGTGCGCTTGGCTGCCGATGTGCGCCGGCTGCCCCCGCGCGCCGGCCATCGAGCCCTTGATCGCTGGCGTGCGCTGATCGCTGGCGTGCGCTGATCGCTGGCGTGCGCTGATCGCTGGCGTGCGCTGATCGCTGGCGTGCGCTGATCGCTGGCGTGCGCTGATCGCCGGCGTGCGCTGATCGCCGGCGTGCGCTGACCGTCGACGTGTGCCGTCCCGCCCCCTGTGCCTGCCGGCATTCGCGGCTGCCAACGCTGCCCGCAGGCCGTCTCCGCGATGCTCCGCCCACCGCGCCAGCCGCCGTCCTCGCCACGGTCTCACCTGTCCTCGCGTTTTCAGGTTCTCGCGTCAAGATCGCGCTCGATCCTGGTTGTAGTGGCCTCAAGGCGCGGGGATGCCACTACAACCAGGATCGAGCATGATCGTGGGGCGTGGGGCGTGGGGCGTTTCCCGCGCGGCCGGCATCCGTGGCGCGGGGTGAGGATGTGGGCGGCGGCGTGCCCGAGCGCATCGGGTCCGGGCGGGGCGCATAGGATGTGCGGTCATGGCTCGCGTGCTCACTCCCCGTGCGGAGGACTTTCCCCGCTGGTACCAGGACCTGATCGCCAAGGCGAAGCTGGCCGACAACGGCCCGGTCCGGGGGACCATGGTCATCCGTCCGGCCGGCTACGCCATCTGGGAGCGGATGCAGGCCGAGATGGACGCCCGGATCAAGGCGGCCGGCGCGGAGAACGCGTACTTCCCGCTGTTCATCCCGGAGAGCTACCTCAAGCGGGAGGCCGAGCACGTCGAGGGCTTCTCGCCGGAGCTGGCGGTGGTCACCCACGGTGGCGGCAAGCAGCTCGCCGAGCCGGTGGTGGTGCGTCCCACCAGCGAGACGGTGATCGGCGAGTTCATGGCCAAGTGGATCGACTCGTACCGGGACCTGCCGCTGCTGCTCAACCAGTGGGCCAACGTGGTCCGCTGGGAGTTGCGCCCCCGGATCTTCCTGCGCACCAGCGAGTTCCTCTGGCAGGAGGGGCACACCGCGCACGCCACCCGTGCCGACGCCCGCGCCTACGCCCGCAAGATCCTGCACGAGGCGTACGAGGACCTGATGGTCAACGTGCTGGGCATCCCGGTGGTGGTCGGGCTGAAGACCACCCGGGAGCGCTTCGCCGGGGCGACCGCCACCTACACCTGCGAAGGCATGATGGGCGACGGCAAGGCGCTGCAGCTCGGCACCAGTCACGAGCTGGGGCAGAACTTCGCCAAGGCGTTCGACATCAGCTACTCCTCGGCCGAGGGTGGCCGGGAGCACGCCTGGACCACCTCCTGGGGCACCTCGACCCGGATGCTCGGCGGGCTGATCATGGCGCACGGTGACGACAACGGGCTGCGGGTGCCGCCGAGGCTGGCCCCGATCCAGGCGTACGTCATGATCGTCAAGGCGGGCGACGGCGTGGGCGAGGCGGCGGCCAAGCTGCGCGACGCGCTGCGCGACGCCGGGGTCCGGGTCGCGCTCGATGACCGCACCGACACCGCGTTCGGCCGCCGGGCCGTCGACGCCGAGCTGCGCGGCTATCCGGTACGCGTCGAGGTCGGCCCCCGCGACCTGGCCGCCGGCAACGCGGTCGTGGTCCGGCGGACGGACGGCTCGAAGGCCCCCACCCCGGTCGCGGACGTCGTCGGCGCGGTCCTGGCCGCTTTGGAGGCCGACCAGCAGGCGTTGCACGACGAGGCGTTGGCCCACCGGCGGTCCCGCACCGTGCAGGTGTCCACCCTCGCCGAGGCGATCGAGGCGGCGGCCACCGGCTGGGCCATGGTGCCGTGGTCGGCCGTCGGCGTGCCGGGCGAGGCCGAGGCCAACGGCCAGGGCGTCACCGTCCGGTGCCTGCTGCGCGCCGACGGTTCCGTCCCGGACAGCGAGGACGAGCCGGACCTGACCGCCATCCTGGCCCGCGCCTACTGAGGCGGCCCACCGCAGCCCGGGGGCCCGTAGGTCCGGCTCCCGGGTCGCGCCGGCCGGCCGTGGGCGCGGCGACCCGTATCGCCGCGCAACCGGCCCACCGGGCCCGGCTGCCCGGTTCGTCGCGGGTACGCCGAAAGCCGGCCCGCACTGTTCGTCCCGGGTGCGGCGGTGGGTCGGAGCGCCGGAAGCCCGTCCAGACCTGTGGAGGTGTGATGCGTTTCGCGCCAGGTCAGTTGATCATGCATCGCAACGTGCGGCGGGGCCGGATCGGGTGGGTCCGGCCGGCCCGGGTGGTGGGCGACGACGACCGGGGTCTGCTGCTCTGGGTGGCCCGGGACACGCCGGTGGCGCACGAGGTGTCCGAGGCGGGCCTGGGCATGCGGGCGATGCCGTTCACCGAGTGGATCGCCTCGTCCTACCGGCTGGCCCGGGGCCGGTGGGACGGTCCTCCGCTGCTGGAGTTCCTGCCCACGGGGGCGGCGCACTCGGTCTGGTTCTTCCGCGACGAGCAGGACCGCTTCGTCGCCTGGTACGTCAACCTGGAGGAGCCCGGGGTCCGGTGGGACGACGGGTCGGTGGCCGGGGTGGACGTGGTCGACCAGGACCTGGACGTGGTGGTCCGTCCCGATCTCAGTTGGCAGTGGAAGGACGAGGGCGAGTTCACCGAGCGGCTGGCCTTTCCCGACCACTACTGGGTGACCGACGAGCAGGCGGTCCGTGCCGAGGGGGAGCGGGTGATCGCCCTCGCCGAGGCGGGGAAGTTCCCGTTCGACGGCACCTGGTGCGACTTCGTCCCGCCGGCCGACTGGACGTCGCCGACGGAGCTGCCGCCGGGTTGGGACCGACCGCCCGCGCGGTGAGTGTGTCGTAGCTCACCTGGCCGGGCCGTCGTCGGGGCGCGTGGCGGCGGTGGTCGGACGGCCCGCCGGGACCGACGCCCTGCCGTCGGGCCGGCCCGATGTGAGCATCCGGTGCGCGATCTGGCAGAATGGGTCGCTGGTATCCGGCGCGCGTCCGGCGCCCTCTAACCCGGGCGCGTCGCCAGTCCACCGAGCAGTCTCCGGCCCAACCCCACTGTGCCGGTCGACGCTCACCCGTGCACCGCCCGTAGCCGGGTCGGTGAAATCGCAACAGGAGCGAAACAACTGTGGCCGTAAAGATCCGGCTCCTGCGGATGGGCAAGATCCGCAACCCGCAGTACCGCATCGTCATCGCGGACTCGCGCACCAAGCGCGACGGTCGCGCGATCGAGTTCGTGGGCATCTACCAGCCGAAGGAAGACCCCTCGATCATCGAGGTCAAGTCGGAGCGGGTCCAGTACTGGCTCTCGGTCGGCGCGCAGCCGAGCGAGGCCGTCCAGCGGCTGCTGGAGCTGACCGGCGACTGGCAGAAGTTCAAGGGCCTGCCGGCCCCGCCGCCGCTCAAGGTCGCCGCCGAGCGCGCCGACCGCAAGGCGGCGTACGAGGCCGAGGCGAAGGCCGCTGCCGGCCTGGCTCCGGAGACCCCGGCCAAGCCGGCCCGCAAGGCCGCCAAGGCGGAGTCCCCGGCCGAGCCCGAGGCGCCGAAGACCGAGGCTCCGGCCGAGGCCCCGGCCGCTGCTGCCGACTCCGGTGAGCAGGCCTGACATGCCGCTGCGTCCCGCCCTGGAGCACCTGGTCAAGGGGATCGTCGACCACCCGGACGACGTGCGCGTCCGCATGGTCGACTCCCGTCGGGGCAAGCGGCTGGAAGTCCGCGTGCACCCGGAGGATCTCGGCACGGTGATCGGGCGGTCCGGTCGGACCGCCAAGGCGCTGCGTCAGGTGATCGGCTCCATCGGAGGACGCGGGGTACGCGTCGACATCGTCGACTCGTACTGATGCTGCTCATCGTCGGCAGGATCGGCAAGCCGCACGGCATCCGCGGTGAGGTCACCGTGGAGGTGCGGACCGACGAGCCCGAGGCGCGGTTCGCCCCCGGCGCGGTGCTGAGCACCGAGCCGGGGGTGCCGCCCCGGGTGGAGACCCCCCGTCGGGGCGGGGCCGAGCCGGCCGCGACCGCCGACCCGGAGGTGGCGTACCTGGTCCCCGACGAGCTGACCATCGAGGCGGCCCGTTGGCACCAGGGGCGGATGCTGGTGGCCTTCGAGGGGGTCCTCGACCGGGAGACCGCCGAGGCGCTGCGCGGCACCCTACTCGGGGTGGACAGCGCCTCCGTCGCCCCACCGGAGGACCCGGAGGAGTTCCACGACCACCAGTTGGTCGGCCTGGCCGTGGTGACCCCGGCCGGTGAGCACCTCGGCGAGGTGGTCAAGATCGACCACGCGCCCGCCTCCGACCTGCTCGTCCTGCGCCGCCCGCAGGGGGGCAGCGCGCTGATCCCGTTCGTCAAGGCGATCGTCCCGGAGGTCGATCTCGCCGGCGGACGCGTCGTCGTCGACCCGCCGGCCGGTCTGCTCGACCTCTAGACCGGAAGCCACCCTCATGCGCGTCGACATCGTGTCGATCTTCCCGGACTACTTCGCCCCACTGGATCTGTCCCTGATCGGGCGGGCCCGGGAACAGGGCCTGCTCCGGTTGGCCGTGCACGACCTGCGGACCTGGACCCGCGACGTGCACCGCACGGTCGACGACACGCCCTACGGTGGCGGGCCGGGCATGGTGATGCGGCCGGAACCGTGGGGCGAGGCGCTTGACGCGTTGGCCCCCGACGAGTTGGCTCCGGACGGCCTGACCCTGCCCCGGCTGCTGGTGCCCTCCCCGGCCGGCGTGCCGTTCACCCAGGCGATGGCGCACGAGTTGGCCACCGAGTCGCACCTGCTCTTCGCCTGCGGCCGGTACGAGGGCATCGACCAGCGGGTGCTCGACCACGCCTCGACCCGGCTGCGGGTCACCGAGGTCTCACTCGGCGACTACGTGCTCTTCGGTGGCGAGGTGGCGGTGCTGGTGATCCTGGAGGCGGTCACCCGGCTGTTGCCCGGGGTGCTCGGCAACGCCGGTTCGCTGGACGACGAGTCGCACGCGCACGGCCTGCTGGAGGCCCCGATGTACACCAAGCCGGCGAGTTGGCGGGGGCACGAGGTACCCGAGGTGCTCCGCTCGGGTGACCACGGCCGGATCGCCCGCTGGCGACGGGACGAGGCGTTGACCCGCACCGGCACCCGGCGACCGGACATGCTCGCCGCGTTGCCCCCGGAGATCCTGGACAAACGGGACTTGGCGACGCTGGAGCGGGGTGGGTTTCCGCTGCCCCCGGGGGATATGGCAAAGTAGAGGGGTTGCCGCATCCGTCCGCGCCCGTGGGCGGCTGCGAGGATCCCCGGACAGGGTCGGCCCGCCGACCGGCACCGGGAATCAGAATCACCCATCCGCGCACCGACTGACGGTGCGCCGTGAGCATCACGAGGACGCAGCGATGAACATCCTGGACGCCCTTGACGCCCAGTCGAAGCGCACCGACCTCCCCGACTTCCGTGCCGGTGACACCGTCAAGGTGCACGCGCGGGTCGTCGAGGGCAACCGGTCCCGGGTCCAGATCTTCCAGGGCGTCGTCATCCGCCGCCAGGGTGACGGTCTGCGCGAGACCTTCTCGGTCCGCAAGGTCAGCTTCGGGGTGGGCGTGGAGCGGACCTACCCGCTCAACGGCCCGGGCATCGACCGGATCGAGATCGTGACCCGTGGCGACGTCCGCCGGGCCAAGCTCTACTACCTGCGCGAGCTGCGCGGCAAGAAGGCCAAGATCAAGGAGAAGCGGGAGAAGCAGCCCAGCTGACTTCCCGCTCGCCAGGCCGCCTGACCTGCGCGGATGTCGTATCGACCAGAGCGCACTACGCTGATCGGTACGGGCGCAGTCCGGCAGGTGGTGTCGCGACCCAGATCGCGGCACTCCGATCGTCCGCTGCCGCCCGTGGGGCCTCGACGAGGCTCCCGGGCGGTAGTGTCGTTTCTGCGGACCGGGGAGTGGCGTGGTGCAGGTGCTCGACTCGAACGGCACAGCCGACCCGTGGCGTCGGCGGAGCCGACCCACCCGTCGGCAGATGCCCCTCTGGCAGGAGCTGCCGCTCCTGCTGATCGTGGCCTTCTGTCTGGCGGTGCTGATCCGCACCTTCCTGCTCCAGGCCTTCTTCATCCCGTCCAGTTCGATGGAGGACACCCTCCTCATCGGCGACCGGGTGCTGGTCAACAAGGTCGTCTACGACGTACGTGACCCGCTGCGCGGTGAGGTGGTGGTGTTCCGGGGCACCGACAAGTGGGTCGCCCTGGAGAGTCCCGTGCCGCCGACCGGTGCCGTCGGCAAGATCGGGCGTACCCTCGGCGACCTGGTCGGCGTGGGCCGCCCCGGCGAGAAGGACTTCATCAAGCGGGTGATCGGGTTGCCCGGCGACCGGGTCAAGTGCTGCGACGACCAGGGTCGGGTGCTGGTCAACGGCATCCCGCTGGACGAGCCGTACGTGGTGCGTGACTCACCGCTGGACGTACCGCCGAACCCCAAGGAGTGCCGGTCCCGCCGGTTCGACGAGGTGGTCGTACCCCCTGGTCAGATCTTCGTGATGGGCGACCACCGGCTGGTCTCCCAGGACGCCCGCTGCCAGGGGCCGGTGCCGATCGACAACGTGATCGGCCGGGCGTTCATGGTGGTGTGGCCGTCGTCGCGGTGGGCGTCGCTGCCCGTGCCGGCCACCTTCGAACGGCTGTCGGACTCCGCTGCCGCGCCCAACGCCCCGGCACCGGTCCGGCCGACCCCCACCGGTGACGTGGTCCTGCTCCTGCCGGTCGCCGCGCTGCTCGCGGCCGTCGTGCGCTCCGGGCGACGGGTGTGGCCCCCGGGCTCCGGGCGGCCACCACGCCTGCGCCGGGAACGGCTGCGGCGCTCCGGGTGGCCGGGACGCCTCCGGCGTTCCGGGCGGCCCGGACGGCTCCGGCGACGTAGGCTCCACCCGTGATTGACGAGCAGACCGACAAGCCGCGCAGCTCCTTCTGGAAGGAGCTGCCCATTCTCCTGGGCGTCGCGATTCTGGTGGCGGTGCTGGTCCGCGCATTCGTGCTGCAGACCTTCTTCATCCCGTCGCCGTCCATGGAGAACACTCTCAAGATCGACGATCGGGTGCTGGTCAACAAGCTGGTCTACGACTTCCGCTCACCGCACCGGGGTGAGGTGGTGGTGTTCAAGGCGCCGACCGAGTGGAGTGGCAACCCCGACGGCGAGGACTTCATCAAGCGGGTGATCGGGGTCGGCGGCGACCACGTGGTCTGCTGCGACGCGCAGGACCGGCTGACGATCAACGGCAAGTCCCTCGACGAGCCCTACATCTACTCCGCCAACGGCCAGCAGGACAAGCCCGCCGACCAGGAGTTCGACATCACCGTCCCGGCGGGGCGGCTCTGGGTGATGGGTGACCACCGCTCGGCCTCCGGGGACTCGCTGGAGCACTGGCAGCAGTCCGGTCGCAACATCGACAGCGCCACCATCCCCGAGGGCGAGGTCGTGGGCCGGGCCTTCACCGTGTTCTGGCCGTTCGACCGGGCCACCTGGCTCACCGTGCCCAAGTCGTTCGACGGGATTCCCAACCCCTGACCGGTTCGCGACCACCCGGGCGTGGCCGAGCGTCGACACCGTCTGGCAGGCTGATGCGGTGACCGTCTTCCACCCCCGTCGTGCGGCCCGGGTGCTGCTCGTCGACGCGTCCGGCCGGGTGCTCCTCTTCGCGGGCGTCGACCCGGCCCGCCCGGGTCACCGGTACTGGTTCACCCCCGGTGGTGGGCTCACCCCGGGGGAGTCCCCGGCGGCCGGGGCGGCCCGCGAGCTGGCCGAGGAGACCGGGCTGCGGCTCACCCCGGCCGAGCTGGGCGGGTCGGTCCGCTCCGAGACGATCGAGTTTCCCTTCGACGGCGTGTGGTACCGCCAGGAACAGGAGTTCTTCGTGGTCCGGGTGCCCACCTGGGAGGTCGACACGGCCGGGTTCGACGAGATCGAACGGGCCAGCGTCACCGGGCACCGCTGGTGGTCGGCGGCCGAGCTGGCCGACACCGCCGAGCGGTGCTACCCGGCCGACCTGGCCGCCCTGCTCACCCAGGTGCTGGCCGCCGCCCCGGCCCCGGAGGCGTCGTGCTGACCCCGCCGCGCACGGTGGTGCGCCGCGACGGAGGGCTCTACGCGCTGGAACGGGCCCTGCAACGGCGCGGCTTCCGGCACGTCGCGGGCGCGGACGAGGCCGGCCGGGGCGCCTGCGCCGGCCCGCTGGTGGCCGCCGCCGCGGTGCTCCCCGAGGGGCGACGCGGCGAGATCGAAGGGCTGGCCGACTCCAAACTGCTCACCCCGGCCAGCCGGGAGCGGGTCTACGCCGAGGTCGTCGCCCGTGCCCTGGCGTACGCGGTGGTGGTCATCCCGGCCGAGGAGGTCGACGCCCGGGGGCTGCACGTGTGCAACCTCGCCGCGATGCGCCGGGCCCTGGCCTCACTGACCACCCGACCGGAGTACGTGCTCACCGACGGCTTCGGGGTGGACGGGCTGGACGTGCCGGGGCTGGCGGTCTGGAAGGGTGACCGGGTGGCGGCCTGCGTGGCGGCGGCGAGCGTACTGGCCAAGGTCACCCGGGACCGGATCATGGTGGAGCTGGACGGACGCCACCCGGGTTACGGCTTCGCCGAGCACAAGGGGTACATCACGGCCGAGCACACCGAGGCGCTGCGCGAGCGTGGGCCCTGCGTGGAGCACCGGTTCTCGTACGTCAATGTGGCCGCCGTGTCGGGCCGGGAGGGTGCCCCGCCCCGGGCCCGTCGGCCGCTCGGCGCAGCCGCTCCCGAGCCGATGGAGCGCTCGGGCACGGCAGGGGGTACCGTCGGCGTGGCGTTGGGCGAGCAGCCTCGGCCTCCGGCACCGGTGGGGGAAGATGTGGTCATGGAAGGCGGAGTGCGATGAGCGCGGAAGATCTCGAAAAGTACGAGACCGAGATGGAGCTGCAGCTCTACCGGGAGTACCGCGACATTGTCCGTCAGTTCTCCTACGTCGTGGAGACGGAACGCCGCTTCTACCTGGCCAACCAGGTGGACCTGCACGTGCGCAACTCCGACGGCGAGGTCTACTTCGAGGTCGAGATGCACGACGCCTGGGTCTGGGACATGTACCGTCCGGCCCGCTTCGTCAAGAACGTCCGGGTGATGACGTTCAAGGACGTCAACGTCGAGGAGCTGGAGAAGCCCGACATCTCGCTGCCCGCCGACTCGGGTTTCGGTAGCTGACCCACCCCGCGTCGGCCCCCCACCCGCCGACACCGGGCCCCCGCCGGGCCAGGGTTGTTCACCCCGCCGCCGACCTCACTCCTCGACGACGAGCACGTCGACCCGCTGGACCAGGTTGTTGGCGAAACCACCCCGGTTCCACGGCTGCTCCACCGGCTGGGTACGCCCCGACGCGTCGGTCGCCCGCGCGGCCAGCGCGTACCGGCCGGGCTGCGGCGTCCACTCGTACCGCCAGCGCCGCCAGGACCACTCGCCACCGCCCGGCGGGTCCAGGACGGCCGGCGTCCAGGTCACCCCGCCGTCCGTGGTCACCTCCACCCCGACCACCGGGCCGTGCCCCGACCAGGCGCGTCCGTCCACCGTGCACGGTCCCGGACGCAGCACCCTGCTGCGGGACATGAAGTCGGGGAAGCCCGGCGGCCGGACCAGCGCCCGGGGCTCGATCCGGGTCACCGGCACACCCGGGTCGTCGGCGTCGCGCCGCAGCCGGTAGGCCACCGCGTTCTGGTAGCCGTCGAACTCCCCGGTCAGCACGTTGATCGACCGTAGCCACTTGACGTGCGCCATGCCGTACCAGCCGGGGACGATCAGCCGCAGCGGTGCGCCGTGCTGGGGCAGCAGCGGAGCGCCGTTCATCTCGTACGCCAGCAGCACCTCGTCGCGCAGCGCGTCGGCGACCGGCAGGGCCCGCTGGTAGTCCTGCTCCACCCCGCGTTCCACACCGTGGTCGGCGCCGGTGAACACCACGTCCACCGCGTCGGGCGCGATCCCTGCCTCACGCAGTAACGGCGCCAACGGGGTGCCGGTCCACTCGGCGTTGCCCACCGCCTCCACCAACCACGGCTGGCTGACCGGGCGGGGGTGCAGCAGCGCCCGCCCGTTGCCGGCGCACTCCAGCGTGACCCGCCGCGTCACCCGGGGGCGTTCACGCAGCTCGGTCAGCCCGAGCCGGAGCGGCTGACGTACCGCGCCGTCCACGGTCAGCGTGTGGGTCACCGCGTCGAGGTCGGGGATGTCGTAGTGGATGAGCAGGTAGTGCAGGCCGGCCGGGGTGACGTCGTAGCGCAACGCCTCGAGCGGGATGCCGTGGTTGCGGGCGGCCAGTTGCAGCTCCTCCGCGCTGATCGCCTCGTCCGGCCCGGCGACCCGCGACGGTCGGCTCACCTCGTCGATGGTGGTCATCGGTGGCCTCCCGGTCTGCGCCCGCCTGCGATGCCGCCAGCCTAGCCCCGCTGCGGGGCCGACACCGCCGGACCACGGCCGTCCCCCCTGCGCTCTCCCCGGCCGCCGCCGGCACAGGGGTATAGCAGATCGACAGGCCGGGTGGGCGTTTTCCACAGCCGGTCCCGTCATCCACAGCGGACAGCCGGTCCGTGGCGTCGGTCCGCCGGCCCCGACATGCTGCGGTGATGCGTACAGCACTGCGGCAGGTGGCGGCCCTCGGGGCCGCCGTGCTCATGTTCGGCCCCCACTGGGTTCCCGGACGGTCCACCCCACCCCGGTCCACCCCACCCCCGTCCGCCCCGGTCCGGGCCGGGCCGGCCCCGGTGTTCCGGTGGCCACTCGACGGGCCACCCCGGCCGGTGCGCCGGTTCGACCCGCCTCCGCTGCCCTGGCTGGCGGGTCACCGGGGCGTGGACCTCGCCGCCGTACCCGGGGCCGCCGTCCGGGCCGCCGCAGCCGGCACCGTGCTGTTCGCCGGCATGGTCGCCGGCCGCCCGGTGGTCACCGTCGGCCACTCCGGGGGGCTGCGGACCACCTACGAACCGGTCCGCCCCGAGGTGCTCCCCGGCGACGTCGTGGCGGGTGGCGCACCGCTGGGTGTGCTGCTGGGCGGGCATCCGGGCTGCCCCGTGGCGGGGGTGTCCACCCCGACCGGCGGGTGCCTGCACTGGGGGGTCCGGCGGGGCCAGGAATACCTCGACCCGCTGGCCCTGCTGGGGCTCGGCCCGGTCCGGCTGCTCCCGGTGGCGACACCCGCCGAGGTGGGTCTCCTCCGGGTCGACGGGCCCGGCGACTCCGCCGACCGGTTCACCCCGGATGCCGCCCCCGGCGCTGACCATCTGCTGGTCCGGCGCGGCGGCCCCCCGCTGGTCCGGATTGGCGCCCTCGACACCGGTCAGCGGTGGGACCAGGGGCCGGACGGGATCGCCCGGCGGGACGGACGGCCACCCTGCCGGTGCGGTCAGCGCCCGGCAGGAGCCCCGTCACCCCTGGGCCAGCAACGCCGGCAGCCGGGAGGCCAACCGCTCGTACTCGTCGGGGGTGTTGTAGACCTGACCGCAGAGCCGGAGCCACCCCCGCCCGTTCCAGGCCATCACCGACACCTCGGCGGCGAGCCGGTCGGCGATCCGGGCCCGCAACGCCCCGGCGGCCTCCAACGTGCCGGCGACGCCCGGTGGCAACGGCACGATCCGCATCGCCACCCCCGGCCCGCCCGGGTCGGGCAGGTCGGTCGGCGGCACCCCGAGCGCGTCGGCGACCACCCGCTGCCCGTACGTCGCCAGTGCCGCGTTGTGCGCGCGGACCCGCTCCAGCCCGAGGGTACGCAAGGTGTAGAGCCCGGCCGGGGCGCTCAGCCAACCCGTGTAGTCGAGTGTGGCCTGCCACTCGACGTTGCCCGGGAAGCCGCTCGCCTGCTGCCAGGACACCACCAGCGGCTCGATCCGGTCCCGCCACCGTGGGGCGACCACCAGGACTGCCGTGCCACGGGGCGCGTACCCCCACTTGTGCAGGTTGCCCACCCAGAAGTCGGCCCCGATCGCGTCGACCTGGACGGGCAGCATCCCGGGCACGTGCGCGGCGTCCACCAGCACGGCGACGCCGTGCTCGCGGGCCACGGCCACCAGCGCGGCGACCGGCAGCAACCGGGCGGTGGCCGAGGTGAGCTGGTCGACCAGCAGCAACCGGGTCCGTCCCGGGCGCAGCCCGGCCCGCACGATCTCCACGAGCTGCGCGTCGCTGGCCGACAGGGGCAGGTGCAGGCTACGGGCGGTCGCACCCGTCCGGCGGCATTCCCGGGCGACGGAGAGGTGCACCGCGCCGTACCCGTGGTCGGTGCTGAGTACCTCGTCGTCGTGGCGCAGACCGAGTGACTGGAGGGCGACGGCCACCCCCGTGGTGGTGTTGCCGACCAGGGCGGTGCCCTCCGGATCGGCACCGAGGAAAGCGGCCAGGTGCCGCCGGGTGTGGGCGAGCCGGTCGGTCAGTGACTGGCCGAAGAAGCGCTGCGGGTTGGCTTCCATCTCGTCGCGCAACCGCTGCTGGGTGCGCTGCACCCCGACGGGCACCGCGCCGAACGCCCCGTGGTTGAGATAACTGACCGAGGGGTCGAGGGTGAAGAGCAGTCGGGCCCCGGGAATCGACTCGGGCGGCGGCGGGACGCTCATCCGGTGATCGTAGCCCGCACGCCGGGGCCCGCAGGACCGATCGTCGCCGGCCACTGTGGTCCGACGCCCCCTCGCTGCGGCGGTCGGTCCTGCGGGCCGGCCGGTTACCCGGCGGCGGTCTACGCCTATCTGACGCGCCGGGGCTGGCGGGACTGGCCGGGCCGGAGCTGGTCGGCTGGCAGGTCAGGCCCGGGGGTGGGCCTGGCGGTAGGCGGCACGCAACCGCTCCATCGACACGTGGGTGTAGATCTGGGTGCTCGCCAGGGACGAGTGCCCCAGCAGCTCCTGCACCGCCCGCAGGTCCGCGCCGCCGTCGAGCAGGTGGGTTGCCGCCGAGTGGCGCAGCCCGTGCGGGCTGGTCGGAGGCAGCCCGGCGGCCCGGGCGTAACCGGCGACGATCCGTCGGGCCATCGTCGGGTGCAGCCGGCCGCCCCGGGCACCGAGGAACAGTGCCCGGTCGGATTCCGGTCCGGCCAGTGCGGGCCGGCCGACCGCCAGCCACCTGTCGACGGCCCGCTGCGCCGGCAGCCCGTACGGGACCGTGCGCTCCCGGTTACCCTTGCCGAGGACCCGGACCACCCGACGGTCGTGGTCGACGTCCGTGCTGTCCAACCCGCACACCTCGCTGATCCGCGCCCCGGTCGCGTAGAGCAGCTCGAGCAACGCCCGGTCACGCAACAGCACCGGATCGTCCGCCGTGGCCGCCCCCGGCGCACCGGCACCGCCCGGTGCGGCAGGCCCGCCGTCGCCCGGGGCTTCGACGAGGGTGGCGGCCTGGTCGGCGCGGAGCACGACAGGCAGCTCCCGACGGGCCTTCGGAGTGGCCAGCGGCGCGGCCACGTCCGTGGCCAGCAGGCCGGACCGGTGCGCCCACGCGCTGAAGGTACGCACCGCGGCGGCCCGCCGGGCCGACGAACTGCGCGCCGCGCCTGTCGTCCGCTGCTTCGCCAGCCAGCTTCGCAACACGCTCAGGTCGAGGTCGGCTGGCTCGGCACAGCCCATCCGGACGGCATGGTCGAGCAGCGAGACCAGGTCGGCCACGTACGCCCGGACGGTGTGCGCGGACCGGTTGCGCACCTGGGCGAGGTGGGCGGCGAACTCGTCCACCGCGTCCCGCATCGCCGGCGGCAGTGCCTGGTGGGTGACCCGGGTGCCCGCACCGCGTCGACTCATCGACCCGCCTCCGCCAAGGTCGACCGGTGGTGGCACCCGCAGGGCGGCGGTGACCGACGGGGGAGCGAGCGGTCGTCCGGGGCCACCCGCCCAGCTTACGGACGCAGGCGGGTAGGGCGACGGGTCAGGCGAACGTGTTGGCCACGGCGACCCGGGCCGGATCCGGGTCGGCCCAGCTCCAGTTGGGGTGGGCGCGGTTGGTGAGCAGCACCAGCACCCGGCGTCGGTCGGGTTGGACCAGGAACGAGGTGCCGGTGAACCCGGTGTGCCCGAAGGTGGTGGGCCGGGCGAGCTTGCCCATGAACCAGGGCTGGTTGAGCACCACGCCCAGGCCGTGGTCGGAGGTGCGGCCCGGTCGGTCCGGGTCGACGGCGGGCAGCCCGGTGTTGGCGTTGCGCAGCATCCGGGCGACGGTGCTCTCGGCGAGGATCCGCTTCCCGCCGTAGCTGCCGCCGTCGAGCAGCAACTGCCCGATGACCGCCACCTCCTCGGCGGGGGCGAATATCCCGGCGTGACCGGCGATGCCGCCGAGGTGGTTGGCGACGTCGTCGTGCACCACCCCCCGTAGCAGCCCCCGGGAGGAGCGGGCGTCGGTGGCGACCAGCCGGTTGGCCCGGTCGGTCGTGCCGAGCCAGGTGTTGGGGTTGAACTCGGTGTAGCGCAGCCCCAACGGCGTGGTCAGGTGGGTCTTCAGGGCCCGGTCGAGGCTGAGCCCGGTGACCTTCTCGACGATCTTCCCGGCCACCATCAGGCCGACGCTGGAATAGCGGAACACGGTGCCCGGGGTGGCGCCGCTGACCAGCGGCGTGGTCAGCACCGCGCGCCACCGCTCGGCCATCGTCGCGTAACCGGTCACCTTGGCCCCGACTGGCAGACCGCTGGTGTGGGCCAGCAGCATCGCCACGGTGACGGTGGACTTGCCGGCGCCGGTGAACTCGGGCAGGTAGCGCACCACCGGCGCGTCCAGGTCGATCCGGCCGCTGTCGACCTGTTGCAGGGTGAGGATCGCGGTGTAGACCTTGGTGAGCGAGGCCAGGTCGAAGATCGAGTCGGGACGCATGGCGACCCGCTTCGCCGCCGGCAGCAGCACCGGGCCGGCGTCGTAGCGCAGCGCCTCACCGACCGCCAGGTGGTCGGTCGGCTCACCGTCGGTCACCGCCAGCACCACCGCCCCGGCGTACGTCGGGTGCTTCGGGTTCTCGGTGGTCGGCTGGAGGTAGCGCTGGAGCGCCACGGTGAGGGTGCGCGGCTTGCTGGCCGGGACCGGGGTGGTGCCCCGGGCGGCCGCCCCCGGCTGGCGGGCCGCCGCAGCACCCTGGCCTCCCTGCGCACCGTCGACCGGCGTGGCGGTGGCCCAGGAGCCGGCCGGCGCGGTGGGCGGGTTCTTGGCACAGCCGGCCAACCCGAGGGCGGCGGCGAACCCGAGACCGAGCACGGAACGACGGGGAATCGACACGGCAGCGATCATCGCATTCGTACCGACCTCGGGCCAGCGCGATCTACGGCCGGCGTCGTCCCGGGTGGACCGGCCCGCTCGTGGGGAGACCCCTGTCGGTCAGGACGTCGTCGCCAGAGATCCGTATGTCTCGACCGCTCACCGTCGGACCAGGGCGTAGCCGTCGTCGTGCCGGCTCACCAGGCCCAGCTCCGTCAGCAGGGCGAGCTTGCGCAACGCCGTGCGGATCGGCACGCCGGCCCGGGCGGCGAGCGCGTCCGCACCGATCGCACCGCGTCGGGGCATCGACTCGCGCAGCATGGCGGCCTCGTCGTCGAGGACGTCCGTGGGACGGTCCGCGCCTCGGGCGGGTGGTGCCAGGTCCGCCCCGATCCGGCCCACCTCCTCCAACACGTGCGCCAGCCCGGTCACGAGTCGGGTGCGTTCGTACTCACGGAGCAGTTCGTGCGCGCCCACCGACAGCGCCGAGGTGACCGGGCCGGGCACCACCATCGCCGGTCGTCGCAGGGCGATCGCGCGGTGCATGGTCTGGGCCGCGCCGCTGCGGGCCGCCGCCTCCACCAGCACACTGCCCCGGGTGCCGGCGGCGATCACCCGGTTACGGATCAGGAATCGGGGACGCAGCGGCTCCGCACCGGGCAGCCACTCGCTGATCAGCAACCCGGTCTCGGCGATCCGGTCGAACAGCGCGGAGTTGCCCATCGGATAGGGGCGGTCCACCCCGCACGCCAGCACCGCCACCGTCACCCCACCGGCGTTCAACGCGCCCCGGTGGGCGGCGGCGTCGATGCCGAACGCGCCACCGGAGACCACCGTCCACTCCCGGTCGGCCAGGCCGTACCCGAGTTCCGTGGCGACGTGTACGCCGTACCCGGTGGCGGCCCGTGCGCCGACCACCGCCACCGAGCGGTCCAGCACCTGGGCCAACGGCCACCCGCCACGTACCCAGATGCAGAGCGGTGGGGCGGTCTCCCGGTCGACCTTCCGGCTCGCCCCGGGCAGCACCAGTCCTTCCAGGTCGCCCAGCTGGGTGGGCCACTCGTCGTCGTGCGGGGAGATGATCCGCGCGCCGAGCCGGTCGGTGAGCGCCACCGCCTCGGCGGCGACCGGGCGGGGGTCGCCCGCGTGCAGCCGGGCCGCGACCGCCGCCCGCAACGTCTCGTCGGGTGCCCCACCGTCGAGCAGGAGGTCCAGCGTGGCGACCGGACCGAGCCGGCCCACCAGCCGGTGCACCAACCGGGTGCCCGGCTCGGTCAGCCAGGTCAGTGCCACCCGGGCGTGCAGATCTTCGGTGCTGTTCACACTTCCTCCCCCGTTCTCAGGCCGGTGGCCTCCCGGACGTCCTCAAGATCGGGCCGTGGCCGGCCGTCAAGATCGGCGATCGTCCAGGCGAGCCGGATGATGCGATCGAAGCCCCGGGCCGACAGCGAGCCCCGGTCGAGCCGCCCCCGTAGTTCGGCGGTGGCCTGGGCGGCGAGCCGCCACGGTGGTCGGCGCAGCAGCGGGCCCGGCACCTCCGCGTTGAGCCGGTGCCCGACCGGGGCCCACCGTTCGGCGGCAGCCGCGCGCGCCACCGCCACCCGGGCGGCGACCACCGCCGACGGTTCGCCGTCCGGGTCGACGCCCATCAGTTCGGCCGCCCGTACCGGCAGCACCCTGACCTGTACGTCGATCCGGTCGAGCAGGGGACCGGAGAGCCGGCCGAGGTAGCGCCGTCGCACCAGCGGACTGCACTCGCAGAGCGAGTCGCCACCGGGCTTCGCGCAGGGGCAGGGATTGGCCGCCATGATCAACTGAACCCGGGCCGGGTAACGGGTGCTGCCCCGGGCCCGGGTGAGATGGACCTGCCCACTTTCCAACGGTTGGCGCAGCGCCTCCAGGGCTCCTTTGCTGAACTCGGCTGCCTCGTCGAGAAAGAGCACCCCCCGGTGGGCCAGCGACAGCGCGCCGGGCCGGGCCAGCCCCGAGCCGCCGCCGACCAGCGACGGCACGGTCGCCGAGTGGTGGGGTGCCTGGAAGGGCGGCCGACGCAGCAACCGGCCGTCCGGTGGCAGCGTGCCGGCGATCGAGTGCAGTGCGGTGACCTCCAACGCGGCCTCGTCGTCGAGCTCCGGCAGGATCGACGGCAGCCGCTCGGCGAGCATCGTCTTGCCGGCACCGGGCGGCCCCAGCAGACAGAGGTGGTGCCCGCCGGCCGCCGCCACCTCCAACGCCCGCCGGCCCAGCCCCTGCCCGGCGACGTCGGCGAGATCCGGCCCGGACGGCGTCCCGGCGGGAGCAGCCGGCGGCGGCTCCAGCAGGGGAGCGCCGTCCCGGACGAAGGCGACGAGCCGGTGCAGGGTGTCGACGGCGCGCACCTTCACCCCCGGGATCACCGCCGCCTCCGCCGCGTTTCCCACCGGCACGACCACCCGGCCCAGCCCGGCGCGTACCGCCGCGGTGACCATCGGCAGCACGCCGCGGACCGGGCGGACGGTGCCGTCGAGCCCCAACTCGCCCAGGACCACCACCCCCTCCATCGGCAGCAGCGGCAGCTCACCGGCGGCACCGAGCAGGGCGACCGCGATGGCCAGGTCGAAGGCTCGACTGGGACTCTTCTAGTTGCGCCGCCTGACCTGGGAAGTTTGGAGGAACCTGTCCATCGGGACAACACCTTCCGGTGTCCGCTTCTCCAGCAGGTCGGCGTAGTTGTCCCACCGGCGCTGGTCGTTCTGGGGCTCGTCGCGTAAGCGGATGACGTTCAAAAGGATTCTCAGGTTCTCGGCTTGCTGTTCTCTCAACAACTGGTAGCGGTATGCGTCGATCCGGTCGCTGTCGGCCCGGTCACGAAGCCGAAGGTAGATGGCCGTGGACAGGGACCAGCCGGCGATGGATGCCAGGCCGAGCGCGAGCACAGCGATGACGTGGGTGGTGTTGCCCGTTGAGGTGGAGCCGTGGGTCGCCTCGTAGGAGTACAGGGCACCGATGGCTACGAATGCTGCGACGGTGGTGGTGATGGTGGCGGTGAGGAGCCAGATCGGCGGTCGTGTGACTTGTCGGCGCGCGAGTATGCGTTCGATGGCGAGGGTTTCTTTGCGGGGGCTGATGGTGAAGGCGTCGGTGTTGCCGCCGGCCTGGGTGTCGTCGTCGCTCATGGGGTGGTGCTCCGTCTCTGCCTGAGGTGGGGTGAGATCGGAGACGCAGGTCGCGGGCTGCGTCTCGCCGTGTCCGCTCCCGGGGTGGGGAAGTCCCCGGGTGCGGTGGCGGTCAGCCGGGTGGTGCGAGGTGCACGGCGGCGGTGCGGTCGGGTGTGCTGTGAGGCGGCATGGTTGGTCCCCCCGGTAACCGTGCGCTTTGTGTGCTGTTGATGGTGCAACTTTCACGGATCGGCAACCATCGTCTTGCTGGCTGCGTTGTTACCTGTTCACGCTAGTCGGGTGTGGTTCGTTCGGTTGACCCCTGTTTGGGGGTCTCGGGGCAGGGCTGACCTGCCCGGCTGTCTGCGGTTTGAGTAGCCGGATCTTGTGCGTTAAGTAGTCGACCTTCACCGCAATCGACGCAGCATGCAACTGCCACTGGTACCGACAGGCAAATAGCGCAAAACTTTGCGCATGTCGTGTCGGTTGGGCGACTGTCGCTAGCGTGCAGGCCAGGCTGGGCCTGGGATGGTCCACCGGTCGCCGGGCAGTTTCTCGGGCTGGTCTTGCCCGTCCCGCCAGACGAGGAGTATGGGAACCCCATCGGAGGGCGGGATGTCCATGTCCTCGCGTTCGGGGGCGAGCGGCATGCGGGTTTCGATGCGCACCACGCCGGTCATGTCGATCGGACGTCTCGGGGGCTCCTGCCGCACGCGTGAAGTGTGGCCCTGGCGTACGACGATTAGGCCCTCAGCGCGCAGGGTGGCGATGGCTCGGCGCACCAGCTCGCGGCTGACCCCGTGGGTTTCCTGTAGCCACCGGTCCGACGGGATGGGGTCGCCTGGCTTGAGCTGCCCGGTCAGGATTTGGGTGCGGAGCAGCGCGGCGAGGGTTTGGGAGCTTGGGCGCGGCTGTCCCGGGTGGACCACGCGCTAAGTGTCTGGCAGCGGTTGGCAGCCGCAGCGGGGGACCATGTTGGTACCAGTGAGGGCTTTTCATGGTCCGGCCCGCACTCTACGGGGGGAGGGCGCGGGCCGGGGTGGTGCTGGTGTCCGCAACCTGGGGGATGGGCGGACACCGGAGGGTGATGTTACGCCGGTCGATGGACGATGGTGTGCCCCGGCGACGCGATGTGCCGGGCGTCGGCGGTCGACGGCCAACCGCCGTCATACGCGCCGACGGACGCCACCACCCGACCCCGGTATCCGGACGGCGAGCTGATGCAGAGGTTGTCGGTAGCCGTCCATGGGCTCGGCGTCGCAGCGGTGGCCCGCTCGCGCATGAGGCGTGCGGCCTCGCGTAGGGGCGTCAGGTCCATCGTCTGGGTCTCCTCCTCGTCGGGTCAGACGTAGTCGGCGAGGATGCGGGCGGCGATGTGGGGCAGGGTGTCGGGGGCGCAGATCGCCGCGCCGCGACGCCCGTGGTCGTCGTCGAGGTGCCAGCCGTGTTCGGGGTCGTCGAGCCAGCGCAACCAGACAATCTCGTCGAAGTTGGCGATGGGAATGTTGCACTGCTCTTCGTCGAGGTCCATGGCGTTGAGGTCGACGGGCACATCGCGGGCGATGAGCAGGTCAACAACGGCACGGACGTAGGCAGAGCCGGTGAGGACTTCGGTGGGCACGGTGCTCTTCCCCCTGCGGTCAGGCCGGGCTGTTGCCGGCGGCGGCGTACACGGGGCTGTTGGCGGGGAACCGTTCGTTGACCTTGGTGATGCAGTCGCCGACCACCCGCTCCGGGTCCAGGCCGAGACTCCCGATCGCCACCAGCGCGGTCAACACCACATCCGCCAACTCCCCCGCCACATCCTCCCGGGTGTGGGTGACCCCCTTGCGCGGGTTCTGGCCGATGGTGCCGATCCACGCCGATGCCACCTCCCCGGCCTCTTCGGTGACTTTCAGGATGCGCAGACCGATCTCCTCACGGCCGGTGCCGTTGATCCGGTTGAGCTGGGCGACGACACGGCGGGCGATGGCGTACAGGTGGGTGTCGGTCATGGCATCTCCTTGCGGTTGGTGACGGCAGCGTGTGCGGCGTAGCAGGCGATCGTCCACAGCCACGACGCGTGATGGTCGACTGCCCGGTATCGAACGTCGGCATGGGTCAGCGGGTAGTGGGAGGTGGCGGCATGCCGGGCCGCAAGCGCATCCCGGGCGGCGTCGATGCCGGCCTGCGCCTGGGGCCAGGTGAGCACCCCGGCGTGGTGGTATGCCGACGTCATGATGGGTGAGACGCACGCGTAGGCGGCGAGGTCGTCGAGGGTGTGCACGGGTGGCAGGTTGCGGATGGTGTCGGCTTCGGCGGTCATGCCGGCCTTGCCAAGCCATCCGGCGGTGATGCCGGCCAGGCTGGTCAGGGCTGCGGTGGTGTCCGGGTGCAGGGTGGTGTCGGTCATCGGCGTCGCCTCGGTCGGGTGCCGGTGAAGTGGATGAGGGTGATTGCGGCGAACACGGCCAGCACGATCAGTGCGCCGATCAGGGCGTCAGGCATGGTCACACACCTTCCGTTCCGTCTTCGCGGCTGCCGCTGCCGACGGTGCGCCAGGTGAGGGTGTCGAGTTGGACGGCGTACGGGCGGCGGGAGATACGGAACTCGTCTTCGCGGATCATTCGGAACCCCGTTCGTGGGTGGCGGGTCAGTGCCAGGTGTCGTCGTACGTCTCGGCGGCGGCCTTGTAGCCGGCCCGGTCCGCGTCGGCGGCGCTGCTGGCGGCGACCACCTGAACCCACCGGTGGGACATCGTCGACTCGTAGCGGCCGTCCACCTCGTGGTCTCCGGCGATCACGGCCAGCACCCGGTGGGAGGCGCACAGTCCGTTGTCGGCGGTGCCGATGACCGTCCACCGGCCGTCGAGGATCGGGGAGTCGGGGCTGGTGTTGGGGGTGATGTGGCCGGCAATGCGGAAAGCGTCCCGGGTGGCGGTGATGGCCTGGTCGGCGGTGTCGGCCTGCACGAGGGCGGCATGCACGGTGTGCCCGTACACGTCGGCGCGGCCGGGGATGGCGGCGAACGGGTGGGCGGTGTGGGTGTCGTCGATGCCACCGGCGTGGGTGACGGTGGAGATGACAGTCCAGGTCTTCATCGGGGCTCCGTTCGGTTAGCTGTCGAACCAGAAGACGATGCGCACGTTCTCCGGTGCGCCGAGCTTGGACAGCAGTGCCAGCCGGCCGAAGTACCACTCGCCGAGGAAGTCCCGCACGGTCGTCACCTCCGGCTCCTCCTTGGCGCGCTGGTCGAAGAAGGTTTGCTCATAGTCGAAGCCGACCAGTTCGGCGAGCGTCAGCCAGGTGTGGCTGTGGCCGTCGGTATCCCAGCGGTCGCTTTTGGCCCGCACCTCGGGTGACACGTCGGCTGGCAGGTCACGCGGCGGTGAGATCACCGGCACCCTGGAGTAGTTGCGGACGTCGGCGAGGAACCCGAACAGGCCGTAGCTGCGGGCACCATCGAAGGGGCAGTGTCGATCGTCGGGGTACTCGTTGTCGGGGAAGGCGTCTCCGGCGTACTTCCAGGTGTCGCCGGTGCGGGTTTCTACGAAGGCGTGGATGTCGCATCCCATGGGTGGGGCTCCGTTCGGTCAGTTGGCGGCGGTGGGAAGGGTGACGCCGTGCTCCCCGGCCTGCCGTGCCAGGTCGGCCCGGAGGCGACGCGCGGCTTCCTTGACGTGCGCGTGCACCGCCCGCATCTCCTGCGCCGACTCGACCGGGTCGTGGCCGCAGTCGGGGGTGGTGCAGTGGTGCTCGCACAGGAGTTCGCCGATCTGCCCGGACCGGTCGTAGGTGGCGAGGCGGTGGAGTTCGGCGTCGATGAGACGGAGGGCCGTTTCGGTGAGCTGCTGGTCGGTGAGCATTGCGGGGCTCCGTTCGTCAGTTGGTGGTGCTCGTGGTTGCTGCGGCCCGGCAGGTGGTCGAGCAGTAGTCGTGGCCGCCCGGCTGCGAGACGAGCCATCCGGACTGGCGGGCCTGCTGCCGGACCTCGCCCGGGGTGCCCTGGTCGCTGTAGGCGTTGCCGCAGAGGCCGTTGACGTCGCCAGGGCCGTTGCACCACACCTCGGCGTAGACGTAGAAGCCCATGGCGGTCAGCCCTCCGCCAGGGTGTGGAGGCTGGCGAACCGTTGGCGGGCGTCGTCGCTCATCGGGGTGCGCCACACCCCGTCGCGCTGCACGAAGCCGAGGGTGGCCGGGTTCAGGCATTCACCGTCGCGGCGGTGGGCGTCGAAGCCGGTGATCCCGCCGAAGGTGTGGTGGCAGACGGAGCAGTGGGCCTGCGCGGGGGTGGGCAGGGTGCAGGTTCTGGGGCAGGGCATCAGTCGTTCTCCATCGTGTTGCGGACATCGCGGCGACCCGGCAGCTGGTAGTCGGCCTGCCATTGACGCCGCTCCGACCGCTTGGCGCGCTTACGCAGGTAGCGGTGGCCGCCGTCGGCCTTCTCTTCGCCTCGCCAAAAGCTGCGGCCGGCTCCACGGTTTCGCAGGATCACACCTCGGCTGGCCATCACGGGCTCCTCAGGGAGGGGTTCGACAGGTAGAAAGTGGGGTGTCCACATCTACTTTACCCCGCCCCTGCCAAAGTGGGTACCCCACATGCGAGACTGATCAGGTGCCCGACAGACACCAGCGCGACAAGACGACATTCCGCCCACCGGCCGAGGTGAAGACGGACGCGCAACGAGTGCTGGCCGGGCGCGACTGGACACTCAACGACTTCCTCGTCGCCTGCATGGTGCTGCTCGCCAAGAACCCCGACGCCATGCTCGACCAGCTCAAAGAGTTCCGGCCAGCACCGAAGAAGGGCCGACCGCCGAAGCGCAGCCCGCAGTCGCCTACCTGACAGACGCCCGTCTAAACGGCCCATCCCCCCGCGCCGACCACCAGCAGCACACTCGGCCGGTGACCAAGCGATTCACCACCAAGCAGACCATCGGCATCACCCTCACCAGCCTGTTCACCCTGTGCTGCTGCGGCGGGGGCATCACGGCCGCGTTCAACAGCGACACACCGAAACCCGTGTCAGCGCCCACCACGTCCGCGTCGGTGGAGGTGCGGAAGCTGGGCGGGGCGCTCGCCAGCCTCGACCCCACCGCCGCCAGCCCGACCCCCGACCGGACCGCAGCCACCACCACGGCCGCCCCGAAAGCCACCCGCACCCCAACCGCACGCAAGACGACCAGCCTGCCGCGCACCACCGCACCCAAGCCGAAACCGAAACCGACCCCCGCGAGAACCACCGCCTCCGTGCAGAACGGGGTGCATCCGGGGGCATACTGCTCACCCCGGGGCGCGCTCGGCCGCACGGTGAAGGGCACCCTGATGCGGTGTGGGCCGTCGGCGACAGACGACCGCAACAGGTGGCGGGCCGCCTGACCCCGCACACGCCGAAGCCCCCACACCCGGACGTGAGGTGTGGGGCTTCGGTGATCGTGGCGCGGCCGGCGTCAGCCCCGGTCGACGGTCAGCTCCACCACCGCCTGGTCGCAGCGCACACACCGCAGCGTGTACAGGTTGTCAGGGTCGACGTGGCCGGTAAGCTGCAAGCCGTGGTCTCGGTCGTGTCCCTGCCCGGCGGCGACGGCGGTGAGCCGCCGCCAGAACGGTGTGGTGGCGAAACCGTCGGCGGGGACGGTGAGCCGGACGGCGGTCATCGGCCGGTGAGGATCGACCCGTACAACTGGCTGTTGTCGCCCAGCTCCACGCGAACCCCGCCCGGTTTGGTGGAGCCGCCCCACTCCGCGTAGGTGAGGACGGCTTTGACGCCGGGATGCTGGCCGGCGCGGATCACGTCGGCGACAGCGGCAGCCCACGACACCGGGTCAGCGGGGGATGCGTCCACCGGTGGTGCTGGTGGCGGCTGCTCCCACGTGCCGGTCCACGCCTGCCCCGACTCGGCCTTCACGAACTGCATGCGGACCTTGTCGTTGAGGGTGACACCGACCGGTTTCGGGCCGCCGTCCGCCGACCAGCGGGACACCGAACCGGCCCATGGCTGTGCAGCCAGCGACTCGGCAAGCCAACCCTCGAAGTCGTGGACCCTCAACCCAGCACCAGCTTCTCGTCACCGAAGTCGGCGACGATCTGAAGCTTCCCACCAAGCGCGTTGATGTACTTGGCGATCGTGCCGATCTCCGTGGCGGGCAGCTCACCCTTCTCGATCGCCGACACGCGGGCCTGAGACACGCCCATGATGTCGGCGACCTGGGTTTGGCTCATGTCGTGGCGCTGCCGCACCTCGGCGAGGCGTGCCGCACGAATCTCGGCGATCATGTGCTGCTTGTGTGCGGCGACTTTGGTTTCGTCGAGTTCGGCGCGGGCGCGTACGTCCCGCCAGTTGCTCACCATCAGTGTTGTCCCTTCAGCTCCTGGAGATGGTTGTCGTACAGGGTGTCGGCGGCGGGGATGCTGGTGCGGTACCAGTCTTTCCACTGCCCGTTTTTGTCTCCGGCGATGAGGAGGATTGCTGCCCGGTTTGGGTCGAAGCAGAACAGGATGCGCACTTCGCTGTTGCCGGCGCTGCCGGGGCGGAGTTCTTTCATGTTGCGGTGGCGGGAGGCTTTGATGTGGTCGACGAGAGGTCGGCCGAGGGTGGGGCCTTCGTGGGCGAGCATGTCGATGGCGGCGGCGATGAGGTTGGCGGATTCGGGGTCTTCCTTGGCGAGGGTCAGGTACCAGTCTTCGACCTGCTCGGTGAGGTTGATGTCCCACGAATCCATGCAGCAACTATAACACTGGCGTTGTGGGGCGGGGTAGGGGTTGGTGGACCTCACCCGGTGGTGGCGTCGCCAAGGTCGGTGGCTGGCGGGATGATGCGGGCGCGCAGCCGCTCAATGTCGTCCGGTTCCGCGCGGGTGTGGGTGTGGGTGTGGGCTGCGGCGACGGACCGGCGCAGGAACTCCGCGAGTTCGGGCCACTCGTCGGGGCCGGGCCGGGCCGGGCAGGTCGTCTACTGATGTGATCTGCCGGCGGGTCGGCGGTTCAGTCATTGGCGCTCCCGTGTTAGACGCTGGCCGGGGTTGTGTGACATGCCGTGTCGCAGACGGTGCACCACAAGCCGAGGTCAGCAGGCCCCGGGTTCGACAGGCCGGTGCAGGTCGGGCCGGTGGCAGCACACGTCGAAGCCGCCGTGCACCCCGCATTCCGTCTCCCCCGAGGTGGGGCAGAACCACATCTTGCAGGGGGTGGCGTTGTGGATGGCGTCACGGAGGTCGTCGTCCCGTTCCATGATCCGGATGCCGTCGGCGAGGCCGGTGAAGGCGCGGCCGAGGGCGCTCATGGCGGCGGCGCGGGCCACGATCTGGCGCGCGGTGCTGTCCGACACGCTGCGGATGGGGGAGTCATCCACGGCGTACCTCACCGATGTCTTGCCCGTCGTCACACCACCGGCGGTACGTGGCCTGCGTCGTCGCGTCGTCGAGGTCCGTGTCGGCGATGACGATTGCGTACTCGTCTGATCCGGTGTTGGCGGCGCGTAGGTGCAGGGTTCCGCCGCTGAGGTGGTTGATGGCTTGGGCGAGGTGGTTGAGGTCGGGTTGCTGCCGCCAGTCCCAGGTGATGACGGCGGCTCTCGGGTTTTCGGTCATGGCGGCCTCTTGGGGTTGGGGTTGGGGTTGCTGGCCCGCTCAGATCGCCTCGGGGCGTTTCGGCCGTGGCGGTGGTGCGGGGCGGCATGTTCGGGGCTGTACGTCGATTGTGGCGGGCGCACGGGGCGGTTACGTGCCGGCGTCGCCCCACAGTGCGCGGGCAAGCCGGTCCCACGCCGACTCCCCCCACAAGGTGACCGTGCAGTCATGCCCACACCCCACCACCCACGGCGCACCCGCCTTCTGCTCGGCGTCGCTGGCAGGCCGCAGCACTGTGCAACCCCCACCCGTCCACGCCGAGGTGTGATGCCCGCAGTCGGGGCACACCGGGTACGCCGGGTCGACGGCGGCAGGCTCGGCGGGGCGGGGGGTGGTGCGGCGGCGCAAGGATGCGGGGGCGCGGCGGCGGCCGGTCACCGGACGTCCTCCCCACCCAAAATGATGCGCTTGCACGCGCACATGAAGGCGTCACCCTGGTCGCTCCAAGCGAGGAAGTGCAGCCCGGTGCGGCAGCAGCCAAGCCGAGCCATGCGAGCCCACCGGTAGCGGGGCAACAGGTGGCCTTCGACATGCTGCGCGGTAGACCTCATCGGCTCGCTGTCGCCCCCGTAGTCGTGGTCGGGCAGCCAGTGGTAGAGATGGCCGCCGCTCTCCGTCACAAGGCCACCCTGGGAGCGCACGACGCCAGGCTGGGCGGTTGGGTCGGTCATGGTCTTCCCCGTTCGTCAGTCGCGTTCGGCGGCGGTGGTCAGCACGCACGGCACGCCGGCCGGATGCTGCGGGTGGGCGACCTCGGTGCAGCCGTAGCAGCACAGGTCGGCGGGTGGCTCACAGTGCCCGTTGTGCAGGTCGCAGCAGGACTTGCCGACTTCCGCCAGTTTCGCGGCCAGGTAGCGGCCGACGGCCCGCTCCCACAGTGGCTGCCGCAGGTGTTCGGGCAGGAGCTGCGCGGCTTCACCGTTGCTGATGCCGGGGTGGGCGGCGCGGATGGGCCGCAGGTGCGCTTCGAGGTCGTCTTCGACGTGCTGGGGTAGCGGCATGGTTGCCTCCGTCAGTTGGGGGTGATCACATGCCCGCGCTCCCGACACCGGAAGGTGGGCGGGGCTGGGTGGCACAGTGCTGGCAGACGGGTTCGCCGGCCGGTGAGGTGATGGTGCGGCGGTAGCCGGCGTTGAGGATGGCCAACGCCATCGACCAACTGGCGGAGCCGACACCACGCATGCGGGCGTCGGCGATGACGTCCAGGAGCGCCATCACTTCTTCGTCGCTGTGAGGGGCGGGGATCGCGCGGGCAGGGGCCGGGTCAGTCACGGGTTCCTCCGGTCGCCGCCGTCGAGTTCGGCGCGAAGGGCAATCTCCCTTGGGGCGGGCGGCTCGGCACCTTTAAGTACGGCGCTGATGGTGCCGGCGTCCCACTGCAATGCCGCCTCAATGGCGACGCTGGTACGTGGCCGGACGGTGTCGCCGATTCGACCCGCTTCAAGTGCCTGAATGGTGGCGAGGGGAAGCCCGGTCCAGGCGGCGAGATGGGCTTGGGTGATACCTCGGGATCGGCCGAGGCTGGGAATGCTGTAGAGGATGGCGTGGCGTTGCTCGGCGATGGCCTTGCCGAGTAGTCGCGCAACGTCTGCGGTGTCGGTCATGGCTTCCTCCGTCGGGTTCAGGCGTGGGTGTCGAGCAGGGTGCGCGCGGCCACGAACACGTCGGTTCTGCTCACGCCCACACCCCAGCCACCTTCGGGGCGGGTGCTCGTGTAGTGGACGTTCGGCCGGTCGTGGATGACAGACAGGCGGGTGACCGTGTCGATGGTGCCGTCACGGCGCTGCCAGCGGCTGTCAACGGTCGGAGTGTTGGTCATCGGGTGCCTCCGTGCGTGGCGTCGTGCAGCGCGGTTGCGACACGCTGACAGTGCCGCTCCCGCAGCCAGTGAGAGCCGCACAGGAATGTGAGGCCGAGGGCGACACCTGCACCGGTGGCGGCGACCATCCCGAACGGGCTGGACGGTTCCAGGGCGACAGTCGAGGTGAAAGCGGCGACGGTGAGGACGGCGAATCCGATGGTCTGCTTCGCTTCGGTCAACATGCGGGTTCCTCCGTGGGTGGTTGGGGTCAGCCGCGAGGGGCGACAGGATCGGCCGGGTACATCTCGTCTAGTTCCTCGTTGGTGGCTCGCGCCGCTTCGGTCCCCCGCAGGGACGCGAGCCACGACCAGCGGTCCCACGGCACGAACCGGGGCAGAGGGCGACGGTTGGGTGCGCTTTTAATCCACCAGATCCAGCCGTGTGCCTGCCGGAAGAGTTCTTCGAGCCGGGGCATGTGCTCGGTGATGTTGTGTGGCACCAGCCCGGACGGCTGATAGTGACCGTGTCCGCAGTGCCGCCAGCAGGCAAGGGCATCCCACAGATGCCACTCCTTGCCCTCGTCGGCGTCGAGTTCGTCGAAGATGAGCGTCATGTGCCGGTAGAGGTTCTGAACGGCGGGGTCAAGGGAGTCAATCAAGGCAGCTCCCCTTTCGGTGAGGCGAAGGTGGGGAGGATGATGCCGCCGGGCTGGATCAGCGCGTGGTCGTGGTAGGTGCCGTCCGGGTCGTCGGCGAAGGCGTGGACCGCGTTGTTGTTCAGCGGGCCGAGGAATGCCTCGATCTCGGTCCACAGGTTGCTGTGCCAGCCCTCATCGAACGGGTAGAGGTGTTCGAGCAGGGCCGTGACCGCCTGGTCGCAGCGGCCCTTGTGCGCCACGTACAGCGGGCTTGATGCCCGCTCGGCATCCTCGCCGAGGCGGATGGCCCACAGAATGTTCCCCGGCCCGATGACCTGCTTGCGGCAGGCATCGCAGATGAAGGCCGGGCAGTTCATGGCCTCCGGCTCGCCGCTGCGGCTGACGTACTCGATCATTTGACCTGCACCCCTCAGACCGCGATGAAGAGTTGGGGCAGGGCTGCGATAGCTGCGTGCGATTGGCGAAGGCGGTCGAGGCGGTCGACCTCGGATCTCACTGCGAGCTGGAACTTCTCGAACAGGTGGTCTGTCGAGAAGCCATACGCCGTTACTTCCTCACGCAGGGCGGCGACAGCTTTCACGGCTCGTTTCCTCTCATGTGGGATTCCATCGTCATCGCCCCAGAAGGATTCGCGTGGGCTGGGCCAATCTTCCTGCCGAGCTTCCCACTTACGTAGATCCATGACCGCGTTATAGGCGGCGACAGCCGTGTCTGATGCGTCAACAGTGATCCCCAGGCCATGAACCTCAGCCTCGCCACGAATATGGCTCGCACTGTTGTAGCGCGAGACGACCGGCAGGGCAGCCCCGTCGTCGAAGTATGAGGTTCCGGTAGTGACGTGATCCAAGACGACCGAGTTCAACCACCGTGATCCTTCTGGGATGTGACGCGGACGTAGGTACCAGCTCGGGTCGGCGGCCACAAGCGCCCGACGAAGTTCACTGCCCGACTGCCAGACAACATGCCAGTGCTCAGCGCCCGCACACTCCTTTGCCTCGGGGTGATAGTTGACAGTCCCCCAGAGTTCCCCCCGCAGGTCACCGTCTTCACCGAATACCGATCCCCGGTGAAGTTGCCGGAAGACGGCGAGCGTGACCTGCTTGCCGGAGACGGTCAGGGTTTTGATTTCCACGGATGCCGTCTGGATCTCGGCGTTCTGGACGGTCAACTTGGGTGGCATGGCGCTCCTCCGGTGCTGGGTTGGGTGGGGGTCATCCTCGGGACACGGCGGGGGCGAGCAGATCCGTGCGGCCATGCTCGATCAGTCGTGGACCTGCCAGTTCTCGGCCCACCTCAACAGCTCCTGCATCATCCAAGCGGCACCACGCCTACGGGCGACAGGACCGAACTCTTCGACCTGCTGCCAGCCGATCACGGTGGTTCCGGTGTTGAAGACGTCGGCGGTGCGGTTGTACTGGTTGAGGCGGAATGCGTGGTCGTTGACTCCGGCGACCTCACCGATGACGGCACGGTTGTGAGTGAGGCCGACAGCGATCACGTCGCCGGGCCGTAGGGGCATGTCTTCGTCCCGCCAGCGGGGGTACGGCTTGCGGGACAGCTGTCGCTTGCGGAGTTGGTACTTCTGCCCGGAGGTGGGGTCGGTGATGGTGCTGGGTGCCGGGCTGGCGAACAGGAGGGAACCCGCGTCGTCGGCGGTCGGGGTGCGTTGCAGCGTGATCGGCTCGGGATCGGCTCCTTGAAGCAGCCGACGAATGCTGCCGGGCCTCCATGCCAATCCTCGCTCAAGCCCGGCTGTGGTTCTCGCGCGCAAACTCGCCCCACCACGGGCGTTCTCGATTCCTTGGACCGTGGCCAGGGAGACTCCGCCTGCTGATGCCAACTCAGCCTGCGTGTAGCCCAGCTCGGTTCGCCGGGTGACGAAGACTTCGGCAAGGGCTTGGAGTCTTCTTTGATCATCTACAGATGCCTCGGCGAACAGGCCAGTGTCGGCCGGGTTCGGGGCGGTGGTCGGGAGGGTGTGGCGAATCGGCTCGGTCACTGGTTGGCCTCCATGTCGGGGCAGGTGCGCATGTGGTCTTCGAGTTCGTCTTGCATGCGGTCCATGGTGTCGGGGCCGATGGTGTGGGTGCAGTCGTTGACTACGCCGATCCACAGGTCGCCGTCGAGGCGGTGCATGCTGCCGGTTGCGGTTGGTTGAGGGTCGGTCATGGCGTCAACCTCCTGGTCATAGCTTTGCGGCGTTTGGTTACGGCCTGCTCGGGTCGGATCAAGGACAGTTCCCGGGGCGGCTCGTACGTACGGTGCCGTGCATGACGACTGATCCCCAGCCGGCCCCTGACTCCACACAGCCGCGATACCAGTTCAAGATGCACGGCGACGAAGCGCGGCGGGTGGCCGAAGCCCTGGTCCAGTGGACGGCCGACCACCCCGGGCAGCCGGTCAGCCCGATGCAGATCATGCGTGACGTGTTGGGTCGGGAACCCGAACTGGTCGACCAGGCGGAAGAGGAGCGGCAGCGGACCGCCGTCCCCCCGCCGAAGACAATCGGCCCGTTCACCTTGTCGTGGTTGCCTGCGGCGAAGCTGTACTCGGTGGGGTTCACCACCACCGAGGGGCAGACGTTGGCGGCGGTGCTGTCACAGGACGAGGTGGCGAAGCTTGCCCCCATGTTCGACCACGTCACCGAGCATCTGATGCGCGACGAGACGCCGAGGATCGACGTGCGGGCGGCGTGCGTGGATCTGATCGGCCGTGACCCGTTCGAGGATGTGGGGTAGCCGCTGAGGGTCATTGGTCCCAACTCCATTCGATGTTGGGGTCGCGAGAGTCCACCATGATGTAGCTGCCGTCTGGTCGCTGCCGGTGCCCGGGTGGTGGTTCGCTTCTGCTGCCGATGCGGCGAGGGCTGGTGGTTACCTCGATGTCGAGCCATCCCCGGGCGTTACGGCTGTTGGCGTTCTCGCGGTCGCTGGTGCGGCCCTGGTGGTCGTGGGCGGCGGGGCCGGTGGGGCAGGCGCTGCACTTGGCGGTGGTGCTGAACTCTTCCAACCACACTTCGCCGGTGCCGTTGCAGCGGACGCAGCGGGGGGTGTTGTTGAGGGCTTCCTGCACCAGGGCGGGCAGGTCGCCTTCGCTGCGGACCTTCTTCCACCAGCCGATGTGTTTGACGCCGTGCTTGCCTTCGAGGTGGTCGACGACTTCTTCGGCGAGGTGTGGCGGGCATCCGGCTTCGATGACCCAGTGGTGGCGTCGGTCGTGGGTTGGATTTTCAGGCGAAGCCACCTCGTCTCTCTCTCCGGTGTCGACGTCTTCGCGCGCGGTAGTGACAGACGTACGAGCAGAGAGAGAAGAGTTCTTTGAGGGTTCTTTGAGGGTCTTGAGGGACTGGGGGTGGCTGTGACCACCCCTCTCGGATGCCACAGCCTCCCCTCTCGGATGCTGTGGCATCCCCTCTGCCGGCTCAGTGGGGATGCTCTGACCTCCCCTCTGAGTGGGGATGCTGTGACCACCCCTCTCGGCGAGGTTCGGAATCTTGAACGTGACCGCAGTGCCCTCGAACGCGAAGACGGGCTTCCCCTCCGGCGTTACCTTCACCGGCACCCGAACCTCGCAGCCTTTGCGGGCGAGTCCTTGGAAGATGCTCTTGAGTCCGGTCCGTTTGACGCCGGCTCGGTGGGCAACGGTGTCGAGGGTCCAGCGGCTGCTCTGCTTGGCAATGCGCGTCTTGTCGTTGGCGCGCTCAGCGATGACGGTCAGCACCATCCGCTCACCTGAGGTGAGGTCGGCCGGAGCGTGATCCATCACCTCCAGGATGAGATCGATGCTCACAGCTAGCGGCCTGCTCTCTTATTCCCCGGCGGCATCCGGGTCTTGAGGAGTTCGTCTTCCGTCTGGTAGGCCGCCTCGCGGTCTGCGCACTCAAGGGCCATGTACGCCACCCATGGCAGTTCGCCGCGCTCGTGTCGACCGATGCGCACACGGAACTGGTCGGTGCTGCCGACATAGATCGGCTCGCCGGCCTCGTCGTAAAGGACGTAGACCACCGCGACGCCGAAGCGGGGCACGCGAGACTCCCGACCCATCGGCCGTGAGCCAATCCAAGAGTGCTCGCTTGGTCCGTTGGGTTCATGCCGCCCCCTCCACGGCGCTCGGGTCCATGCGGCCTGCGCCGAGATCGGGAGGGCGGCATTCCACCGCTTGATGAACGGAAGGGGCAACTGGTCGCGCAGGGCGAGGTACAGATCGATGAGGTCGTCGTTGCTGAGGTTGCCCGCTCGATGTTCGCTGCTAATGGAGTGGAAGAGTTGTTCTTCGGCCTGGACCCGGGCCGCTTCGAGCTGCTGAATCTTGCGGTGGACGAGGTTGAGATGTTGCACGGTCGCCTCAAAGACGCCGAAGATCGATTCCTCTTCGCTTGGGCTGGTCATGGTCAGGCTGCGACCGGCTTGACCTGTGCGCGCTCCAGCTCGTTGAGCAGGGCGGCCCACTTCAAGGCGTGCTCACCTCGGGGCTTGCGGCTGCCGCCTTCCCAGCGGCTGACGGTGGACTCGCCGACGCCAACGACGGCGGCTACCTGGGACATGGTCAGTCCGGCCTGCTGCCGGATGCGCTTCGCGTCGCCGCTGCGGGCCTTCTTGTGGGCCTCGACGAGCAGCATGATTTCGCTCATTTGCATGACCTGATCATTCCTCACTGTCACATGCAAGTCAAGTCAGAGGAACTTACATCACCCTTTACGTGAAAGTTGGCAACCCTCTCAAAGTTGTCCGGATGATGCGGGCACCTTCTAGCTGTCCACGTAACCTGCTGTCATACGACAGTGGGGGGTTTGACATGCCAGGGACCGCCGCCAGCCTCGCGGCCCAACTCAGGGAGGACATCCGCACCGGGAAGCTGCCCGCCGGATCGAAGCTGCCATCCATCAGCGAACTCATGGCCCAGCACGACATGGGCCGTGGGGCAGTGCAGCAGGCAGTCGCCACACTCCGGGCTGAGGGCGCGATCATCTCCCGGCAGGGCGCGGCCAGCATTGTCCGCGAGCAGTTCGCGCGGATCGTCCGCGAGTCCCCCGACCGGCTCTCACGCAAGCAGTGGGGGAGCGGCAAGGCCATCCAGGACAAGGACACCGGCAACCGGTGGCGCGACCTCGATGCCCGCGTCGACGAGGTGCCCGCCCCGGAGTATGTCGCCGAACCGCTCGGGATTGAGGTCGGCTCACCGGTGGTGCGGCGCTTCCGCGTGTTCGAGGTCGACGGCCGGCGGGTGCAGATCGCCGAGTCGCATATCCCTGTCGACCTGGCGCGCGGGACGGCGATCGTCTACCACGACACCGGCAAGGGGGGCGTGTTCGCGCGGCTCGCCGAGCAGGGTTGGGAGCCGGAGCGGTTCACGGAGCGGCTTGTCGGCCGCCCGCCGCTGCCGGATGAGGCCGAGCTGTTGAGGCTGCCGAGGAACAAGGCGATGGTCTTGGAGATCACGCGGTTCGCCTGGTCCAAGGATCGATGCGTGGACGTCACGCGGATGGTGCTGGACGCGGAGGCGTACGAGGTGGTCTACAACTTCGACGCCTAACAAGCATGTGGAAGCCTTGACTTTCACATGCCAGTGCGGCAAGGTTAGTTCTGCAAGGGAAAGCCCCCACACCGGGATCTTTGGACGGATGACCGGTGCAGGGGCCTCATCGGAACCCCGAAGGGAACCGTCGTGCAGGCTATCAAGCCTTTCGTCAGCATGCCCGCGCCCGTCACCAAGAAGTACGGGCACCTCACCGTCACCGCGTCCCGCACCGTCGAGGGCGGCTACGCAATCAACGTCTACGCCGGTGCCGAGCGCATCGACGCCCTCTGCTCCACCACCGCCGACCGGGACCTCTACCGCGCCCGGTACGCCGCGATCCGCGACCACGCCCGGCAGGGTCACACGGCCGAGCAGGTCGCCGCCCACATCAACGCCCCGGCTGTCGCCGCCGTTGCCGAGGCGGAGCAGGTCATCACCCGCAGCCTCGCCGACATCGCCACCACCGGCCAGTTCCGGCAGGTCCGTCCGACCATGGCCGGCGCGCACCTCACGCCCCTCACCGGGCCGCAGCAGAAGGCGATCAACGCCCACCGCGCCGGGGTCGTCTACGTGGGGGATGGCATCACCGCCGCCACCCTCCGGGCGCTCGCCCGCAAGGGCTACGGGACGCTCACCTTCGAGGGCCGGCGGAAGCGGGTCGTGTCGCTGGCCCTCACCAAGCAGGGCATGGCCGCAGTGAAGGCGGTGGCGGCATGATCCCCACCCCGCACCCCGCCTGGTGCCAGCCCACCCACTGCGCCACCACCGGCACCGACATCACCCACCGGCACCTCATCGGCACCATCCACGACACGCAGGTGTGGGTGCAGCGCCCCGACACCACCCGCAGCGACGGCAGCCACCTGTACGGCAACACCGCCGTCCACGTCACCGCCGACGGCATCGCCCCGCTCACCGCGCACCTGGACACCCTCCGGGCGTTGCTCACCGCCGTCGAACTGTTCGCCGACCAGGTCGAGGGAGTCCGCTGATGACCGCACCCACGATCACCCGCGCCGGATACTTCATGCCCGAAGAGCCGTCCTGGTGCGTCGGATGTCGCATCCCCGACCCGGGCGTCGTCGACCACTACTCCCGCGTCTGGGAGGGCACCGACTGGCACGACAACACGAAGTGGCGCATCCAGGTCACCCAGCGGGTTGAGATCGCCCCGGACGGCACCATCACCGAAGGTTTGGCCGTCTGCGACATCAACCGGGCTGAGGGAACCTACGGGTCGATGGCCGAGTTCGCCCGCGCGGCCCTGCTCGCCGAGGCGTTGAAGGACTCCATCAATGCTGGCCGCAGGCGGGTGCAGCGATGAGCGGCCCTACCCAGCACACCGCCCTCACCGTGATCGCCGCCGGTGGTGTGGAAGCCGACCAATATGAGTCGATCTTCGTACCCAACAGCGTGGACATCGCCACCATCGGTGAGCTGCGGCTGCTGATCGTGGTGGCGATCGCCCGGGGGCTCGCCTACCGGACGGCACCCGACAGCACGCCGGGCGTGTTTCCGGTGGTGTTGTCCACCCTGGGCGAGGCGGCTTTGCGGGGCAGCAACCCTGCCGGCTACCAGTCGGACCGCGCCATCGAGGTGCGTGACGGCAAGGTGCAGTCCGTGGAGGTGAAGCGGTGACGCCCCGCTCGCTGCGCAACCTGCCCCGATCTGTTCGGCAGGCCGCCGACCCGAACGCCGTCCCCGCTGTCCTCGCCGGCCGCTACCCGGCCAACAGCCCGGTCAACAAGCCGTACCGTCCGCGCACCACCGCCGCCCGTAACGGGGCCTGACATGGGCAAGGTCGTCGGGATTACCGACCGGAAGAACATCCGCGAGTGGGAGAAGATCCGCGCCGACCTGGACGGCCCGGACAAGCCCACCGACCGCGACGCCAAGCAGAACAACAGCAAGCGCTGACCTGGTGGCCCCGTCGATGGGGCGGGGCCACCACACCCACCCACATCCGTTTCATCCCGCTTTAGGAGCAAACCATGTTCGCCAGCGCCAGCATCGGCTACACCGCCCGTGAGATCCGCACCGTCCGCACCGTCCACAGCAGCGACGGGGAGCAGCGCACCATCCGCGTCCGCCCCGGCCGGGCCAACACCCGCCGCACCGCCATCCGCGCCTCCCTCGGGTACGGCCACTGATGGGCCGCCCCGACCCGAAGCTCGCCGCCGCCCTGGCCGCCGACGACAAGGCCGAAGACCAGGGCATGCACGGCGACGACCGGCGCACCTGCCACACCCACCAGACGTGGGTCGACAACTGCAAGGACTCGCCGCTGCACCGCGACCCGCACCTGTACGCGCTCGCGCCGAGCCTGTTCGACCGCTGACCTGCCGTGAGCCTGTCGGGCCGGACCCAGCATTTCCGGCCCGGCGGGGTCGCCGCAGCGGCCAGCAACCAACCCACCAAGGAGACCCCCGCATGAACCACACGACCGCCGGCAGCCAACGCCGCCGCTGGCTGACCGTGGACGGCGACCTCGACCGGATGACCACCTGGCAGCGACTGCTGTGGACCCGCCGCGCGGTCGTCCCGGTCACCGTCGCCCTCACCGAAACGCAAACCGCGCTACTCGACGCGGTCACCGTGCACCGCAGCATCAGCGGGGCAGCCGACCGGTGGCTGCTCCAGCGCATCGCCGAACAGATGGGTGTCGACGACCACGACATGCAGGTCGTCGCCTACCTGATCGGGGCCGACCGGTGAGCGTCGACACGGGCCTCCTACTCGACCATGTCCACGAGCGAACCGACGCCCACAACAATCGCATCGACACGAAAGTCAGCGTTCTCCTCGCACTCAACTTCGCCGCCATCGGCGTCGCCGGGGCCGCACTCACCCAGTCGCCCGCCTGGGCGATCGCCGGGGTGGCTGCTGGAACCCTCGCCCCGCTGGTGGCATCCACTCTGCTCGCCCTGACCGTGTTCGCCCCCAACCTGTCCGGCATGTGGGGGTTCATGGCCTACGCCAGCGCAGCCGACCCGGACGAGGTGATCAGCATGGTGCTGGAAGACCACCGGCAGCAGGCAACCCGGCTGGCGGGCACGTCGTGGGCGGTGCGCCGCAAGTACCGGAAGTTGCGGGTGGCTGTCCTCCTGTCCGGGCTGGGGATTGCTGCCGGCGCGGCGGTGGGGGCTGTGGTGGGGGTTTCCCGGCTGCTGTGACGGCCCCGTGGTGCCCGACCCGTCACTCGGGCGCACGCGGAGCCGCCACAACCGGCGGACCACCCACCCCTGGAGGTCGCATGGCCACCGTTTACCACTTCATGCGCTACGACTCGACCGACCCAACCCAGTGCGAGGACGCCGCCCGGTTCCTGGACGAGTCCGCCGAGCAGCCCGGCAACGCCGGTGACCCGGACCGGATGCGCACGCAGGCTGCCAACCTGCGGCAGCGGGCCGGGCGGCTCCGCAGCGGCCAACAGGACTGAACACGGAGGCGGGGTGCGGCAGCCCTCGACAAGCACCGCACCCCGCCAGATCCCCAACCAGGAGACCAGCCCGGCATCCGGGGGTTGCGACCCCGGGCGGGCAACCAGCCCCCCGAAGGAGGCCGACCATGGCCAACGCTATCCGATGCAGTTGCGGTAAGTGCCGTGCCTGCACCAGTACGATCCTCGCCGCCCTCCGCGTCGAGGCCAGGCCGCCCGCGCAGCGTCGTGGTGTCGGTGCCGCCGTCCACCCTGCCGGCGGCCAGCAGTGAGCGGGCAGCCGTCCGGCCGGGTGACGTGGGACGAGAAGGCCGGCGAGTACGTGCAGTGGCACGGCCGCGCCTACGAGGTCGCCCACCCCAGCGGACAGCAGAAGCCGGCGACGGGCGAAACCGCTCGGAACGGTCAGCGGTGACCGGCAGCATGCAGGCGGGGGTGGCCACCCACGGTCGCCCCCGCCCCACCCGCCGGCTACCCCCACCTGCGCCCAGGTCGACGCGCTGCGTGTGCGGCACCGACACCGAGGTCAGCCCCTGCCCCGCCAACTGCCCGACGAGGGAGAACCGATGACGCCGCCGCTGCTCACCGCCCAGCCTGCCCGCATCCACCGCCGTGCCGTCCCGCCTACCCCGGTTGAGGCGCACGTGCGGCAGGCCGAACGACACCGCGCCGCCCTCGCCGCCCACGAGCCCGTGGTGGTGGAGGTGGCCGGGCACGGGCGCGGCTGGTACGTCGAGCACGTTTGCGCCGACGGCACCTACCGGCTGTGGCGTGACGGGGCCGCCTTGGTCGCCGCCTGGACCGACGTACCCCTCGGCCAGTAGGAGACTCCCCCCCCCCCCATGCCCCTGCGTCGGCTTCCCGCCCGCTGCTGGGTTCTTGTCGTCGACCACTGCGGCGGCGAACCCACCGACATTCACCGCTACGAGGTCACCGACTTCTTCACGCCGATCGCCGAGGTGTGGGCGCGGTGGCCGGAGCGGATCCCGCCGGTGCCGTTCCTGCATGAGGCGGGTTGTGTGCTGGTGGAGTGTCGGGTGTGTGGACTGGCGGTGGGGGATGGGGAGCATTTCGCGGATGCGGAGCATGCGTGGGAGGGGGCGGAGTGTGACGGCTGGCAGGGGGATGTGTGTCCGTTCTGCCAGCCGGTCGAGGTTGAACCCTAGAAACTCGGTCCGCATTGTTGACCCACGTCGCGATCGGGCCTAGACTGGTCCATGTAACCCGGACCGAGAACCTAGGGGGCGGTAATGAACGCACAGGCCATCCGAGACAAGATCCGCGCACTCGAAACCCTCGCCGACCCCAAGCGCACCACCACCCCCGAACACGAGCGCGCCGCCGCCAACCGCATGCTCGACCGCTTCCGCAAACTCCTCGCCGACACCGCCCCGGGCGGGTTCGCCGACCGGCGCTGGTACGGCGGCAAGTATGCCGACACCCGTAACCTCCGGCTCACCGACATCGCCAAGCTGATCCGCGCCGAGGTGAAACTTGCGCGGAAGATCGCCAGAATGACCGCCACCCCCGGCGCGGTGAAGACCGCCGATCCGATCGGCGACGCCCCCGCCGGAATCAAAGTCAGCGTGCGCACCCAGTGCTACTCCGGTGGGGGCTCCATCAATGTCCAGCTTTCCGGCATTCCTGACGAGTGGGGATGGACCGAAGGCCCGGAAGACGGCTGCACCAACCCTCGATACCGCCGAGTCGCCACCCCCGAACTGAAGGCATTCGCCCGCGCCATCAAGGACGTGATGAACGCCTACAACTACGACGGCTCCGACATCACGACCGACTACTTCGACGTCCGCTTCTATGGCCACGTGTCCGCCGACGAGGGCCTGATCCTCGCCTGAGGTGAGGCCGCGCCCCGCCGGTGCGCAATGAAGGGAGGCCCGAGTGATCGCCTACGCTGTGTCAGACAACGTAGACCGAGTTTCGGGGTGTGCTGTGCCTGACCTGCCTGTTCTGTTGATGGCTGATGTCGCCGAGATTGGCGGGGTGAAGCCGACGTCGGTGTCAAAGGCGTTGCAGCGGTCGAAGCCGGGCGGCCGGCTGTCTGCCGATCCGTTCCCGGAGCCGGATGGGCGGATCGGCGGCCGTGAGGGATCGCGGTCGGGGTCGCGTCCGTGGTGGTCTGCGGAGCGGCGTGCCGAGATTGAGGCATGGTTCGCGCGGTACCAGGACCGGGCGGGTGTGGGTGGTCGGCCGCGTAAGGCTGCTGTTCAAGACGAGTAAGAAAACTCGGTCCGCATTGTTGACCCGGATGGGTTGAGCGTTTAGACTGGTCACATAACGCGGACCGAGATTCACCGGGAGGCAGCCATGCAGGAAACCCGCCACACCGCCGACAGCGTCCGCTACCTGTACAGCACCCCCACCGGCATCCTCGAATTCCGGGCACTCCCCACCACCACAACCATCATCGAAACCCTCATCGTGCACATCCCTGCCTGCGACGGCGACCAGTGCGCCGACTTCGGATACGACTGCGACGCCGAAAACGCGGCCGACATCGCCCTCTACTGGGCGGCCAGCGGCGACGCCGGAGTCTGGTACGGGCTCGCCGAATACGCGGTCGCCCAAGAAGCCGCCACCATCCACCAGGCCCCGCACGAGGCCACCCACGAGCAGCGGGCGTTCCTAGGCCGGCTGATCGCCGAAGGCCGCCGCATGACCGACGACCCCGACTACTTCAACTGACAGGAGCGCAGCCATGACCGACGACGCCCGCCCCACCTTCCTCGACCGCCAGCGTGACGCCGCCCTCCAGCAGATCCGCGACCAGCAGACCGAGTTCCGACGCATCGCCGACATCGTCCTCCCCACCCGGCCCGGTGCCCTCCGCAGCAGCCGCAAGCGGGTCACCGACGTCATCACCCTCGGCGCAGACCACCTGGTCGAGGTCACCGACGGGGACACCGTCCTGTGGACGTTCGTCATCGACGGCAAGCCGACCAGTTGGCGGCACCACACGCAGGAAGAGGCGATCCTGCACCTGATCGCATCCCGCCACGACAGCAACGACAGCGCGAGCGCCAACGCCGCGTTCTACGCCGGGCGAGTCCTGGGCATCCCCGCCGCCGAGGCGTGACCTTCCCGCCGGTCGGTCAGGTAGGCCGCACGCCCGGGAGTCGTATCCCGGACCGGCGACAACACCACCCAACCACCAACCAGCAGAGGAGCCGCAGCGATGCTCATCCCCACCGAACCCGGCAAGTGGCTCAGCCAAGACGCTCGTTACGAAGTCACCCACAGGCCCGGAGCGGACGACGACTACAAGATCGTGGCGGTCGCCAATCCCCTCCGGTGGAGTGTCGCCGCAACCCTCGACGAAGCCGACCGGCGCATCAACGGGCACCGCCGCTCGGGTGGCCGCAACTGGAACCCCACGAGCTGACCCGCCCAGCCTCCGATCATGCCGTGAGGGTGCCGCATCAGATGCGGCCGGAGGCACCACAACCCAGCCCACCCGACAACCACTCCGAAGGGATTCGGCGACATGGACCCGCACATCTACTTCGTCTCCTACAGCCACTGCGGCCCGCTGGGGTTCGGCTTCGGCAGCACCAGCGTCCCCTACGACCGGCCCGTCAACCGCTTCGCCGACGTGGAGGTGCTGACACAGAAGGTGCATGAACGCATGACGCAGGCCGGATATGAGGGGCCGCTCAGCAGCATCGTCGTCATGAACTACCAGTTGCTCAGCGGACCGGAAGGGCAGTGACCATGCCGCAGATGAAGACCGCCAAGGATCTGCCCGCCGGGGCCGTCGTCGAGACATTCTGGACCACCTGGGTCAAAGGTGGCATCAGCCTGTGGACCAACAGGCTGGGCGACACCATGACCGACGGGGAGATCGACCACCTGTTGTCCAACGGCGGGATGCTCACCCGCGTACCCACCGGCACCCCGAAGGAGCAGTGATCATGATACTCGAATCGAGCACCGGATACTGGGCCACCGGAATCACCCTGCGCTGGTACGGGCACCGACAAGCATGGGCCGGGCACGTCGACTTCTACGACGACGGCTTCGCCGGTGACGACAACGCCGACGCCGGCAAAATCTCCACCGAAGGTCGCCTGCACACCCGCTACTACGTCCGCTCCGGCGGCACCACCACCGGCATCCGGACCGTCATCGACACGCTGATCGCCGACGCCGAACGGCTCGGCATCACCTTCGGTGGGCGCACCGGGAAGGCGAACCTGTACTACGACGGCGACAGCGAGAACACGGAGTTCCCGCCACCGCAGGGGTGGCGCGAGATGCTGACGGTGGAGGCTGAGCGGATCGGGTGGGAGTGCCCGTATGCGCGGGTGGAGGCCACTGGTGGCTGAGTCCGTCAACCGCCCGGTGTGCGGGGAGCCCGCAGACGCCGCCAGGTTCTTTCGCTGCCAGAAGGACGCCGGCCACACCGGCGACCGCCACCACACGAAGGTCCCCGGCGGGGACTACTGGTGGGGATACGTGCCCACCGCCGCAGAGATGGAGGCGTCCCGTGGCTGACCGTCGTCTGCCGTACGCGCGCACCCTGGCCGTTCTGTGCATCCTCGCCTGGCCCTACCAGTACCCGCCCCTGTCGTGGCTGTCCCGTGGCATCGACTGGCTGTCCGCTACTCCCGCGAGGGTTGTCGCAACCGTCATGACCTGCACTGCCTTTGTCGCGTGGACCGCCGTCGTCTGGTGGGTGACCTTCCATGGCTGACCTGACCGACCTGCGCGGGCGGTGGGCGTGCCGCTTCTGCCGACACGACCAGTACACCCACAACGTGCTCCAAGGGTGCGAGTCATGCCCGTGTCTCGCCACCCCGATTGAGGCGGCACCCCGCACCGATGCGGACCTGGACGCCCCGATCCTGCCGGCCAATCAGACCCTTCCGCGCTACCAGGCGAGGGCTGCCAGCCGTGGGCTCAACGTCATCACCGGAAAGGACACCTGATGACCGCCAACCCTGCCCGCGTCATCAGCATGCGTGAAGTCACCTGCATGGCCGCCGTCGACACCATGCCCCACATCGCCGCCCGCATCCGCAACCTGCTCACCCATGGCCGGCGCATCACCGTCACACAGCGGTACACGTACGTGGATCGGCCGCCCGACGTGACTGCCGGCCTCACCCTCGACACCAGCGCCCGCAACGGCGGCATCACCGAAGGTGTCAGCGGCGACGGGCATCACCTGGGCGTGTACCTGCGCCCCGGGCTGATGTCCGGGTTCGGGGTGTCCGCGTACGTCTCCGACGGCAACCGCGTCGAGGCTGAGGTGTGGAAGCGGTATCACGCCGCCGAGTCGACCAGCAGCGACCCGTTCAAGCGCCGCCGCAACATGACCTTGGTGGAGATCACGGGCGGGCTGCCGGGGGATGGGCCGGGGCGCGACGACAGGCTGGTCGTGCGGCACTGGAACAGCGACGGCGTGTGCGACGAGCGGGTGGTGGTGTTCGACGGTGGGCCGCGTGACGGCGGCGAGCGGGCTGCACGGTGGCTGTACGCCAACAGCCTCGGTCCTGCCTACCGTTACGAGCGGGAGTGCGACTGGGATTTCGGGAAGGTGCCGGACGGCGAGGTGCAGGTGTGGACGGCGCGGGCAGCGGAGTTGTTGGATGTGGTCTCCGACGAAGGGAGCAGTTGATGTCGACCCCGAAGCTGCCTGCCGAGCAGATCGCCGCGTTGCGGGTGCTGGCTGACGAGTACGAGCAGGGTCATCGTGACGGCTCGTACGCGGAGAAGACGGTGGAGTCTCGCGTGGGGCACGCGAACCGGTTCATCGATTTTTTGGAGGGTCGGTATGACCCGGCGGTGGACAAGGGGCGTCGGATTGTGCCGTGAGGTGTGGTGTGGGGGAGCCCGTCGCCGTGGTGGTGGCGGGCCTTCTCGTGTGTGGGGATGAACAGGATTGGCATGACTGTCATGCCATGGTATGGTCTGCATACCAACCCGGGGCGTGGAAGGGAAACAACCACCATGAAGCTCAACGACTCCCGCATCCGCATCCTCCGCGCCGCCCAGCGCGGCGACCTCTTCCACTCCATCTACGGCGGCTACGACTGGATCAACCTCGAAGCCCCCGACGGAGGCCGCGTAGCCGGCGCAGCGCAGGCCGCCCTCCGCGCCGGCCACATCGAGCTGCTACCCCGGCAGCGCGGACACGAGCACCGAGGCCAGCCGTACAAGCTCACCGACACCGGCCGAGCAGTCCTCGACGCCCACGACACGAACGGGAAGTGACCACCATGACCGACGCCGACTGGATTCGGGAAGGCAACACCGTCGCCATCTACCGCGACAGCTACCACGGTGACGGCAGCTACCGCACCACCACCATCGTTAAGCTCACCAAGACACAGATCGTCTGCGACAACGACGAACGGTTCAACCGCCAGCGCCTCACCAAGGTCGGCAGCAGCAGCTACAGCTCGCCCGTTCTCAAGCCGCTGAACGCCCCCGAGGTCGTGCAGGCGCACAACGCGGAGAAGTTCCGCGAGGTGGCCCGGCTGATTGAGGAACTGGCCCGCGATCACCGCAACGGACGCCGCCGTGACGTACCCGCCCTGCTGGACGAGATCGAACACGCCGTAGCTGCGGCACGGCAGGCCATCACCAGCAAGGAGGCGTGACCACCATGACCGGCCTGACCATCACCCCCACCCGTGCCGCTCTGCTGCGCGCCATCGACACTGGCGCGGTCACCGAAGACTGGTTCACCGACGAACCCGGCGAGATCCGCCAGGGCGCGCAGGGCGGACACCTCGGCACCGTCGTCACCGGCAAGGTGCGGGTCATGAAGACCGCCGGCATGTGCGAGACCGACCCCGAAGATGACGACTTCCACGTTCGGGGAATCCGGCTCACCGACGCCGGACGGAAGGCGCTCGCCGAGTACGACGCGCGGGCCGCACAGTGACCGAAACGCCCACCACCAAAGCCGACCTGCTCGACCAGCTCGCCGCCGTCTACGAACGCCGCCAACAGCTCGACGCCGAACGCGCCAAAGTGTTCGACCAGGAAGTCCAGCTGGTCGCCGCACTCCGGCCCAACACCCCCTGGCAGGAGATCGCCGACCGGCTCGGCCGGAAGAAGCAGAACGTGATCGTCACCTACCGGCCGAGGCTGGAGGAAACCCGCACCGTCCGCGTACGCCCCCCGAAGGAGACGCCGTGACCGCAGCGCAGACCGACTCCCGCTGGACGCTCGCCAACACCAACACCACCGGAGGCACCATGGACCACGAACACTTCGACCCCGCCCTGCGCTTCGATGAGCTGGCCTACGACGCGGCATACCACGCCCTCACCGGCCGTCTCGACGGCGACATCGCTGAAACCGCAATGCGAGTCACCGCCGCCGTCTGCGAACTGTGGGAGATGTACACGCCGGGCGAAGTGAAGCGGTACGCCCTCGACGCCAACGTTCGGGCACCCCTCGTGATCGGACTGTTGGCAGCAGTCGAACTCACCGACTGGCCCCGCGTCCGTCCGCTGCTCGACTCGGCGGTTGCCGCCGCCGCGCTGGCGCTGTGGGATGGTCCGAACGCTGTTCGTCACAACTACCCGCTGCCCGGCGAGACCGCCTGACGAACGTCCGCCTGGGGCCGCCTCCGCCGTGGGGGTGGCCCCTTCCGTTTGCTGGCGTCAGCAACCGCAGCAAGGATGGCAACTTGCTACCGGTTTGCTAGGCGTTTGCCATGGCACTTGCCATCGTCAGGCGGTAGGCAGCGGCCCCAGGCGGGCCGGATGCACCAGCCTCAGCCGCTTCACACCGTCCACCGACTCCGGCACCAGGTAGCCGCCACGCTTCAGCTCACGAACCATCTCCGCCACCGGCGGATCGTTCGGGTGCCCACGCTCCGCCAACACCAACCCGGGCACCACCTCGCCGAGATCATGGCTGAGCAGGAACACCACCAGGCCAACCGTGGGGTACTCGGGGAACAGGTCTTTCAGCCAAATCTGCGGCACCGCCGTGTTCTCCCCATCGCGGGGCACGTCCACATCGCACACGATGTCCAGAAGCTCACTGCTGTCGGTCATGATCGCTCTCCTTCAAGGTGGGGTTACTCGGGGGACAAGCCTTCGTTGTCCAGCCAGTCCAAGACGCCGGTACGGGGATTCTCTTCGTGGATGCTCTCCAAGTAGCGGCCGGGCCACTTGATGGGCGGGCGGCGGTTGATGCGGAACGCCCGGTACCACAGGTCGGCAGTCCAAGTGCCCTTCGGCCAACGGGAGTCCTTGCCGCCCTCGCAGGTCAGCTTCTCGCCGACAAGCGAGCGGAACAGTGCGCGGTCCTCGTCGCGCCAGTTGCCAGCCGATGCGTCGTAGCCGCTGGCAGGTTTCTCGCCGCTGTCGTCAGGTTCGATGTCGTCTCCCCCGCCTTCGCTTGCGAAGGTGGGGCAGGACAGGACAGGAACATCTTCTTCCACAGTTCTTCGGTCTAGTTCTTCTATAGAACAGCCTTCGCCATCCGACGGGATACCGTCCGACGGTTTGGGACTTATGGTCCGACCTGCGGAAACGTCTACCAGGTGCGGCTGCGACACGTCGTAGAAGACATGCTCCCAGCCGATCCGACCGTCGTCGGCCCTGACGCGCTTCCGCTCCAGGTAGCCGGCCTTCTCCAGCTCGGTGAGCGCCCGACGGATCGTCTTGATGCCCTCACCCTTGACGGTGTTGGCCGCCAGGGTCTCGGCGGTGATCCGCCAGTTCGCGGGTCGGGACACCGCTTCGGCGAGGATTCCCCGGGCGACGTAGCTGATCCGCCTGTCGCGGGCGACAGCGTTGCGGAGGATGAAGAAGTCTCGGGTGGGTAGCGGCGCTCGCTTGATCACGGCGTCACCGCCGTCACATCGACAGCAGGCTTGATCGTCATCCGCACACCAGTACGGACGGAGTACACTCGTACTCTCATCGTGGGTCGCCCTCCTACGGCGATCAAGGGCCCGGATTACAGGAGCGCCAACTCCTGCCGGGCCCGTCTTCTTTTGTGCCTTCATCCTACCGTCTGCCCGGATCATGGCGGTCGACGGCGATGCCCTTCCTGGACGTGGTGGAGCCCCCGCCGGCTGTCGCTGACGGGGGCTTTCGTCGACCTGGACGTGAACGCAAGAATCGGCCCCCACCGCAAGGGTGGGGGCCGATTCTGTCTGCCGAGGTGTTGCAATCCCTCTAGGGATGATGAGTACCCCGCCACGGCGGGGATGCCCCGAGTTTCGCACGGCGTGCCCCACGCTGGCAAGGACCAGTGTGGGGCACACCTGCCGGCGGGTCAGGTGTTCTTGGCGGCGATGGCGGCGGCCAGTTCCGGGTTGGCGGTGATCCTGGGTATGAGCGTGAAGTAGAGCTGCCCTGCGGTGCGCCAGGTGGCGGTGAGCCACGGGTACGTCGCCAGCGCGTCCACTGTGTCGGCGGGCTGGCTGCTGGTGGCGGCCCACTGGGTGAGGGTCATTCCGAAGCGTGCGAAGCCGTCGGATGGTCCGCGCTGCTCGTCAGTCTTGAACGCGTCGGTCAGGTCGTCGAACCGGGCCCGGGGGGTGCGGTCGTCTCCGGCGACAAGCCAGTCGAGGAGTGCGCGGATGACTGGTTCGGGCTGCTCGTGGAGGTCGGTGCGTTCCCCTTGGCCGGTGCGGGCGGCGCGGAATGCGTTGAGGGTGCTGGTGTGCCAGTAGGGGCGTCCGTCTTCCTGGCCGTCGGGTTCGGGTCGTCGGCCGGTAGAGCCGTATGAGCGCCAGGTGGTTTCGGTGAGGCCGGCTTGGCGGGCTGCGTCGCGGCCGAAGAATCTCTGCTCCATGGGTTGAACCTTACAACATCGATGTTGTAAGGTTCAACATGTAGCCGCGAGGGACACGGCCCCGGCACTCATCACCCCTCCAGGGATGCCCACCCCAACCACTGCTGCATCGACACAGGAGGAAACCATGACCACCCTGCTCAACCTCACCCCCCACCCGGTGACGATCTGCGGCGTCACCATCGCCCCGTCGGGCGTCATCCCCCGCCTGCCCGAGCAGACCACGCAGGTGGACACCCTGACATTCGGCGGGGCAACCATACCGGTGGTGGAGACGACGTTCGGGCAGAGCGCCGAACTGCCCGACCCTGCGCCCGGCACGTACCTGATTGTCCCGGCCCGGATCGCCCTGGCGCACCCGGACCGGAGCGACCTATTGATGCCCGGCGCGGCGCTACGCGACGACACCGGGCGGATCGTGGGCACCGCGACCCTCGCCCGCGTACCCCGCTGACCGAACACCCTTCAGCCAGTTCCCGATCGACCAAGGAGAAAATCATGAAGAACAGCACCGCCCACGCCACCGTTTTCGAGATCATCGATGTCGACACGGCGATCCGCGCGGCAGGAGGTGACCCCCTCATGGAGGACGCCTTGGAGGTGCTCGGGGAGCCGGACGGATTCGGGGGTGTGTCGTATAGCGGGCCGTGGCGTCGGCTGAAGGCCACCCTCACCTCGCTGGACAACCGGGCACCCGAGAACGTCAGCGTCGCCGTGCAGCGTGGCGAGAAGGTGAGCAATCCCTACACGGATGACGCCCGGTACCATCGGGTGCAGTTCTCCATGGACAGCCATGCAGGCTGCTGGAGTTCACGGGCGTGGGCCGTCACCGGCACCCTGAAAGTCAATGTAGACAGCTGGCTCGATGGCAATACCTCAGTGGCCGACGTCGAGGTGATTGCCGTCGGCAGCACCGGCGGTGCGACTCGGTTCACCGGCCGAGCCCTCTGCCAGTTTGTGCGTTCTGTGCTAATGGAGAGGATAGCCAAGGCCATGGTCCTTAACATGGTCGGAGAGGACTACTGGATCGGTGACAAGCCGATCCAGTTGTCGGAGGGCTGGCCGCATAGGTGGGTGAAAGACCGCATGGCCATCGACTGCTGACGAAGCGCACATGACGAAGCCCCGGCCGGTCACCCGGTCCGGGGCTCAACGCAACTTTGGCGGCTGCACCACCAGCCTACGCCAGCAGCAGCCTCACAGGTTGATCTCGTACTCCAGGCGCACCCCGTCACCCGGATACACGATCTCCCGGGCCACCTCCACCACCCGCCCACCGTCGTCGAACATCTGCCGGGTGATCGCCAACACCGGCCCCGACGGCATGCGCAACACCTCCGCCTCCCGGTCGGTGGGCATCCGCGACTCCACCGCCTCCACCACCCGCACCACCCGCACCCCCAACGACTTGAGATGCCCAACCGCCCCGCCCTGCGCCGGCTCCGACCCCGGCCCGGCAACCGGTGTTCCCGCCACCATGTCGGCCAGGTAGAACGACGTCGACATGTGGGTGGGCCACCCGTCCAGCCGGAACACCAGATCCCGGCGCACCAAGCCCGTGCCGGCGGCGACGTTGAACAGTTCGGCGACCTCCGGTGACGCAGGCTCGGTGGTGATCACCGCATCCGGGTTGTGCCTGTCGAACCGAATCCCGTAGTCGTGTGTCACCGACGTCTGCGGATTCTCCGGCGTGGACTCCACATCAGCCCGGTAGCGGGATGAGGCAACCCGCCGCGCATCCAGCTTCGGGCGTACGAACGATCCCCGGCCTTTCAGGGTGTAGACGCGGCCCTCCTCCCGCAGCACCTCGACGGCCTGCCGGGCGGTGTTCCGGGCGACGTTCCACTCGTCCCGTATCTCCTGCTCTGAGGGCAGGGGTGCGCCGTAGCCGATGGTGCCCGCGTCGATGCGCCGCCTCAGCTCGTCGGCGATCTGGACGTATTGGGGGCGGGCGTCGGCGTTCATGCAGGTCACCCTAGCGGCCGATCTTGCAGGTTTCGCATCGCCTGTATGGACACGACATGAGAATAGCCTGTACTAGACATCATGTATAGAACAGGGTAAGGTGCACTCGTGACCAACCACGCGAACCTCGCCCGAACCCCCGACCCGGGACAGTCAGGCCAGTGGCACATGCCCACCCCGGCCGGCGACGGCTGGATCACCCTGACCACACCCCCGCCCCCCATCAGCGTCGACAACACCACGACCGGCGACACGCAGCCCGCCCAGCAGGTTGGCAGCGGCAACACCATGGACGAGCTGCGCACCAAACTCGCCGTCGCCCGCGAACACACCGCCGTCAAGCGCCACCACGAGCAGATCCGCCACGTACAAGACGTGCGCCACCGCGTCGCCATGGCCGACGCCACCGAATGGTCCACCGCCGTCGAACGGGCACGCCGCGAACGCACCCGAGACGCCGCCGAATCCGCCGAACTCGCGCAACTGCACCGGTGGGCCGCCCGCTCCGGCGAACGCGCCCGCATCCGCGCCGACATTCAGCGGTCCGCCGAGATGCGCGCCCTCCGCGTGGCGAAGGTCCGCCGATACACGATGCTTGCCGGCCTTCCCGTCATGGTCGGATTCGCCCTCATCAGCACCCCCGGCGTCCACGCCGGCATGGTCAACATGCTGAACCTGACGGCCGGTTCGGTCGGCTGGGCAACCGCCTGGTTTGTGGAGCCGCTTCTCATCGCCGTCGCCACCTCCATCATCGTCGTCAAGTCGACCCTCAAGATGTCCGGTGGTTCCACCGACTGGCGGGCCGACGTCACCAAGTGGGGTGCGCTGCTGTTCTCGGTCGCTCTGAACATGCTCGGCGGCTGGACGGGTAGCGGCGACATCCTGACCGCCGTCGGTGAGGCGCTGAGCCATTCCGTCGGCGCGATCGGTGCCGCCGTCACCGCCTGGCTGATCGGCGTCATCGTCGACTACGCGAGCAAAGCCAACCCGTGGAAGGACGCCCCCCGACTGACGGACCTCGGCCTGCTCCCTACCGTCACCGTCTCGCCGGTGACGGGTGAGCCGGTGACGCCACCCGGTGACGCTCCGGTTGCCGGTGGCAGTGACGCCCGTCAGGCCGTCACCCTGACGCAGCGTCCGTCACCGTCACCCCGCCCAGCCGTCACCACCCCGACTGCCGTCACCCCCGCCAAGCGTCCCGCCGTCACCGCCCCGCCCGTCACCCAGCCGCGCGTCACCACCCCCACCGCTGACGCACCCCCCGCCAGTGACGTCACCGAGGACAACACCCCGCCGTCACCCGCCCGTACCGCCACTGACACCACCGCCCCCGGCAAGGTTCGCCCCCTGTCCCGTGACCTCATCGACGCCCGATTCCGGGACTGGACCGTCGACCAGATCGAGGAATACGCAGCCGAACGCGCCCGCGCCGTCGCCGCCGACACCGGCAACAAGACCGCCGGGATGCGCGAATACTTCCTGGTCTGCCTAGCCCTGGGCGTTGACCCGAAGGGCAGCCTGATGGCCCGCGTGGTCGGCATCAAGGGGGAGGGGCTGGGCCGGGCGAAGGCCAAGCAGTGGCATGGCGAACTGACGGTGGCTGACGCCGAGCAGGTGCTACGTGACGCTATGGCGCGCGTCGCCAGCGAACTGACGGCTGAGGGTGACACCCGTGCCTGACGCCGTCATCCCCGCCCGCTGGGACCGCCACCCCACCGTCACCCACCACGACCTCACCGCCGACGGTGTCGACGCTGACGCCGTCATCACCGGCGGACTGACGCTCCACCGGCAGCCCCGCCACATCCGCCGCCACGTCACCCGTGACGCCGACGCCGCCCTACGCGGAGTCCGTCACCTGTACGCCCACGACCGTCACACCGTCACCCAGGGAGGTGCCGCATGAGCACTGACACCGTCACCGTCGTGCCGGCCACGGGCAGCATGCTGCTCGACCAGTACGCCACCGACAACGGCCACACCGTCATCGACCAGCAGCAGGTGCACCGCGACCGGATGCAGGTGTGGCTCGACCGCACCCCCTACGCCGCCGGCACCACCGGCATACCCGCCGCCCTACTGCTCGGCCTCACCCAACACACCAGCATCGGCTACGGGCTCGCCTCCGTCACCGGGCTGATCGTCGCCGCCGGTGTCGTTCTCGCCTGGCGGGTCCACGACGAAGGCCGCAACTGGACGTACGCCACCACCGACGAACCCGCCTGACCTGCACAAACACCACAAGGAGACCCGCACAGATGCCGAAGATGTACGAGCTGCGCGTGTACCGGGACAACCGTCCCGTCCGCACCGTCAACCAACTGGTCGAAGCCCTGGACTGGGACGACGCGGAACACACCCGTGACCTGCTCTCCCGGCACCTGTACGCGGTCGCCGAGCGGGAAGGTGTGGGCCGGCAGCAGGCGCACCTGTTTCACCTGGACATCCACGAGATGCGCGGCGGCAGGGTGGAGCGGCACCCGCTGCACCAGTTCAGTGTCCCGGTGGTGGCGTGATGTCCGTAAAGTCCCTGCGCCGTAAGGCTGAGCATCGGGCCGCCACCGCCATGGGGCGCATCAACGCCGCCGCATCCCCGTACGAGCAGCTACGGCACGCCCTGGAGTGGGTGATGTCCGAGACGAGGGCCGCCGGCAGGGCTGCCGCACCGGCCGTCGTGGAGTCGATCAGCCGGGTTGCCCGTGACCTGAACGAAAGGAGCCGACCGTGACTGAGAGTGTCGTGGCACTGCCACATGGCAGCCCATCCAGGGGGTCGGACAGCCCGCGCGCGTCTGCGCGCGCGAGGGTCAAGGGAAGTGTAACCGCCCGTGACCGTGCCCGCCGCGTGGGGGCTGCCCGTTCCGTGGTCGCAGCGCGCCGAATCGGCCGTGTCATGTACCTGGACGCCGCCGACTCGTGGATCGTCCGCGAACCCTCCACCTCCATCCGGCAGGTGTGGGCCACCGACTACGCCGCACTGTCCGGCATCGACGACCCCACCTACCGGGCGTGGTGCCGCCTGTGGCGGTACCCGGCGGTCCTGTCGGCTGCCGCCCTCGACTCCACCAAGTTCTTCCTCATCCACCCCGTACGCGGACCACTGTTCCTCACCGCTGTCGGCGTCGGCGCAGCCGTCGCCACCCACTAACCCCCGAAGGAGACCCGCCATGACCAAGTCCCTCGCCTGGATCGGATTCGTGCTCGCCATCATCGGCGGTGCCGGCCTCGTCGGTGTCGGCCTCGCCGCCGCCGTGCAGATCATCGCCGTCCTCGGTGCTCTCACCATCATCAGCATCGACATCGCCAAAGACCGGGTGCCCGACCAGCATGCGGTGATCGGGGCGTTCGTGCTGCCGTCCCTGATCGTCGGCATCAACGGCAGCTTCCCCGACTGGGTAAGCGCCAAGCTGTCCGACCTGTGGGGCTGGGCGGAGAACACCATGGGCGACTGGGTGGGAACCACCACTGTCGGTCTCGCCCTGGCGGCGGTGGCCTTGTCGTTCCTGGTGTCGACCCGGGCCACCCCGCAGCGGCTGGGCCGGTAACCACCGATGGAGCTGATCCTGGGGGCGATGCTGGTGGCGTGGCTGGTCACTAAGACCATCCCCACCGCCGTGTCCGACTTCGTCACCACGATGCGGGCGTCGAAGGCCGGGCAGTGGGATCTGATCGACAAGGACCGTGACCGTCGTGCCGCCCGCGCGGAGGCCCGCCGTAAGGCCATCGCCGACCTGCGTGCCCGCCGCAACCGTCAGGCCGGCGGTGACGGCACCTACCGGCCTGGCCTGGCCGCCTACCTCGCCGACGTCTACCACGGGCTGTGGGAAGACCAGTTGGAGGCGCGGCGGGTAAAGCGCGCCAACCGGCCGCCGATCGGCCCCGACGGAAGCCGGCCCACCCCGGGTGTCGTCGACCGTGCGGTGGAGTCGAAGGTGCGCCGCCAGCGGGAGAAGACCGGCTATCTGGGTCGGGCGGTGCGACTGCTCATCGACCCGGTGGGGGAGCCCCGCCCCGCCACCCCACACGACAACACCGCACAAGAGCCGGACGGTGAACCGGAGTGGCTGACCCCCGACCCCGACGAAGACGCCGGGTCAACCGTAGTGCACGGCGACACGTCGGTCAGCTACACCAAGGCCGGCAAGTGGGCGTGGTCGTGCCGCCGCGCCGACTGCAACGGCAAAGGCTTCGACTACGCCACGAACGGTGAGGCCCAGGCCGCCGCCGCCGCACACCGATGCTTGAACACCGGAAACCCGCCAGCCGAGGGAGTGCAGATCATCGGAAAGGACGACGGAGGCCTGACCGCCGAGCAGGTTCTCGATGTGCTGATGGGCGAGGGCGGCCTGTTCACCGGAATGAACGCCCCGCTGTGCGAGCGGTGCGGACGTGTGCAGCGGTTGACCGACGGTCAGGTGGTGTGCCCGTGCCGACCCGTGCAGCAGCAACCCGACAACAACCAGCAGTCCAGCAACCTCAACGAAGGAGCCGACATGAACACTGCCACCGGTGACGTCCACGACGTCGAAACCTGCAAGACCGAACTCACCGCCCTCGCCGACGACCTCACCCGCGTCGACACCGCCCTCGACGTCGTTGACGAGGCCATCCGGCAGGCAAAGGCTGCCACCGAGAGCGTCGAGGCGTGGCTGCGGTCGAAGAACGCCGACGCATGCGTGCCCGGCATGGCCGCCGCCCTCGACGCCCTGTCGTCGGACCACATCAAGGAACTCATCGACGCGGTCGCAGTCGCGAAGCAGGGTGTCGCCGACACCGTCGACAACCTGGCCCCGCTGGAGGAGGCCGCCGAGCTGGTGGGCGGCACCGACGGTTCCGCTCTCAACGGTCGCTGACGCGGGTCGCTGCCGTCGCCTCCAGCCGGTTCGCCGTCTGGGGGTGGCGGGATCAACCCGACACAGCACCCCCGACCCCTATGGAGTTGCCCTGATGTTCACCACCGAGCACCGCCCGGCGAGCCTGCCGAACCGGGTGGACCCGCCGGGCGAGGCTCGGCCCGCCGCCACCAACGACCCGACCGGCCCGCGCCGCGCACTGCCGATGGGTGCCTCCCACTGGTCGCGCACCTACTTCGACGAGCAGGGCGTGCAGCAGATGGCGAAGGTGTCCGTGCCGGTCAACGCCTCGGGCAGGATCGCCGCCCACGAATACGAATGCCCCACCTGCGGTTCCGAGTCTCGCCGGTGGATGCCCGCCACCCTCGCCACCATCCCCATGTGCGACCTGCACGATGTGGACCTGCGCAAGCTCAAGCCGGGGGAGAAGCCCGCCGCCGGCCTGCTGCCGTGGAAGACGATCGTGCGGGCCGCCGACGAACGCATCCGTGTCGGTGCCGTCCTCGCTGCCACCGGGGCCGCCGGGGTGGCCGTGGACCTGGCGGACATGCCGTGGTGGGGGCACACCATCCAGCTCGCGGCGATCCCCGCAGCGGTGCGCGGCTCATGGTGGCTGACCCGGGCGTGGCTCACCCGCGAAGCTGTCCGCACCAGCGGCTTCGACCCCGCCGACGAGGTGGCCGGGAAACGTGAGAAGCGGAAAATCGACCGCCGTGCCCGCCTCGCCGCCTACCTGGCCGCCGCCGGCATGTCGTGGGTGGAGATCGCCGACCTACTGAACATCACCACCGACCCGAAACGCCTCACCGCCGCCGTAGCCGCGCTGCTCGCTGCCGGTGTGCTGGGTTCCCGCCCCTACCTGCGTTGGGTGGACTCCCGCCGGCAGGCCAGCCCGCAAACGACGGCGGTCGACGAACCCGCACCGGAGCAGCCCGCCGAGGCGACGCCCACCGACCTGGATGAGCTGACCGCCTACGTCACCGACCGGTGGCAGCGGATCTCCGCCGAACGTGGCCCACTACCCGGCACCATCCTGGAAGGGGTACGCCGCACCTTCGGCGGCTGGTCGGCGATCATCGTCGCCACCGACGAATCCGACCTCGACCCGGAAAAGTTCGACGCCGACAAGACCATCGGGAAGATCGCCCGCGCCTACGGGGTCGGCGTCACCATGGTCACCATCACCGCCGACCCGCTCGACGCGAACCGGGCACTCATCCTGGTGCAGCGCACCTCACCCCTGTCCGAAGCCCGCCCCTGGGACGGCACCGGCATCGACCTTGCCACCGGCAAAGCCGCCACCCTGTCCGTGGACGACGGCGACCGTGCGCAGCACGCGTTCTGGCGGCCCGGCTGGGGTGCGGTCATGGAACTCATCGCCGGGGCCACCGGGTCCGGCAAGTCGGAGTACCTGAACCTGCTGCTCGCCCTGGAACGCGAGTCGGGGGTGTGCGTGTCGTGGGTGTGCGACCCGCAGATGGGCCAGTCGCTGGGTGACATCCGCGACGGCGTCGACTGGTTCGCACCCACCACCGAAGAATTCTTGATCATGCTGCGGGTCGCGGTGCAGGTGATGCTCGCCCGCAACGTCCTCATCACCCGCATGCGGGTCACCGAAACCCGCCCCGACGGGCAGGTGGTGGAGCGGCGCGTCAAGTACGTGGAGGTGTCCGCAGACTTTCCGCTGCTGACCATCACCTGCGATGAGGCGCACCTGCCGATGAACGACCCCGAGCATGGCAAGGAGATCGTCGCCCTGCTGGCGTTGCTCGCCAAGTCGGGCCGCAAGTGCAACATCAAACTTCGGTTGATCACCCAGTCTCCGCTGCTGTCGGAGTTGAAGAACTCGGTGCTGCGGGCGCAGTTGTCGTCGGGGCAGGTGGCGGTGTTCCGCACCGCCGACCGCCTGTCGGGTGCTGCGGCGTGGCCGGGGAAGATGCCCGGCGACCCGAACGCCCTGCCCGCCGAATGGCCGAACGGGAAGACCGCCGCCGGTGTCTGCTACGTGTCTGGTCAGAAGCCGCTTCGGATGCGCGCCGACTATGTGGGTGACGTGTACGACCTGATGCACGCCGGGATCACGAGGGAGTTGGAGGACGCGGTACGCCCGTCCGCCGGGGTGCTGTACGCCGACCGGCACAAGAGGCTCGCCGCGTTCGACTCCATGGACCCTGCCGAGCTGCTGGGCGCGCAGATCCCCACCATCGACCGCCCCGCCGCCGGCACCACTGAGGCCGGCAAGGAGGGCGGCCGGGAGGCGGTGCTGCGGTACTTCGCCGACCGGTGGATCGACGGTGACCGTGATCCGGTGAAGTTCGGGGTGATCGACGAGAACGTGAAGGCGGTGAAGACGCGGGCGTTGACGAACGTGCTGAACAAGCTGGTCACCGAAGGCATGTTGGTCAACGAGACGGGTCCGGACGGTAAGAGCGGCTGGTACAGCCTCACCGAGTCGGGTGCCGAGCACCTGGGCGTCAACGAGGAGGTTGGGCTGTGACCGCCACCGCCCAGCAAGCGACCGACCGGCGTGGGTGCGCCCTGTACCGGTTTTGGGTGCAGCACCCTGCCACCGGGAAGGTGGTGCTCGGGTATATCGGTGAGACGGCCCGGATGCCGTTTGTGCGGTTGATGGAACACGTCCTGGCGCAGCCGTGGGCAGACACGATCGTCCGGTGGGAGGTTGACCCCACCCCGTTCGTCGGGAAGCCGGCGGTCGAGGCTGCGGAGCGAGCCGCCATCGAGCAGGAGCGGCCCCTGTACAACGTCGAGTGGAACATGGGCAACCCGGGGCGGATCAAGCCGTGGGAGGCCGTACGGCAGCGTCAGGCCCGCGAGCCGGGCTGGCAGCCGCCGGCAACCAGGCCGTGGGTGCCGCACCCACGTGGTGGCACACGTCAGGCCCGGCGGGCGCGGGTGCCTGAGTGGCGGCAGCGGGTCAGGCTCGCCGGCCAGGTGGCCCGCTGGCTGGCGGTGGTGTTGTTCGCCGGCTGGGTTGCTGCGGTTGCCGCGTCCGGTCCGGTCGCCACCTGGGTTGATGGGCTCGCCTACGGGATCGCGCTGCCGACGGTGTTGGTGTGCGCGCCGTGGACTGCGATTCGCCGCCGTGTGCGCCGCTGGTGGCGTCGGGTAACCCGGTGACCAGCACGGTGTGGCAGTGGCGGCTGCTGGACGGGCGTGGTGAGGCGGAGTCGTTCGGCACCGTCCACCTGTGGGGTGACACGTACGAGCAGCAGCAGGCGGCCGAGCGTTGGGCTGCCGACCGCATGTGCGTCGAGCTGTGGAGGGTCGAACCCGACTGGGAGCGGCTGTCCGGCTGGCGGGTGCGGGTGTGGTGCGGGCAGACCGAGGTGATGGCGGCAGCGGAGGAGTGGCTGTCGGTGCTGCGGGTGGGGCCGCTGGCGCGGGTGCGCGACCGGGAGGAACTACTGACCCGGCCGAGACACGCCCCTGCCCGAAACCGTCTCCGTCACGTAGGAAGGACTTGTGATGCCGTCACGTATCCGCTCCCTGGTTGACCCGCGCTTCCCGGCGGCCCTCGCCCGCCTACGCGAAAGCCGAGGCATGTCCATCCGTGACCTTGCCCGCCGCGCACACCTCGGGAAAAGCTACCTCCACAACCTTGAAACCGGCGGCACCAAACCCACCGGCGAGGTCGCCGCCGAGCTGGACGGTGTGCTGCAAGCCGGCGGAACCCTCACCGCCATGGTCGCCGACCTGCCACCGGCAAGCAGCGACGACACCGCCCGCATCGCCCACACCATCGGCACCCCCACCCGACTTGACGCCGCCACTGTCGCCCTGCTCGCCGCCGACCTCGCCGAACAGCGCCGGCTCGACGACAGCCTCCCCGCACCCATGCTGCTGCCGACAGCCGCCGTCCGCTGCCGCACCGTGCACACCCTCGCCGCCCAGGCGCGCGGACCCCACGCCGACGGGCTGCATGAGGTCGCCGCCGAATGGACCCAGTTTTTGGGCTGGCTGCATGCGGAGGCCCGCAACGACAGTGAGGCGGTGCGACTCCTCAACGAAGCCACCGCGCAGGCCGACAGCATCGACCATGGTCCGCTCGCCGCCCAGGCCACTAACTTTCGGGGCTGGTTGGAACGGCAGCGCCGCAACCCGCGCGGCATCATTAGGCACTTCTTGGACGCCTACCACACGCCCGGAGCCAACCCGCTGCAACGAGTCGGAGACGCCATCCAAGCCGCCCACGGCTACGCCCTGCTCGGTGACCGGGTGGAGGCGGTACGGCTGCTGGGTGCGGCCAGCGATCTCACCACGGCGGCAGCGGATGCCGCCCCGCCCGTAACCGCCTACTGGCTGTCCCCGACGTTCCTGCGGTTGAATCTCGGCTTGGCGTACACGGCGCTAGACGATTCGGTGGCTGCCGCCGACAACCTGCGTGCTGGGCTCACCGGCCTGCCACCGGAGTATCAGGATGCGCCGTGGACGGTCGAATATCGGACGGCCCTGTCCGCCCTCGGGTGACCTCCGGTTTCTGGACAAGTTCTGGACGCGTCGGGGCACCCCTACCCGCCGGTCACCGGGCACGCTGAACATGTCGGTACCAGTTGCTTAGCTGTTCACCGACGTGGAGAGGCGCAGCCCGTAGCAGGCCAGAGGCCGGTGCCGGTTGTAGCCGGAACAGTGTGTGGTGGTCGGCGTGGTCCCCAGCCCCTCCGGCCACCGCACCCCCGGAGGTGGTGGCGGTGGCGCACAGTACGCAGCCCGACGGCAACAGCCGTGTCTGGGATCGTGTCCCACCCGACCCGCACAGCAACCCCGGAGCGCACGCACCCCTGTACCCGGATGTGCCGGCCATCGTCGGCGGGTGCGCCGGCAAGCGCATCGCCCAGAACATTCCGAGGCGGTGGCAGCGGTGACCGCCGTGGACCTGCCCGAGATTCCGCCGGGCACCGTCATGCAGTTCCGTGCCGTCGACTGGTGGCCTCAGCCCCGCAGGCACGCCGAGCATGATGTGACCGTCGTCGTGTACGCCGTGTACCGGCAGGAGTTCAACGGCAGGGTGTGGGTGCGCGGGCATGTCTGCTCGTGGGATGACCCGGACTGTGGCACGTCGGGATGCTGGCAGCATCAGGTGCGCACCGCTGCGGTGCGCGAGCATCTGGCCTGAGCGCACGACGACGCCCCACCCCCGATGCGGGAGGTGGGGCGTGGTGCGTTCCTACTGCTGGTCGCCGAGTTCGGCGCGGGCCATCTCGTCGATGAGGTCGGCCCGGAAGATGATGCTTCGGCCTGCTTCCGCGCCTGGCACCTCGCCCCGGTTGTAGCGGTTGAGGAGGGCTTGGCGGGAGCTGTAGCCGAGGCGGGCAGCGGCTTCGGGGAGGGTGAGTAGTTCGGGGATTTGGGGGTCGCGGGCGGGTGCCATGCCCCAACCCTACATGGTGAGTGGACGTGAGTCCACAGGAAAGCGCATTCCGGGGTTGCCGAGAAAATAGTTGCTCGGATTCTTCATTCGCACTGGACGTGCGTCCACTCCATGTATTAGGCTATGGGTATCAGCAGGGAGCGAACAGGGGAGACGGAAATGGCGACCATGACGATGACCGAGATGACCGCCGAGCGGGCCGCCACCGAAATCCGCCGCGCCTACAACACCTGGACCAGTCAGTACGGCCACGACCACAACGACGGATGGATGCCCGTCGGCACCCTCGCCGAGCGCGTCGACCTCACCCACGAGCAGATCACTGACGGCGTCCTCCACCTCGCCCGCACCGACCGCCAGTTCGACACCTCCCCGCAGTCCTACGCCGGACTTCGCACCGCGCTCGACGACGAGTACGCGGTGTGGGTGGGTGGCCAGTGGAAGCACCTCCTCACCTGGAGTTGAACAGGCTGACACCACAGCCCCCACCCTGGTCGGGGTGGGGGCTTGACTGTGTGGCCCGGAAGTAGTCAGGGAAGCGCTTTCCTCTACCCCCCCCAGCGTCAACCACCAGCCCGGCGGGTACACCACCTGCATGAACCGCGAGCACTGGCAGGCGCTCTCCCGGCAGCACCGCCGCAGCGACATGGAGCCGCGCCGCTGCCGCGACTGTGCCGCCTACTGGCCCTGCTGCTACCGGCTCCGAGCCGACACCGAACTCGCCGGCCGTCGCTGACCCTGAACACGAGCACGCCCCGCCCCCCGACTGGGGACGGGGCGCACCTGGTGGCCGGCTCAGTCCCGGTCAGCCTCCTGACGCTGCTGCCGCACCCGAACCCGCTCGTGGTGGTAGCCCAGCCACACCTCCGACTGTTCCTGCATGGACAGTTCCGGCCCCTCGTGGCCTGCCGCCCACTCGGCGACCGCCGCACCCACCCCGTCCAGGTCGATGGCTAGCGCGTCCGCCACCGCCTGCCGCCGCGTCCGCACCGCTTTGAGCCACGCCTGCGCCGCCTCCGCCACGGCGGGCAGCACGCCCAGAGTTTGGGTGGCCTGCGCTTCGAGACGCGTCCACCGATCGGTGGCCCGCTCGCGTTGGGCGGCGTTCGGGATGGCCTCGGCGATCCTGCGGACGGTAACCAGGTAACGCCCGTACTGGTAGGCGGGCTGGTCGCGTGCCAGCCGGTCCTGACGCGCCCCCGGTGCGCCCGCCTTGGCGAGGAGCTCGTCGACAGCCTGCCGGCTGATGCCGACTGCCGCGCCGGCTGCGGTGGTGGTGCCGTGCTCGTCACGGAGCTGGCGAAAGGTGATGGCCACGACGTCGCGGAGTCGGCCGTCCTGTAGTGCCTGGATGGTGTGGTAGCGGCGGACGGGGTCGGGGTCGGCGAGGAGTACGCCGATGACGTGGTCGGCGCGTTCGTCGGTGGTGGCGTCGGCGCGGTAGGGGTCGATGTCGTCGAGGTTCATGGCTGCTCCGATGTCAGGCGTTGCTTGTCATGTCCATGATGCAGGGACGAAGCTGGTTTGACAAGCAGTGCTTGACATGAGCGGTGGGTGAATGACAAGCTGTCCTTGTCAACGCGAGAGGGGAACCGAGATGGCCACCATGACCACCACCCAGGCAGCAGCCAAGCTCGGCGTCTCCATTCGCACCATCCAGCGCCACTGCGCCACCGGCAAACTCGCCGCCACCAAGAACACCCGAGGCCGCTGGACCATCACCATGGAGTACACCGTGACCCTGCCCGCCCTCACCGATACCAACCCCGACCTCGTCCGCATCGCCGAGGGCGACCGCACTTCGGCCCTCGCACGCCTCACCGACCAACTCACCAACACGGCCGGCAACGCCCCCGCCGAACTCGTCGCCAGCATGATCGGCCTCTACCGGGAGGTCGCCCTGCGGCACACCGACGCCCGCTGGTGGCTCAACAACAACAGCCGCCCCCTCGGCCCGATCTTGCAGCGGGAGTTCACCGCCGACGACAAGGCACGGCTCGTCGCGCTCGCCGCCCGCCGCTGACCCCAGACACGAGAAAGGCCGCCCCGCCCCCTAGCCCGCGTGGCGGCGGAGCCAGGAGACGAGGCGGCCCGAAGGGTGCCGGTGCTGGGGAGCAAACCCGGAACCCAGACCAGGGGACGGTCAGGCGACGTCGGCGGCAGTCGAACCCGGCCGGTCCTTCACGCCGCTGTCCTGCGCGGCCCGAGCGACACCCGTTGGCTTGTACAACCCGAAGTGCACCGCCACCGCGATCACGAAGTTCACCGCCGTCGAATACACCACCGGAATCCACTCGAACACCGCCGCCGTGTTCTCCGCCTGCAACCACGCCGACAGCACCGAGTTCACGGCAGCCAGCAGCAGAAGCAGGGTGGCCTTCGCCCCGGCGCTCGTCGACTGGCGGGTCACCAGACCAACGAGGATCGGCAGGACGATGGTGATCGCCAGCGACAGCAGCCCGCCCAGGTTGGGGGCGAACCCGTACACGGGCAGGGTAGGAACGTCAGTCATGACCCCTCCAAGGGGCGAGTTGGAATGCGAGAAAACCCGGCCGACAGCACGTCAGGCCGGGGACAACGAACACCGCCGTACCATCGGCGGCATGACCAGCACAGGCGAACCCGTCCAGCCGTGGCTACTGCCCGGCCTACAACGGGTCGCCCGCTGGCAGCGAGGCCACACCGGGCACCACGCCGCCGCACACGTCACCCTCGGCCAGGCCGGCGACGGGCGGTGGATCGCTGAGCACACCGACCTGAACGTCGGGTCGTACGCCCACCCCACCCGCGAGCAGGCCGAACGGCAGATCACCGAATGGATGTGGCACGGCCAGTGGGTCGAGGTGCCCGCCACCTACCAGGCCGACGGCACACCCCACGGCCACGGTTGGGTGCGGCACGGCAGCCAATGGGTGCGCGACGAACGCTAACCCAACGGGCGACCATTCACCGGCGGCGACGGACGCCCCACCAGACGACGCAGCGCCGGAATATCCGGCTCCGGCCGCCATATCTCCGCAGCCACCGACGTCAACGTGTCAGTACACCGGCCGATTTCCCGGGTCATCCGCTCCAAACGGCTCTCCAGCTCGGAAACCTGCACCCGCAGCCGGGCCACATCCGCGTCAGCCTCATCCCGGATACGCTCGGCCCGATCCTCCGACTCCCGCGCCTCCTTACGGGCCGCCTGCTCGCTGGCCTGCAACTGGGCCGCCCACTGCAACATGGCGTCACGCCGCGACGCCCTGCCAGCAACCCGATTCGTGATGGCACTCACGGCGATCGCCGCAGCAGCCGAGATCGAACCGACAATGACCGTCGTCGCATCCAACCCTGAGGACGCGGCGGCAATAATCATGCCGAGGGTGGTGGGGTCCATGCTGGTTGTCCTTTGCTGGTGATCGGCTCTGGCCAGCCCGCGATCAACCACACACACATCGCGAACGCACCCCACACCACCGCGCTGACCCAACCGTCCGGCACATCGCCGATAACCCAGCCCGACAGATACAGGGAGAACCAGAGGACTTTGATGCCGATGGCCGCACCGAACGCCAACCTGTCACAGTCCCGCACCGACCCCAGGGTGCAGGCGACAGCGATCGCGAACCACAGCGCAGCCCACGGCCACAACGGCATGATGCCGTGCAGCCAGGCGTAGAAGGGTTGAGCATCGGGTTCGGCGGTGGCGAGGCGCAGCCCGTAGGCGATGTCCAGCGCGGCAAACACCAGCAGCGCCCTGCCGCGTTGGCCGACCCGGTGTCGCAGGCCCCACCCGGGCATCAGCGTTGGGCCTGGCCGGTGCTGCTGGTGATGCGCCGGCCCAACTCGTCGGCGACCTGCTGCGCAATGGTCAGCGGGATCGCGGCGGCGATCTTCTCCGGGGTGAGCCCGGCCAGCACCCCCGACACCACGTTCGGGGCCGCCGCCTCCGCACCCTCACGAGCTGCCGCGCGGATCTGTGCCAGTTCGGCCGCATCCATGCCGGCCGCCTCGCCCAACGTCACCAGCGTCCGCCCCAGCCAGGTGGTGGAGGTGTTGCCCTGCACCACCGCCCACGCCAGGTCACGGATTTGCTGCACCACGGACGCGGGGTACTTGCTGCCCGGCTTGCCCTCACCCAGCAGCGCTGCGTGCAGCTCGGCGATCTGCTTCTCAGCGGTCGCGGACATGTCATCCTCCACGGTTGGGGCCTTCAACAGGCCGATGCTGGTCAGGTAGCGCCGGAACAGGGAGGTTTGATCCCGCCCGGCCTTGATCGAGTCGCGGAAGAAGCTGAAATGCGTGTGCCACAGGTGCGAGTCGTCGCCGGTCGAACGTCGACCCAGCCGGTCCCAGCGGCGCACCACCTTCCCGTCGGGGCTGTAGATGATCTCCCGCAGGTCGAGAGTGTCGGGCGCTCCCGCGCGGCACTGCTCGACACACCACATGGAGAACGTCCGCAGGTTGTGGGTGACACCCCCGACGCGGACACTGAATGTGCCCACATCCAGCCCTGAGGCGTAGCCGGTGAGTCCGTTCCGATCCCGGGGCGACTCCACCACCGAGTAGTCGTTGGTGACCACCCGGTCGGAGCCGCAGTGGTAGCCGCCCCGGTGGGCAGGGTCACCCACGACGCCCACCGCCGCCGGGTCAAGGCCCTTGATGGTGTCGAGCAGCAGCCTGCGGACCGCCAGCAGATTCGCGGGGGCAGTCGTCATCAGGGCACCTCCTAGATTGAAGGCAGGGCCGTTACGCCTGCCAGTTGCCGTATCCGGTGGTGCCGTTCGCTCCCCGAGCCAACGCCCGATACTCGTAGTCGCGGCCCGACCGGACCGTCCAGTCGTCGTAAACAGCCCCCGCCGACAGGCCCTGCACCACCGTCACCGCAGCCTCATCCGGCTGCCCCGCCTCGCGGCGCTGTAGGTCGTTGCCGAGCAGGACCGGCTCACCCACACCGGGCGACGGGTTGGTGACCACAACCCGGATCACACCCAGCGCGGGCAGCGGCGACGCCGACACCGTGGGCAGCGGCGGCTCAATGTAGTCGACATCGATCGATGTCGTGACCTCGCCTGACGGCAGACCCTTTGCGTTGCGGGTCTGCACCACGATCGTGTACGTGATGCCGTCTGCCAGCGGATACGGCACCGTGTACGAGGTCGACGGACCCGCCTGCCAACCCGAGTCGTGCAGCACATCCGAACCGACCCGCAACTGCACCCGGTAGGCGGACTGCTCATCAACCGTCCACGCCACCGTCACCGTGTCCGACTCCCACGTCACCCCATCCGGGGTGGGTGCGGTGATCGTCGGGTCGACCGGTGAGGCGGGAACCACCACCAGGCCGTCCGAGTACGGGGAGGCTGTGTCGGCGGTGTCCCACACCCTCACCCGGTAGGTGTGCGGGTCATCGGTCGGCGACGCCCACCCGGCCGGCAACACCCGCAGCGACGTGCCGCCCGCGTTCTTCTGTTCGGTGCCCTGCCAGGTGGCGTCGGATGAGCGCAGCCACTGCACTGCGCCGGAGCCGATCTGCCGGGACAACGCCCATGCGGTCTGCGCATCCACCGGATCCGGATCGGAGAACAGCCACGGCAGGTCAACGCTGGCGGCGGCGTCCATGGCAGCACCGTTGCTCGGCGGTGCCTGCGACGTCGACCCCACCAGCCAGGTGGGTGCATCAGGCGCGTAGGTGAGTACCTGATGCGTCGATACGATCGTGTTGGGGCTGCCCGCGTGCGCGGTCACCACGTCATAGCGGGCGGACCCGTACGACTCGCGGCGCACCGCATAGTTCTGCCCGCTGCTGCCCACGATGGGGGTGGCGGTCACCGTCGCCCACGACGTCCATACGGCGGTGGCCCGCTGAAAGTCGATGTAGTAGAGCACCGTGTCGGATGTGCCGACCGCGTACACCCGGAAGTCGCCGCTGGTGGAGTTGTAGGCGAGGGTGCAGTTGCGGACATCACCGGTCGGGTGCGGCGGCGTCACCCACTGAACCGTCAAACTGTTGGCCTGGTTGCGCTCGGCCACGGTCACCGTGTCTGTGGCACCAGCCCCGGCAGTGGGCGCGGCAACCAGAAACCGTTTTCCGTCCCACCGTCCGGCGAGAGCATCCTGCACGGGAATCGTCTGCAACGACGCCCCGGCAGTGGGCCCCGTCCATGTGCGGCCACCCCACGGCAGTTTGATCACATAGATGCGGTCCCGGCCGAACGCCAGCCACAGGTGCGGGACGTTCGCTGTCTTGGCGTCGCCGATGTGCTCAATGTCCAGCGACGGCGTGGACCGGCCCGTCGACAGGCTCGTGAACAGCCACTGCCGTTTGCCCGTGATCAGCGCATTGTTGGCGGTGATGGTCTCGTTGGCGCTGATGTTCGCCCCATACAGGGTGACACCCATGCTCGCCCCGATGACGGTGCCGGCGGCCACCACCGCACGTGCCGTCCCATCGGAGGGGATGCCCACCACCTGCACGTCGAGGCCGGTGTGCACACTGCCGGCGACCCCACCGTTGCCAGGCGACGCGAGCAACGCCGGGCTGCCAGCGGTGAACGTCACCTGCGTGGCACGCGCCCTCCGCAACCAGATCCGATCTTGGCTCGACTCCGACGTGCGGTAGGCGATCGTCAACTGCTCGTCGTTACCGATGTGCAGGGACGAAATCTCCCTGACTGTCGCCGAGATCGTCCACGACCCGGCCGACGTCCACGAGCTACCGCCGTTGACGGACCGGAAGTAGTTGACGCCGTTGGAGGCGTTGTTGATGACCGCCACCCACAGGGTGCCCTTCAACGACTGTCGGGCAATCTGGCTGACCGGCGGATAGTTGAGCGGATTGGTGAGGGTGGAGGTGCTAACGGACCCCATGGCGCACCTCCTAGATTGGGCAGGCGTGCGGCCAGTCGGCTGGGCTGCCGGGCATGCGGTGCACTTCGAGGTAGCGGGGGGTGGTGGGGGTGCCGATGTGGGTGGTGGTGCCGGTTGATGCCTGCGCCGTGACGGCGATCGTCTGATCGGTGACCGGCGTGTCCGTGGCATTGGCTAGGTAGTGCTCGCCGTTGAGGGCGTACGGGTTGCCACCGGAGTAGGCGGGGTAGTGGCCGAACTGCCCCCAGTCGACGGGCCAAGGGCCGGTAGCCCGGTCTCTCACCCGCCACAGGCTGTAGTTCGCCACCGAACCCTGCTGCTGGCCGCCCAGCCGCAGCCGGTACACGGTCTGCGCCTCGAAGGTGAATCCGGCGAGGGCGAGCACCATCTCCTCCGAGGTGACCGCCGCCGAACTACCGGTGTCGGAGGCCACCGCCACCAGGTCGCCACTGCCACCGAACACGCCGGTGACCACCCAATCGGAGCCGTGCCGGATCAACGTCACCCGGGCGTTCGCATACACCTGCACATGGGTGAGAACCTTTGCTGGTACGGGCAGTTGAGACCCGTCGAACGTGACCGTCACGGGTGTGCCGCTGGCGTCGGCGACAGTGCCGACGGCGGTGGTGAGTTGCCTAGCCGCCTGGATGCGGGTGTCGATCAGCCTGATCAGGTCGGTGCCCCACATCAGATAATCCGCCACTCATGGGTCATGTCGGAGCCGTCAAACGGCAGCGTCCACGACGTGGCCAGCACGTTCGCAAACCGGCCGATGTCCGGGTCGTCGAGCACCAGCCGGTCGAAGTGCCAGTGCAGCGGGTTCGGGAACGTTGCCACCCGCAAGGTGGTGGGGGCGCGCATGTCGGCGTCGATCATCGACAGAGCGGTACGCACCAGCGCCTCATGGTCGGCGGCGTCGGTGTACTCGACGCGGGTGATGATCCGCCCGTTGCGGGCCGACACCGACGTGTCCCCCTCGAAGTCGTTCTGGAAGACGAACATTCCGTCCCCGTCGACCGGGGGTGGCCCGTCCACGTTGTTCTGCCGGATGATCACCCACCGGTTCGGGGCCTCGAAAAAATCCCGCACCGCTGTGCGTGCCGGCGACAGCATCGACGTCTGCTGCCCGGCGTCGTACACCCACTCCACCGCCCGATCATTGGGCACCTGATACGGCTGGCACCTCAACTGGCCATCCCAGTCCGACCAGATGCCCTGATAGCCGATCGCCGACAGCAAGTCGTTGACGATGGACAGCCAGCGGGTTTGGTCATCCAACGGCCACACCCGCGCCGACGGCAACACCGAATCCGCCCGGGTCTGGTCGATCAGGTAGCGGGTATAGCCCTGCTCCCGCAGGATCTGCTCCACCGCCGCCAGGTAGGAGGTGCCGGCGGCGACCGCGTACGCCTCACCGGTCGGCGAGTACAAGCCGTGGAGGATGTCCACCCCCGCCACGTCGTAGGTGACCGGCACCTCGCCGAAGGTGCGTTCGGGCACCGACGTGTAGTAGACGCCCAGGTGGAAGCGTGCGCTCACTCCCTCGTCGCACACCTCCATGTAGGGGCGCACCAGCGCCGACGACCACGCCAACTCCCGCGACAGGGCCAGGGAGGCGGTGCCGTGGAGGGTGGCGTAGGAGTTGCGGGACACCGAACCACCGACGAGGTCGGTGGAGATGTCCTCCACGACCTCAAGGTTCTGGTCGACCAGCTCGCAGCCGGCTGTGACGGTCAGGGCGTTGGAGTCACGCAGCAGGTAGGTGACCTGTTCGGCGGGCATGGCCTGCCGGGGCGAGGCGGTCAACGGCTGCACAACCCCACCCCTCTCCCGCGTTGCCCGAACGTCAGCCGATCGCCGCCCACAGTTGGAACTGGGATGGCGTGTTGCTGGCCGTGGTCACCGACCCGGGCAGCGTCGTCAGCCCAGTTCCGTTGGTGGCCCACCGCGTGCTGGACCCGGCCTGCCCGGCGTTGGCGAGGGTGGCGTTGAGATCCGAACCCCGGTACACCTGCGGTGGGGTCGACGCGTTGAACAGCATGGCCACCCAATACCGGCCGGGGGTGACAGCCGTCGAGGAGATCGTGGTGGTACGCAGCCCGGTCGTGCTCACATCCGCGTCCACCCCCGCCGAAGCGAGCATCGTGCCCGTAGGGCCGATCAGCCCCACCCAGTTCTGCCCGGCAGTCGCGGACACCCCGGCGGTGTTGTTGCCCCAAAGGATCTTCGTGACAGTCGCCGCCCGAGGCACCAGCACCGCCACCATGTAGAGGGTGCCGTTGACGGTGGATTTGCCGGTCGACACGTTGGCCGGGTCGAACGTCCATGCCACCAACCCGGCGTTGCGTGGGGTCCAGATGCCGAGGGCCTGAGCCACCACATCCAGGGACGCGCCCAACACCGTGTCGCCAGTAGCTCTGGAGATGGTGAGCGGCGAGTCCAGTTCCGCCCCGGCATCCGAGTGTCGCACCACCGCGAAGTCCGAGCCGACGTTCGACCCGGACTCGGAGGTGCCCGTCGCCCGGGTCGCCCACCGGATGCCGCCGCCCCGGGTGCTGAACAGCACCTCCCGGGCTGCCCCCTGATTGCCGACGATCACCGCCCGGTCGGACGTCGACATGGTGATCACACCGGTGGACACGTTGACGGTGCCAAGGTTGGTGCCGGGGGCGCGGGCCACCACCAACGCGGTGTCCTGGATCGCTGCGGTCGTCCCCATGTAGTGGCCGCCGGCCAGGGACACCCGGTTCGCGCCCGTCCCCGTGTACAGGCCGTACTCGGGGGAGCGAAGGCCAGACGAGCCGTCGTCGCGGGCCACATCCGCGTAACAGCCGTTGAGGATCGCGCCGGGGCTCGTGCCCGACGCCGGAGCAACACGGTAGCCGGCCCACCCGCCGGGGGTGACATTGTCGCCGCGCCCGTCACGCTTGGCCAAGCAGTTGGTGAGGAGCACCGGACTGCCGGAGGTGTGGGCGAGCAGGAATCCGTCCTTGCCGGAGCGGTCCGTGTCGCAGGCGACGATGGCAAGGTTGTAGCAGATCCCGGACACCACATACCCGTAGCCGGTGTTCCACTCCGACCGACAGTTGGTGAGCATCACCGCGTTCGGGTTGTTGAGGATGATTCCGTCAGCACCGCTGCCCTGGACGTACACCTCCACCAGGTCGGCATCCACCGCACCCGAGGTGCCGCCGGTAGAGTCCCACAGCCGCACCCCGTTGCCGCCGCAGTGGCTGACCACCACGTTCCGCATCTTGATGCCGGCGGCCCGGTCCATGTCGACACCGCCACCGGACATCTGCCAGATGGTGGTGTCGCGGATGCCGACGTCTTTCACACCGTTGGCGACGCTGATGCCGGTGATGGCACCGCCGACGGAGTTGGTGGCATTCCGGCCGGAGATCGCCAAACCTTCGACGCGCGGGCCACCGCCATACGCCGAGTCGAGGTAGCTGTCGTTGACTGGGGCCGGGTTGACCTGGATCAGGGCGGTGCCCACGAACGCGCCGCCGGTCGCGGGCCGGAGAAACGACCCGATCATGTTGGTGCGCGGCGCGAAATGAGGTGCCCAGCCGGCACCCTGCAACGTCACACCCAGGGTGAGGGTCAGCGGCGACGCCAGCCGATACCGTCCCGGCGGGACGATCACCACATCACCCTGCACCGCCGCGTTGATGGCAGCCTGAAACGCAGGGGCGTCGTCGGTGACATCGTCGCCGGTCGCGCCCCACGTGCGCACGTTGAGGCTGCGGTACGAGGATGCGCTGACGATCGCCACGGCGGTTGCGGCATCCGTGGAGGCGGTGGCCAATGCGGTCTCCATCCGGTTCAGCTCATCGGTCGTGGCCTTGTAGCGGGTCGACGACCACACCTTGGGGGTGAACGGCACGTCAGGTCACCGTGATCTCTCCGGGCAGCGGAGCCACATCCAGCGGCCCGTCAACCCACGTCGTTTCGTTCAGGGTCAGGGACAGGTCGTAGCGGTCGACCTCGGTCTTGTACTCGCGGTACGACAGCTCGAAGAACACGCCGGTGAAGCGTTGGCCCCGGTAGTCGCGGTACATGACCTCAAGGCCGATCCACTGCTCCAGGCGCTGCACCTGCGCGGACGTCAACCGGCGCAGCGTGAACGCCATCGTGTTGCGGCGGCCAACACTGGTGACCGCCCGCCGCCGCCCGCCGCCGTAGGCGCGGACTTCCCCCTCCGCCGACAGTTCCCGTTTCCGGTCGGCGGAGGGGGCGGCCACGTACTCACCCGACGACATCAGGTTGATCCACACCGCGCGCAGGTTCAGGGTCGCCACACGCCACCCCCTTCCACCGCTCCGGGCATGCAGGGGAAGTGGGTTAGAGGGTGCGGCCCATGTGCAGGGCGTGCGAACTAGCCCCGTTGATGGCACGACCCACACCGCCGGGAACCCGGCCGACCGCCTCACCGAGGGCCGCGAGGTCATCGCGGACCCCTTCGAGCAGGGTGGCGACCCGGTCCATGGAGGCACCCGTCGACACATGCTCGGTGCGGCCACTGAGGTTGACGCCAACCGTGCCTGACGGCCAGTCGCCGCCGCCGTCGAACAGCCGAGCCGGCATGCGCGGGACGACGCCGCCCAGCCTCGCCGCCCAGTGGTCGTGGGCGTTGCCGCCAGCGAAGTTGTGCTGATTCCAGACGGCCCCCGTGTACCGGTGTTTCTTGCCGTTGAGCAGGTTGTACTCCGGCCACGGGGTGATCAGCTCGCGGGTTACCTTCCGCATGTTCGTGTAGATCCACTCGGCGACATCATGGATTGGCGGTACATCCACTGCCCTGTTGGTGGAGTGGTACGACCTGTTCCCGCTTAGCGTCACCGACCCCGGCCGGTAGCCGGAGATCAGCCGCAGGCCGGGGAACTGCTGCCGCAGGATGCGCATCATGCCCGCCGACCCGCCCAGCGGAGAGTTGCCGACAACCCCGTTGCCGCCATCCTCCCCGGACTGGAAAAACCCGCTGACCTTGTCGATGACTGCCTTCACAGCCTTGCGGGGCATTGCCGTGGCGAACCGGCCGAACGTGGTGTCCTTGCCCGGCACCAGGTCGATGACCTTGTCGACGACACGACGCAGGGTGCCCGCCGGGTCGGTGACGAAGTCGGTAACCTCGGAGATCACATCCCCTGCCGTCTTCCGGGCCTTCGTCGCCAGCTTGCCCAGCGTGCCAAGGATGCCGCCGTCGGCGAACCCGCCCAGGAACCGCTGCACCCCCGACACGCCACCCGCGCGAGCAGCAGCGTTGACGCCGTCCACCCAGCCCCGGCCGAGCGCACGGGTACCCTCCGGTCGCAGGATCGCCTCACCACCAGACAGGTCAAGCGCCCCCCCGGTCGGGCTGTAGAAACGATGCACATCCCGACCGGGGGTGTAGCCGGGCAGGACACCACCACGGGCGAAGCCCTTCGGCAACGCCACATGGTCAACCTTGTCCACCCCGAACTTCTCGGCGATCTTGTTGTAGGTGTCGATGATCGCCGAGTTGATGACCGTGTCAACGATGAACTTGACCGGCACCTTCGCGACGTCCTTGACTTTCTCCCACGCCTTTTCGATCGCCGAAACACCCGTTTTGAACGCGGGGGCAACATGGTCCTTCAAGAAGCCACCGAGCGTGGTGAAGACAGGCTTGATGCCCTTCTCCCACACCGCCGAGATGGTCGCCTTGATGCCCTCCCACACGGGCTTGATGACGTTGTCACGCAGCCAAGTGAAAATCGGCCCAAGGGTGTTCCTCACGAACCCCAGCACCAAGCCGAAGGTGTACTTCATGCCCGACCACCACAGGGCCGTCGCCGACTTGATGCCATCCCACACCGGCAGGATGACGTTCTTCCAGAAGAACATGAACCCGATCGACAGGCTTTTCACTGCGATCTGCACCAGGCCGAAAATGATCTGGATGGCAGCCCAGGCAACCGAGATCGCCAACTGGATGCCACGCCAAGCAGGCAAAACGACCTGACGCCACAGCCATAGTAGGGCCGGACCAACAACCTCAGTGAACCAGTATTTCCACCCCGCCAGCACCGGTTGGATGACCGAGGTCCAGACGAACGAGATGGCCGCCCCGATGCCGTTGAACGCCGGCTTGATAACGGAGTTCCACAGCCACATCGCCGCCGGGGCGATCGTGTCCGTGAAGAACCCCACCAGCGCCGACAGTGCCGGCTTGATCACGTTCTCCCAGGCGTACGACACTGCCGACTGGATGCCCGCCCACGCCTTCTGCACGATCGCCCGGAACGTGTCCGACTTCTTGTAGGCAATCACGATCGCGGCAATCAACGCCACAACGGCCACGATGACAATGCCGATGGGGTTGGCCGCAGCGGCGGCGTTAAACGCCCACTGGATGCCCGTCCACACCTTCTGCGCGGCAGACGCCACCTTAGTTGCAGCCGACCACAGCACGGTCGCCGCCGCCGCAACCTTCGCCCCCACGTTGTATATGGTTACGGCGGCCGAGATCGCGGCGATCCCCGTGGCGATCTTCGCCAAGGTTTCCGGCGACAGTTTCGCCATCTCACCGGTCAACATCACCAGTCCGCCGAGCGAACCAGCACCCAGCGGGGCAAGCCCCGAGACCAGCTTGCCGCCCGCCTCGGCGAGATTGCCAACCAGCTGCAACACCAACGGCCCGTTCGTACGGACATAGTCCAAGAAGTCTTGGAAGCCCTTGCTGGCTGACAACTTCCCAGCCCACGCCGCGAACTTAGCCGTCAGATCGACCAGGCCGGCACCCATGTCGGCGTTGAGTGGCCCGAACGCCTGCAAAATCGACGCGAAGCCGGTAGCAACATTCATTGCCGCGTCGAACATCGCCGTCAAGGCGGGGCCGGCGGTCTTGTCGATGAACCCGAAGAAACTCTTCCACACCGGGCCGGTCAGCGCCTCCGACGCCTTGACCGCCAGAACACCCAACGTGGCACCGATACGGCCAACGAACCGCTCCACCTGCGGCAGATACGGCAGCAGGTTTTCGATGGCCTTCTGCACACCCGGCAGCAGCCCCGCCTGGGCAGCGTCCCGCACCCGCCGGAACTCGTCCTTCAACCCAAACAGGAACTTGGCGAACTTCTGCCCGGCCGGCGACAGACCAGCCATCGCCTGCTTCAACTTGTCCATCGCCGCCGCACCAGCCGTGCCAGCAGCCACCGTTGCCTGCCGATACGACCGCTGCGCGGCAATCAACTGCTGCTGGGCCTGCTGAATTTGCCGGGCACCGTCGCGTTCCTGCCGCTGCTGCGCCTTGCGGGCATCGGTGACCTGCTGCTGGGCCTGGCGTACCCGCTCGTCAGCGTCAGCGATTCGCTTCCGAACCGCCTCCACCTCGCGGGAACCCTCAACCCCCGCCTTCGTGGCGGCGGCCTGCTCGGCGGTCATCTGCTTGCCGCGCCGCTGCAAATCCTCCAACTGGAGGACTTCACGCTCGTAGGTGATGCGGGCCTGCTCCTGCTGCGCCAGCGTCGCCTTCGGGTCGGCAAGCACCTTGTCCAAGGCGGCCTTCGCCTCAGCAACATCCAGGTTCGCCTGCCGCTGCGAGAGGGAGTTTTCCTTCACCGACTGGTTCAGGTCGTCCAGGCGCTGCTTCGCCTGCTGCCGGGCCTCGTTCAACTCCAGCGCGATCTCACGGGCATCCTGCTGCGCCCGCACCAAATCCCGCTCCGCCTCAGTGACCTGACGGGCGGCCTGGGCGTTACCGTCGGCGGCCTGCTCCCGGGCACGCGCCAACGACTGCTCCGCGTTGCGCACACCATCGGCGGCTGCCGCGACGGCACTGTGTGCGCGGGAGAGGGAGGCGGCGTTGTCGGCGGCGGCATCCTCGGCGGCACCCATCGCTGACAACGCATCGCCGATCCCGTTGAACGCGAGCGCGATCACACCGACACCGGCGAGCGCCGACACAGCGGCGGTGCCGATACCGGCGACCGCTGCGGCGGCGGCAGCAGCGACAGGGATGAGCGCCGGACCGAGGGAAATGCCCGCCCCGATCAGCATCTGCATGCCGCTCATGGACGGGATCAAGCCGCGCGAGAAACCGCGACTAAACCCTTCCCCCGAGCTGCGGCCCTCGCCGACGAACCGTCCGCGCGCATCACGGAGGCGGCCGGACGCGTCCCGCACGAAACCTTCACCGAAGCCGCTGCCAGCGCCCGCGCCTTCGGTGATGAACCGACCCCGGCCATCCCTCAGCCTGCCGGCGGCATCCCGAACGAACTCCTCACCGAACTTGCGGCCCGCGCCAGCACCAGCACCGGATGTGGAGTCCTCGGCGGTGCGCCGGAACGACGAGAACAGGCCGGCGGCCTTACCGGACAGGCTGCGGGAAAACGAGTCCCCGAACGCCGTCCCAGACCGATCCCCGGCGCGGGAGACATCCCGTTCGGTTTCCTTCTCGAAACCGGAGGTGTCGGCGCGGACCCGTACGAACGCGGTAGCCAGGGGCACACCCACGAGGGGTCACCCCCTCGCCTCACGCGTGTTGGATCAGGTCCCGAAGACGCCGATCGGCGGCATCCCAACCATCGGCGGGGGCGTTCAACCACTCATCGAACGAGGTGAGCGCCTTCTGCCGGTCTTTGCCGTCGGCCATCACCAGCGCCTGCACCAGATCCCGACGCAGCCATGCGTAGGCCAGGTTGCACAGCAGGCGTGGGGTCAGGCCGTCTAGTGGGCTGCCAGCAGTGCGGTAATCGACACGAGTTCCCCAGCCCCCTCCGGTACCCGGGGGGACGGCCCCGTTGAGGGCGAGTTCCCCTTCGAGGTCGGGGATGTGGTTGGCAGCCCAGCCGAGGAGTCGGTGGGCTGCCGGGTAGGGCGGGCCGTCAGCACCTGAATGACGTCGGTGACGACCTTGAGCAGGTCGTCCTGATCGGCTTTCTTATCGGTGGCGTCCCGCTCGAACCGGGGCCATTCGGTGGCGTCGATGCAGTCCTTGATCAGCGAGTACATGGCGGCCAACGCCTCCATGTCGTCGGACTCCATGCCCGACTTGGCTGCGACCGCGAACCGCATCAGCGGCATCAGCCCAACCTTGTCGGCGATCCGGTATTCCTCGCCAAGGAAGGTGACCTTCTGCCCACCGCCCACCACGTCCACGCCTTCGGCGCGGGCCTGAATCTCATGCACAGTCAACTTTCTTGCTCCCCTCATCGTGATGTGCGTTCATGCGCCGGGGTGGGGCCGCCACCCCGTATCCCCGGCGTCAGATCAGCCCCGGACAGCCCCGGCGAAGATGTGGTGGTACGGGAATCCGTCAGCGGCGGGCTCAAACTTCCACTCCGTCGGCAGACCCGCGTTGTCCGCGCCCTTGCGGCGGGCGATCGACAGCGACCCCGTCTGGAACGCCTGCTCCGCGTACAGCCGCTCCGTCAGATCCTGCGACTCCCAGCCGAGCATGCAGCGGGTTTCCTGCCCGATCGTCGGCGGCGTCAGCTCCGACCGGAGGGTGGCACCCGACCCGGACGTGGCGATCGTCCCGCCGTTGAGCGCCCGCTTGAGGTTGGTGGCGTGGATCTGCATCATCTCGAAGGACATGCCACTGGTGCGGCCGGTGGTGACCGTGGCGATCGGGTCCAGGTACTCGGCGGCCTCCACGTCCTCGGTGGAGAGTTCGTAGTTGAACTCGTGGCCTTCGCGGGTGACCCCGAGCAGCACCCAGCCGACCGGCCATGTGTCGGTGAAGACGGAGCCGGAGACGGTGCAGGCGGGAACGCTGGTGCCGAGCGGAGCCCAGTAGAGCCAACCAGCGCCGAACGACAGGGCGTTCTTCGGCGCGACAGCAGCAGGCATGGCGGTGTCCTTCCCCCGGCGCTACGCCAGGCGATCGAAGTGGTGCGGGTGGTTCGGGTGGCGCTACGCCGCCCGGAGGTAGAAGTCGGCGTCCACGACGAGGCGGGGGCCGGCTTGGTCGGGTGCCCAGTAGGGGCCGCTGATGCTGTCCGGGTCGACAACTAGGCAGACGGCGTCCGCGCCCATGGGTTGTGGGGTGCCGTCGAGGGTGAGCAGCGCATCGCAGTAGGCGAGCGCCGCCGCCGTCGCCGCCTCTTTGGTGGGGCCGTAGATGGATGCGGAGATCCGCGCCCGATGGTCGGGGTTTTCGGGGGAGAGTGCGACCCCGCCGGGCAGCATCGACAGGAGCGCGTAGCAGGTGGGTGCGGCAGCCCTCAACTGGTGCAGGTGTGCGCCTTTGGTGAGGGGCTGTCCGACACCTACGAGGGTGCTGGTGAGGGAGTTGACCCAGTCGGCGACCGCGCGTTCAGCGTCAACGAAGGTGGCCACCAGTCACCCCCGCGTACGCTCTCGGGTATGGCAGAACTGCTATTCGCGCCCGTCGGAACACCTGTCGACGGTGATGGCTGGGTGCCGCTGGGCCACACCGACGACGATGGATTCCACTGGTCCGATGAACCCACGGAAGACGGCGATGCTGCCCTGAGTCTCGGCGGCCAGACTGTCCGCATGGAAGTGCCCGTCGGACGGTTCTCCGCCGCCGTGTTTTGGCTGCTGTTCCGGCGACGGCACCCGAACGTGACCCGACTGCGGAGCGCCTACCGGCGGCGTAGTCGTGCCCGCCGTCGGCGCTGACTACTCGCGGCGCAGCACTTCGAGCGAGGGGCGGAGGAACGGCTGTGCTTCGGTGCCGGGGTGGTTCACCTCGTAGCCGAACACCTGACCTGTCTTCGCATTGCGCAGCGGGTAGTTGCCGTGGGAACGGATCACATGCGGCCGGGTGGGGAATTCCACGTCGAGGGGGTAGGGGTGCCCGTCGGGGGTGGTGGCGTCCGTGCCGATGTCGACGTGCAGGCCACGCTCGTCCCGGCCCAGCGATGAGCTGACGCGGTCCCGCATGTAGCCGGGCGGGCGGCCGTGCGACCCGTCGGGGGAGACGGGGGCGAGGCGCTTCTGTTCGTTGGCGACCCGCTCACCCTTGATGGCGAGGTCCCTGCCGACCGGACCAGACTCGGAGGCCAGCAGCCGTTGCAGCTCAGCCCGATTCCACACCACCCGTGCCACGGCTACATGCCTCGCGGAAGGAACGCGCCGCAGGCTGCGTTGTACGCCTTGAAGAAGCCCATGGTGGCGAACTCGCTCTTGAGGAGTTCGGGGCCCTTCGGGTGCATGTAGATGGCGTAGAACAGGCGTGTGCCCGCGTTGACCTTCGCAATCAGGTCAGCAGCCAGAACGTCACCGGCGACCGGCCCAACGGCAGGGCTGGGGGTCTCGTCGCCGCTCACGACTGCTCCGGCCCGAACAGGGTGTCGTAGTCGGCGTCCGCGAGCTGCGGGATCGTCGAGTCTTCCGCCGTCTCACGGGGCATGCCACGCCACACCGCGTACTCCACCCAGTCCGCCTTCCGGGCGTTCTGGCCGGGACGCTCCACCGGCTCGGCGGTCTGCTCGGTAGCCTGCGCCGCCACCACATCCGGCAGCGGGTTCGGCACCACATGCACCGCCGCATTCGGGTTCGGAGCCGAACCCAGCACCTCCGGCTCGCGGGCGGCCAGTTCGTCGCGGGTCATGCCGTCGATCTCCTCCCGGGTCATGCCCTGACCAAGCCAGTACACCTCCCAGTCGGCGCGGCGCGCATTCCCGGCGGGACGTTCGATCACGCCCGGGTGGGCGGGCAGCACATGCTCGCCGACGGTCAGACCCAGGTTTTCGACAGCCGACGCGGGCACGTCATCACCCGGGTTGTACGCGCGGACCCCGTTGACCTGGATGGGCTGCTGGGCGATGTACTCGGCAGGTGCACGCATGATCACGCCCCCACGATGTAGTAGGTGACCTCGGAGGCGGTGCCGTCGATGGCGACCGGGACGCGACCGTTGGCGTCGGCGTAGGAGGCTGGCACCCGGATCGCGGCAGCGGCACCGGCGGCGATCGTCACCACGCGGGACGTGACGGCCAGCCCGTCGTACAGAGCCCCCACCGACAGGGTGAGGGTGTGCGACCCGGCACCAGTGTTCCGGGCGATGACCAGCGCGCCGGCCGGCAGCGTGTCCGAGCTGGCGGTTCCAGTGCGCTGGGTGAGAGTCGTACCGGCGCTCGTTGGCGCTTGGGCGGCATAGTCAGCCATCAGAGTTCACTTCCGTTCAGGGGTCAGAGCAGCCAGTCGCCCCAGGCGGGCGCGGGCGGAAACGCGTACACGGGATACAGCACCGGCTCCGAACCGGCACCACCACCAGCCGCATCGTTGGCGGCGATCAACCGCAGCATGTCCGCGTCAGCACGGGCATCCAGGGCGGCAGCCTTCGCCAAGTCACCGTCATCACGGGGGAACGCGCGCACGATCGCCGCCGCCGCCCGCAGCGCGGTCACATGCTGCGCCAGCGGGTACACCGCCTCAGCGACCAAACCGAGAGCTGCGGCGACCGGCGGCCACGCGCCCTCAATCAGCCGTGACGCCTGCACATCCGTCGGTGAGGTGGCCACACTGAACGTCCCCAGGTACGCCTGAGAACCGGGGGTCACCACGTCCACCGTCATGTACGGGATGTGGTCGGCGACCTGGGCCACGGTCGGAGCCCACGCGGGTAGAGCCACACCGGCCTCCTCGCCTGCGGTGACGGTCGCATCGGCGAGCAGCAGCGCGGTGGCGGACAGACCGGCGGAGACATCGACTACCGTCACCGCGTCGGCGTCGAAGTCGCTGACACCTTCCAGGGTTGCTGCCGCCGGCTGAACCACCACCGCGCCAGCGGACACGCCCCCCACGCCGCTCAGGGTGGCTTCCGCCGAGGCGACCTGCGTGCCGCCACCGGCAAGCGACGACCCCGCCGACAGGGCGGCCGTGGCCGGTGCAACCCGGGTCGCTGCCGCCGTCAACGACGACCCGGCCGACAGGGAGGCGGCAGCATCCACCGTCAACGGGATGACCGTCGTCATCGACACCCGGGTCACACCGTCGAGGGACGTGATGCCCTTGTAGTCGATGGTGATGCTGCTGCCGGCGTCGGTGACATCCAGCCATCCGTACGCCTGCATGGTGGGGCCGCCGAGCGTGTACGTGCCCTGCGACCACGTGTCCGTGGGGGTGGTCGACGACTGTTGGATGGGTGCGCCGCCGGCCTGCGGGATACCGCGTGTGCCGGTGGAGGTGCCGTCGTCAGCCCACAGGTAGTGCCGGTCACCGGCGATCACATACACGCGGCCGGGTGCGGTTGCCGCCATGTAGGTGGACAGTTCGTCGAACTCGTTGGGGTAGCTGCCCCACCGGCCGCTGCCGCCGCCGTCGTCCCGCCACGGATAGTTCCCGCACACGATCTTCACCAGTTCGGCGGCGGCAAGCTGCGCCTTGAACCAGGCTTTCTGCTCAACACCCAGCATCGTCTTCGCTGGGCTGTTGCTGGTGGCCTGCGGGTCCCGGTAGGAGCGCACATCCAACTGGATGAAACGGACCCGGCCGACCACCCACGTGAAGTACATGCCCCGGCCGTTGGTGGCGGGCAGCGGGTAGGTGGGGAACAGGCGACGCCACTGCGCGGCCACCAGATCACCGGCTGCCGCAGTCCGGTCGGAGGTGTCGCCACCCCAGTCGTGGTTGTCGACCTCATACGACAGTGGGATCTTCGCCACCGTCGGGGCCATGCTCGCCGACCCCAACGACGTCATGTACTGAGTCAGCAGTTGGGCGGCGGTGGTGGTGCCGTCCGGGTCAAGGTAGTGCATATCGCCCATGTGGGCCCCGAACAACGCCCGCCCGTACGGGCCAGAGCGGGCGAGGATCGCCGCGTACGTGGAGTCGCTGGGCGTGTTGAACTGGCACGACCCGAACCACAGTGAGAACGACGCCTGCGACCCGGCAGCCGGGAACGTTTTGACCTCACCCCGACCGGCGGACAGCAGCAGCCCGTCCGCTTCCACCCCGAAGAAGTAGGCGGTGTTGGCGGCCAGACCGGTCACCGGGAGTTGCACGATGCCGTCCGAGTCGGGGGCTACCGCGCTGCCGTAGACGGGGGAGGTGAGACCCGAGTTGGTGGACACGACCAGCCGCGCCGACGTCGTGTTGGCGAGCCGGTACGCGGCGGTGAACCCGGACGGCCCGACTGCACCCGACCACGGGCCAACCTGCACCGCTGCCGCCGACGGGATCGACGGGTAGCCGCTCGTCGACCAGTCGACGTCATCGACGACTACGGTGTAGCTGTTGACGCCGGAGCGGACCGCCCCCACCTGCAACTTGCACAGGCCGCCCGCGCCGGTGGTGTTCTGGCTGGCCGCCGACGTGAGGGTTTCGGCGACGTTGCCGGAGGCGTCCCAGATTCGCATCTCCATCTGCCCCACGGACGTGGAGAAGACGAGCACGGCCAGGCCAACATCGGCGTACGTGTTGGCGGTGAGCGTCAGCGTGGACGTGGCGAGCACCGTCCCGGCGGCGTTGCGGAGCTGAAGTTTGCCGCTGTCGATCAGCCGCACCTCAGCCCGGAAACTACCCCCGGAGTCGGCGACCAGGATGATGCGCATCCCCGTCGAGTCCGGGGGCAGCACCGGAACCCGGAACCGCAGCCGGCCGAACACCTGCCCCGTCGAGTTGACGTTCACGCTGGTGGTGCGCTCTGCGTAGCAGATGCCACCCGAGGTCCCCGTGACCAGTTGCATGCACTGGGCACCCCGGTACGGCAGGGTGTTGACGATGGTCGCGCCGCCGCCGGCCGGGTTGGAAATGAAGTCAAACCCAGCGGTGCCGGCGACAGCAGCGCCGAGGGTCAAACCCTCGAAGGTGGAGACAGCCACGGCACCCCCCCGACGGGCTGGTGGTGGGCGTCGGTCAGGCAGATCAGGTCAGGGCGACGATGACCGCACCGATCGCGAACTGGACGCTGTCACCGGCCTGCACCGTCTTCGACGCGGACAGGGCACCCCACCAGCAGCGGCGCGGCGTGCCGGACGAGTCGTACACCTCCAGCCCGACCACCGTGGTCGCTGGCATGCCAGCGAAGGTGATGAGTGCAGTGTTCGACGCGGACCCGCCCGACGCGGCACCGAACACGACGGTCTGCCGTGCGTAGGAACCGCCCGTGACCTCCGTGCCAGCCGCCGACGCCGACCCGTTCACGGTCACCAGCGCCAACTTCATTGGTCCGGTGGGGGCGGTGAAACTGGCCGTGCCCAGTGACGCGTCCAGCAGCCGGTTCGCCTCAGGCTGCGTCAGATTGTTGGCCATGCGAGCCTCCCTGCTCAGCCAGACCCCGACGCCACCCACCCCCGTGGGCAGGTGGCGTCGGGTGCGGGGTCACTGCTGGCGGGACTTCGCCAGCTCGATCAGCGCCTGCTTGTCCTGGCCGGCGAGGTCGTCGTAGTTCGAGCCCTGGGCGACCAGGTACTCCACCCACACGTCCTGACCATGGGAGGACTTCGGCATCGACCCGTCGGCCGGCAGCTTCGCTCGCGCGGCGGCACGCTTCTCCGCCACCCCATCACTGTCGGTGGCCTTGTCGATGCGGCCCTCCGCCACAGCCACCTCAGCGACCGTCGCGGACACATCCGAGGCGGACCCGCTGTCGGTGTCCGGCTTGTCGCCGCGCAGCCCGTCGGCGGTGACCGAGTCGACGCCACGGCGCGGGTCCTGCTCCACCGCCGCGTTCGGGGCGACCGGCGTATCCCCCTCGGCGGCGACGAACCCGCCGTCGAGGAGGAACTTCAACCGCTCCGGCTCCACGTCGTCCGGCAGGAACGCACCCTTGTACAGCAGCACCTGCGACCGCACACCCGTCGTCGAGGTGACGACGTGCGCGCATTCGGCGATGACCTGATACCACTTGTGGCCGCTCATCAGGTGCTCGCGATCTTCCGCCCGGCCAGCGGGTCGGTGATCACCGGGACGGTGATGCGCCGCGCCCACATGTGCCACACATCCCGCTCGGCGACCCGGCGGGTCTGCACCTGCACCCCGTTCTCCGACATGGCGTAGCCGGGGTCCATCTCCGTCTCGTCGGCCATACCACCGAGGGCCTGGCTGTCGAGGACGTACACGTCGTCGGTGCCGCCGGGCATGTTCGCGACCGGGGTGACGATCACCCTCAGACCGGCGATGGTTTCCACCTCACCCCCGTAGACCGGGTTGTCGGTGGTCTCCCGACGCCGCAGCGTGGCGATCTTGTCGTCGGACACCATGTACGCGTACTTGGTGTTCGTCATCAGGAGCGTGTCGGCGCGGTAGCCCATCTCCTGGCCGTCGATCGCGGCCTTCGCCAGTTCGATGTCCCGCAGGATCGTCGCACCCGAGTTGTTCCAGGCGGCGGTGGCGGTGATCGGGGTGGCGGTGATACCGGAGGCGACGGCGGCGATGGCCAGCCGGTCGATCTTCTGCACGACCGTGTTGACGACGATGCGCAGCGCCCAGTCGACGGCCGACCCCATCGGGACGGACCGCTTGATGCGCTCGTCGGTGAGTTCGGTGGCCTGACCCCACTTGGACACGTTCGCCAGGGCGGCGGTGCCGGACTGGGGTAGGGCACGCGGGTACTCGGCACCCGGCGACACAGCCGTGACGCTGCGGGTGGTGAACAGGGGCTGGTCGTTGATCTCGTAGGAGACCGCACCGCCGGACGTGCGGTACTTCGCCAGCAGCAGCCGGTCGGCCACGAACTGGATGTCGGTGAGCGCCCGCAGCCGACGCTGGATGACCGTCGGGTTGGCGAGCATCCGGTTGATGGTGATCAGGTCACCCGACAGGCTCGCGGGAGCCGGAGGGTACGTCTGGAGAGGCATCAGCCTGTCCCCTTTCGCCCTGCGTGGGCATGAAAAAACCCCACACGCAGGGCGCGGGGGAAGAGTGGGTGGTGCTGTTCAGGTGTGGTGCCGTGCGGTGGTGGTGCTGGTTAGCACTCCATCCACGTCACCAGTGCGCCGTCGGCGGCGGTGGTGAGGGCGATGCCGATGTTGCCGACCCCGGCGGTCGCGGACGCGACGGTGCCGTTGGCTGCCGAGTTGAGGCGGGCGGCGGCGGTGATCGCACCGGCGGCGGTGGACACGTGGACCTGCCCACGGCCGTGGTAGGTGACGTTCGCGCCGGATGCGGCATCGAACGCAGCGACACCGACGACGGCGTTGGAGTCGGCGGCGGCGTGCGCGACGGTGCCGTTACCGGACACGGCGAGAAGCCGGCCGGCGGTGACCGCACCGGAGGTGACACCGGTGACGACGGCACCGGGCATGTACAGCGGGGCGTAGTCGGCCATGTCAGGCACCAGCCTTCTCCGCGCCGAACAGGCGCTCGTACTCGACGTCGATCTGGTCCTTGCCGGCGGTGTCGTCGGCACCGGTGTAGCCGGACGCGGCCACCGGCACGGCGGTGCCGGCGGCGATGGACGCGAGGACGCGGGTGATCGCGGCCGGGGCGTCGTCGTAGTCGCGTTCCCACTGCTCCCGGTCGGCGGGGGCGATCTTGCCCTGCTTGACGGCGGCATCGAGAACGGTTGCCTTGACGGTGGCGACCTTCTCCGCTTCGCTGGCGGCGAGCTTGGTGCTCATGGTCTGCACCTGCGAGGCGAGTACCTGCACCTCCTTGCGGAGGTCGTCGGCTTCGGCCGCAGATGCGGCGACGGTGTCGGCGGTGTTGGCCTTCGACTTCAGTGCGTCGATCGCCGTGAGCATGTCCTGCTCGGTGGCGTCGTCGGTGAGGCCGAGCCGCGAGCGCACGTCGGTGCTCAGAGTGGACACAGGGTCCGCTCCTTTCGGGTCGGTTGATGGTGCGGTCTCCGGCTCGGCGGCCGGGGGTTCGGGGGTCGGCGCGGGGGCCGGTTCGGTGGGCGTTGGCTCCAGCACACCGGGGGACGCCTCCGTGGTGGTTCCTCGATCGGCGGGCAGGCTGTGCAGCGGCGTCACCGGCGGCACAGCAGTCGGGGCCGGGGTGGGGCGGGATTCGTCCGCCGAAGCGAACACCATCCGCGACGCCGCCACCGGCTCGCCGGCAGGCACATACGCCGGGCGCACCCGCTCGCCGTCACCGAACACGATCGAGTCGCCGTCCACGGTCACCGGGAACCGCATCAACGAACGGTCAGTGTTGTCCATGACGATCACCTCGTCGGGGGCCGCCTCGACGATCCACTGCTGCTGCGGCGGATTCGAGGCGTTCCACGCCGTGTGGATGCGCTCGGTCAGGCTGGGCTCAGGGTTGGGCATGTCATCTCCGTCCGTTGCGGCCTTCACGCCCCTGTGCTGCTTCGAGCCGGGCCAGTAGCCGAATACGTCGTGGAACCACTCGGAGGCGATGCGCTTGGCGCGTTCGTCGCCGACGTGCTTACGCAGGTGGTGGTAGAGGGCCGTCCAGGGGTGCGGCTTGTCCCGCCACTTTCCAAGGCCCTCAGCGGTCTTCGTCCAGTAGTGCTTTAGGGAGTGCTCGTCATCACCGGCGGCACTCACCGATGCGGCGATACGCACCTCACCCACACCCGGCTGACGCGCCGAAGCCGCCATTCCGTAAAGGGCACGCACGTCGTCGAGGCTGTTCAAGCTGGCCAGGGTCGACACGCCGGGTGGGGTGACACCGAGCAGTGCCACAGCCGTCAACACGAACGGGTGGGTGTGTCCGAGGCCGCACCGGTAGTTGTACGTGCCCTCCACCGACCGGTTCGGCCACGCCGCCGCCTGCACATTGCTGATCCACTGCGGGGCCACCTGGTCACCGACCAAGGTGTGCCCACCGTCGGTGGTCCGCAGATTCTCGTACCAGCCGATCGCGGGTTCCCCGTCGCCGGGGGTGAACCGCTTATCCGTGTGGCCGATCTTGACGATGGGTCTCTGGATGGCGGGGCAGGACATTGCGGCTACGGCGGCGTTGAGGTCGAGCCGGTTGGCCGTCCACTTCCCGGTGGAGATGTTCCACGTGCCGGTGCGGATCAGCTCCACGCCTTCACGGCGGGCGAATTGAGTGTCCATCAACCCTCGCCTTCGGTGATGGGGTGGAGGAAGCCCCTGCACCGGTCCCGGCCGAGGCACGCCCGGTACCGTCCGGTCGGGTAGTCGGCGAGCGCGTCAGCGAGGCTGTCGTACTCGGTGCCGTCAACCTCAGTGCATGGTTCGCAGCGGTGCCGGTCGTTGACCTCGGTTGCCTTGAAGCGGGTGCCGGCTGGCAGTTGGTAGAAGACGACTTCACGGCCGATGCCCTGCGCCGTCGTGGCCGCAGCCGCAAGGTTCCCGGCGACCAGCCCGGAGTCCTTCGCCTGCGCCAGGTCAGTGAGTGCGGCACGCACCGCACCCGCCACCTGCACAGGGTCGGTGTCCGCGCCCGCCTGCCCGAGAGCAGTACGTGTGGCAGCCGACGCGAACCCGGCCACAATCAGGTCGGTGGTCGCCTGCGCCTGCTGGTCGATCCGCTCCCGAGCATCCTTCGGTAGAGCAGCGGACAGACCCGACCGGCCGGCTTCCTTGACCGCGCCTGCCGCAGCAGACTCGGCCAAGGCCAGCATGCCGGCCGACACCACACCAGCCAGGGCGGCGGTCACTGCCGGTGGAACCACCAGTGCGCCAACACCGACGATCATCCCGGCGGCCAGCTCGGAAGACACGGTCTCGGTCATTGCCTCCACCAGCGGCGGGGATTCCTGCTCCCACCCGGCGGTCATGTCCTGCACCGCCTGCTGGTGTGCCGCATCCAGGCCGGCGGCGTCCGGTGCGGCGGCAGCCACCTTCGGACCATCCGTGACGACGTCCGCCCCAGGATCAGCCGCTGGGGTTGCCGTAGGCCGTGGGGTGCCACCGCGCGCCGTCGGGGCTGGGACGGGCGCACCCGTACGCTCCGGCAGCCGATACTCCCGCCGCACCCACGCCTCAAGGCCCGGATCGGCCGACAGGGCACCCGAATTGAGCAGCAGTTGCAGGGATTCGGCGGTCACCTCACGACGCGAGCCGATCCCCGACACCACCACCCGGGGGACCGGTTCGTCTTCACCCCAGTTCCAGTCGACGATGCGGGCGGCGGCCTGCCGGGTGGCGGTGTCGGCGATGCTCTCGCCTTCCGCCTCCAACGACAACGTCCAGCTGTCGATGAACGCGGTGCCCAACGCCCGCGACCCCGTCTCGGTGGTGCCCAGGTCCAGATGCCCCATCAGAACTGACGTGGCGATCTCCTGGTTGAGGAAGCGGATGAACCCGACCGTGTCCGGCACCGACCCCGACAACCCGACGATCTTCACCAGGAAGCCGGGTGGTGCGGCCACCCCCGCCTGATCGCCTGCGCGGGCCTGCGACATCATCTGCTGCGCGGCCTGCAACTGCGCCTGCGTCGGATTCGTGCCCGGTGCGGCCTCCGCCACCGGCACCCCTGCACCCCATCGGCGGTTGGAGATCGCCGCAACCCTGATCATTTCCCGCTTGAGAAGCCACGGCGCGTACGCGGCCCGGATCAGGGACGTGCCCTGCCAGGACGCGCCCTCACGGTCCCGGCTGTAGAAGACGAGCCGGTCGGCGGGGATCTGCGGGGACCGCTGCCGGGTGGTCAACTGCTGGTCGATGCCGAGCAGGGCACCCGTCTTTGGGTCGGCGTGAATCGCGGCGATCGTCGCGGGGATACGTTCGGCGAGTGTCGTTAGCCGGGCGCGGCCATCCGTGCCCACCTCCGCTTCCATCTCAAACGCGTAATGCCCGAACACCTGCGACAGCAGCGCCGACCGCAGATGGTCATTCCACGACACACCCCGACGACGAGCACCACCGGCCCGGTCCACGCCGACGACGTTGAGGCCGAGACAGTCGGCGACAAGCTGCGTCACCTCCGGCCGGCAACCGGACCCGTCCAACTGCCACTGCGCCCGGCGGAGCTGCAACCCGTACCCGTCGATGATCGCTGCTAGCCGGGAGTCGCGGCGCATCTCCGAGAACACCCGAACCGACGTCGGGTAGTACAGGTCGGGAATGTGCTCGTAGACGTCACCGACGATCGTCCCGTACTGGGTGTCATCGACCATGCCGATCATGCGGGTGGGGGCAGTCACCAGGACACCCCCATCGGCAGCTACAGCGGAACCGTCGCCAAGTCCAGACCGTCAGGTGCCCGACGCCATTGCAGAGGATCAGCCATGTGCGGCAACCGCCACGACGCCTCCGTGGTGTGCACGGCGTACCGCAGCGCATCCAACCCGTGATCCTCAACCTTGATTGGCACGTCCTCACCGCGAAGCGCCTTTGTTTCGTCCCACGAATAGGACGGAAACTCGTCGATCAGAGCGCGGCACGAACGGTGCACCTTCAACTTGCCGCCAGCAAGAAGCGTCGACACCGTGCGGATACCGTCCGCCACGGCGTTGTTCGCTGCCGTCGGCGACCAGCCGTCACGCCACAACTGCTGGATGAACGACGACGCTGACGGGTCAACCACCACCGTCTCCGGGCGCACACCGGCAACCGTTGACGGCATGTTGTCTTGCCGGTACCTGGCCAGCCATCGACCGAACGCTGCCGAATACTCGGTGTCCGTCAACGACCGACGATGCTCCTTCGAGTCGTACCGGTACTCGCTCGCCACGTACAGCGTCTGCGACGCATCCATGCCGACCAGCACCCCATGGAGCGGGTTGGTGGTTCCGTAGTCGACGCCGGCCGCGAGCCACTTCCAGATGGGCGGCACCGTGTCCACCACATGCTGGTCCGCATCCCACATGTCGTAGATCGCACCCTCGGCCATGCACCACTCGCCGAGCACGAACCGGCGGTAGAACAGCCCCACATACTCGGCTTTGATCGCCGCCACATACGCCGGGTCGAGGGCCGGGTTGTCGTCCAGGGTGAAGTGGAAGTGGGCGATACCCAGGTCGGCGGAGCGGAGGATGAAGTTCTTCCGCAGCCAATGCCCGGGGCCGTCGGGGTTGGTGGTGATCAGACACTTCGCGCCGGGCACTGACAGGCGGGCCAGTAGTTGGTTGAAGAAACCCTCCGGAACCAGTGTCCCCTCGTCGAGCAGGGCCAGGCATGCGGTCAAACCACGTAGTCGGCCTTCCGCCCGCGCATCGGATGCGCCGATCAGGTGGACGGTGCGGCCGAGGATCGTCGCCGTCGGCGCACCGCGCGTGTGATGCACCAGGTCGGCGACCGCCCCGAACAGCGCCGGGTCCTGCATCGGTTCGAGAATGTTCCGCTCGATCGTCTGCAACGTGCGCCCGCAGATCAGCACCAACCCAGACGGGGGGGCCTGCGACACCTGGATGAGGAACGCCACCAGCGACGCGATCGTCTTACCCGACCGCACCGCCCCAGACCAGATCGTGGTCCGTGCGTGAGCAGACGCCGCGATCGACAGGATCTGCTTGCGGGACAGCGGCAGTCCGTCGAGGTTAGCCATGCTCGCCTGCGGCGCGGGTCGCATCGTCGAGGGCTTGCGCCAGCTGGCCGAGCATCGACTTCGCACCCTCGGAGCCCCGGTCGGCGTCGAACTTCTCCAAGTCCAGGTGCCTTTGGATGGAAATGCCGATGGCGACATACGCCTCTTTGGCGTCCTTGAGCGGCGGCTTGTCGAGGCTAACCAACTCCGGTCCTTCGACGCCCCGCTCGTAGTACGTGTACGTCGACCACGCCCGCTCGCGGAACCGCTCCGCATCGTCGAGCAGCGCGGCGGCAAGTTTGGCCCGGCGCGATCGGCTGTCTTCCATGACCGCGCGCGTAGCTTTTTCGGTTTGCGACCGGTCGAACGCGTCGGTGGCACCGGCCGCTTTGGCGATGTTGGTGACGGTGCTGACGGACACGTTGTGGTCGCGGGCTATCTGGTTGCGGCCTTTGGTGCCGGTGTTGATGTCGGCGAGGATGGCTGCGCGCACGGGGTCGGGGATGCGGGGTGGCACACGTCCTCACCTCCGTGGTTGACGGGTTGGCGACAGTTGCTTGGCCCGCTTCGGGGATGCGTGGTCGGCGACCACTGGGCAGTCTGTGCGGATGCGTTTACTTACCGCCACAGTTTCTGTCGTCGTTGTGCTTGGCGCGTTGGCTGGTTGCTCGTCGAAGCCGGAGCCTGCCGCCGCGCCGTCCTCTACGCCGTCTGCCGGGTCGAGCGGGGACGCGGTTGAGCCGTCGTCGCCTGCCGTGTTGGAGGGGCCGGTGTCGTCGGGTGCCCGATGGCCTGACGGGTTGTCGGCACGGTTGACGGCGGTGGAGCGGGTGCCGTCGTCGTGGGCGTCGGATGTGCCGCGATCCTTGGTGATCGTCCGGTTGACGTTGGAGGTGTCGAACGGGACGGGTGCGGTGTTGCCGGTGGAGCCGATGACCCGGGAGATGGATCTGTTGTACGGGCCGAACCGTGAGGAGGCGGACCCGGTGGCCGGGTTCAGCTATCCGGACCCTGCGGAGGGTCGGCGGAAGGGTTTGCAGCGGGACGGTGGTACCCGTATCCCGGTGGGCGGGAGGGCCACGTTTGTGGAGTCTGGGTTGGTGCCGGCCGGGGCGGTGCAGGATTTGACGGTGCAGGTGAAGCTGCCGTCGGCGGATGGCATCCGTGACCCGTTCACCCTGACCGGGGTGGGGAGCGTGGTGAAGACGGTGCGGTGACGGCTGCTACTCGTCGCCGAGGACCCAGCGGCGGAGTTGTTCACGCCACACGGTTTGGCCGGTGTCGAGTAGGCCGAGGGTTTCGTGGAGGCGTTGCCCGTCGGCGGTGAGGAATGCGGTGCGGATGTCGCCGTCTTCGTCGTGGTAGTTGGCGACGAGTACCCATCCTGCGGGCATACCGGTGTTGGTGTTGCCGAGTTCGCCGTGGCGGATGGCTTCGCTGATGGCAGAGGTGATGCGTTCGGCGGTGGGGTCGGCCATGGTTTGCGCTCCGGGTTTGGTGGGGCGGGGGCTGCCCGGCGGGCACTTGGTGCGGCCGGGCAGCCGCCCTCACCGGAGGGATGAAGGTCAGAAGGTGCTGGTGCCCGGTTCGGTGGGCTCGGTGGGGGTGTCGGAGCCGTCGGCGTCGCCGATCTCCGTGTCGAACGCGTCGACCTTCGCGGACAGGTTGTCGAAGGCGGCCTGCCCGGCGTCGGACAGGTTCTCCCGGTCCTGGCGGAGGGTGTCGAGGGCGGCGCGGACGTCGGCCATGACGTCGTCGACCTTGGTGGTGAGGGTGTTGAGTTGTTCGGCGGCGGTGGCCATGGTCTGCTCCATTCGGTCGAGCTGCTGTTGTTGGGTGTCGTCTCGCAGGTTGGAGCGCACCCAGTCCCAGAGGGTGAGGCGTGCGGGGGCTGCCATGCGGTTCTCCCGACGTGGCCGGGCGGGGCGGTGGATTCCCGAGAATGCCGAAAGCCCGCCGAGCGGGGCTCTGGCGGGCTGCGGAGACAGTGGTCCTGGCTGGAATTATGCACGAAGCACGAATGAACGCAAGATCCGGGGTTTAGGTGTGTCGTGTGCGTTGGATGGCGACGGCGGCTTCGAGGACTTTGCCGGCGATGAAGGTGCGCTCCCTGCCGCGTTTCCCGAAGCGGGGTAGGAGGGGCCGGTCGGGGTGGTCGGGGTGGTTCATGGCTGCCCATTTGTGGAGGGTGTTGGGGGGCACGTTGATGAGGGCGGCGGCTTCGGCGGCGGTGAGTTCTTGGTCGGGGTTGATGACCTCGGGTTGTTCGAGCATCCATGTTTCGCCGAATCCGGTGGCGGTGTCGTCGGCTTGCTGGCACAGGTCGGGGCGGGCGGTGTGGAGGATCTGCCGGTACATGCGGGCGACGGCCCGCGATCGGTCGGTGGGCCCGTCGGTGAAGTTGGGCCACCGGGGGTTGGTTTGCCGGTCGTAGTCGGGGGTCATGCTGCGGCTCCGGCCCGCTGTGGCCAGACGAGCTGGGTGACGTATTGCTGGTAGTCGGTGTGGGGCCAGGTGGTGTGGCATGCGGCGCAGTACACGTCGCAGGGGTCGTCTTCGTGGCGGGGGTCGTCGCGGCGGAGTTCGTTGAGGCCGCAGCCGGAGCAGGTGCCGGGCAGGTGGGTGGTGCGGTGGGTGCGGCCGAGCATGCCTCGGGCGCGCTGGTGGAGGTGTTGCAAGTGGTGGATGGCTTCCCACCCGGCGGTTGCCGTGATGGTGTCTTCGCAGCCAGTGGGGTACACGTCGGTTTCGCGTAGCCCGGCGAGGGTTCGGAGGCGGGGGAGTAGGACGCGAACGGCGTCGTCGAGTCGGCGACCGGGGCGGCGTGGTTGGTCGGGTACCCAGGTGCTAAGGCCGCAGTGGTCGCGGATGACCTCTTCCCAGGTGGTGGCGACGTGCACGATCTCGGCCTGCAACGCTTCGGCGTGGCCGTTGAGCGGCATGGGGGGTGCGGCTTTGCCGGCTGGCTGCATGTTCAACGCCTGAGAAAGGGCGGGGGACTGTAGCTGCGCCAGGTCGACGTAGTCGTAGACGAGGGAGCGGACGTCCCGTTCGGCGGCGGCCAGGCAGGCGTCACAGAGGGGGCAGCCGGTGACGGGTGCGGCGTGCTTGCCGGTGGGGTTGAAGTCTCGGCAGCGGGTGTCGGAGACGCAGTGCCGCCCGGTGTCGGTGTCGGTGGTGTCGTGCATGGTGTGGGGGTCTCCGATCTTGGCGCGGGTACGCTGTCGGGGACTCCACGGCGGTGGGGTGGTTGTGGGTGGCGGCGGTCCGGTCTGGGGAGGGCGGGCCGCCGTCGTCGTGTCAGGTGCGGACGGTTGGCTTGTGCGGCCGGTCGCCGCCGCAAGTGGCCCAGAGATGCGGGTCGACCCAGCGGCCCCACATGTCAGTGTGAAGTTGTCGCCCGCAGCGGGTGCACATGGCCATGACGTCTCCATGATCCGTCGGTAGGTGCGGGGCGGCGACGAACAGTTGAAACGCGGTGCTGTCGGTCCGTAGAAGGCGCAGCCCGCCGAGCATGTGGTCTTGGGTGACTTTGGGGAAGATGATGCGCTGCCGCGTGGTGGGGTTGTCGCCGCCGAGCGCGAACACTGCTCCGATGTTGGCGGCGGCCCATGCAACCGAGGGGTCGTTGAGGAACCGGAGGGTGTGGCCGGTTCCTGCACCGTACTCAACGACGGCGGGCAGGTTGGGCGGGCCGACGGGAATCCACGTTTCGGGCCACGGGTCCACAAACTGTCCGTGGTTCGCGGTCATGGCGGGCGGGGTGGTGTCGGGGTGGGCGATGAACCACTGGCCTGTGAAGGTCGGCAACGCGTGCAGGTCGGTCACTGCGGACCCCATTCGGGTCGGTATCCGGGCTGGTCGTCGTACTCCACCGTCAGCAGCCGAACCGTCAGACACGGCCAGCGCTCGCCTTCCGTGTTCGTGTCGTCGTCCAGGTTGGGGCAGCACATGCACACCGGGTACGGGTTGAGGTCGTTGAGGATCGGGCCGTGACGTTCGAAGATGCGCCGCTTGGCGGCGACCGCACGGATAGTTCGTGCCGGGTCCTGCCGGGCGATGTGCCCGGCCACGCCGGCTGGCAGTTCTTCCTGTCCCCGGATCGCTATGTGGTGGAGTGTCGCTCCCCACGTGGACGGGTAGCCTTCAACGCTTCGCAGCCCGACGGGCGCACCGTCTACGCCTTCAACGTATTCGGAGAGCATCGGATCGACGGTGACTGCCGTGTCAGTGTCTTCGCATTCCCACCGCCAGTGTTCGCCGGTTGGCGTGTACCGGTCGCCGTGACGGGATGCTTCCTGCGCCCATCGCTCGCTAGCGTCGAATTGGGCGGTCAGCCAGTTCATCAGGTCATAGACCATGGTTACGGCCTCCATCCTTTCGGCCGGTGGCGGACAGCGTAGGCGAGCAGTATGCGGATCATCTCGGAGCGGTTGGGTTCGCCGTCTTCGTCCACAACGCCTTCGTCCCGGGCGAGCTGTTCGATGACGTCGACTGCCGTCCATGAGGCGAGGAAGTTGACGCTGCGCCTCGGTCGTTCTTTCCGCCCGGTGGGCATACGTCACCTCCTGACCACATTCTACCTGCTCAATGCATGTGGTGCACGATCATTCACATCAGCATTTCGGGTGGGTTTTCGTCGCCGCCTGCACTGTGCAGGGTGGGTGGAAACATGACGGGAACCCCGGCGGCGTCGAACAGGTCCGGCCCTTCCTGCGCGGCCGACCTGGGTGCCGGTGGGTCGACGACGCCGTGCTGCCGGGCGCACGAAGATCCCCAACCGTGGACGAGCGGACCCTTGGGCACGGGTCGTCCGCAGCGGCATTCGCGGGGTTCGGGTGCACCCGGCAGCAACGGCAGTGTCATCGGCTCAGTCGTCCTGTGCGGGGTTGGGGGTGGACTCGGGTACCACGGCGACGCGTTCGGCCGCTGTGGACGCGCACAGCGGGCCGGACGGGGCCTCCTGTTCGCGGGCAAGCCACCAGTTGTGCGCGGCGGCGATGTGTTCGGCGATCTCCCGGGACCACACCATGTCGGCGGGCATCGGACCACCGTTGAGCGGACCCAGGCCGTTGTGGGTGACCGACCAGCCGCCGATCTCGTCGTTGACCACCGCCGTCCAGGGGGCGGCCAGCATGGCGGTGGTGCGGTCGTCTGCGGGCTGGGTGTCGGTCACGGCCGAACCTCCTCAGCCGGTGGCTGGGGGTGTACAGCAAGCGCGGCGAAGACGATTCGCCGCAGCCAGGCGGTGTCCTCCTCGTCGAGGGTCAGTTCGTTGCCCACCACCCGGTCGATTACTTGCAGGGCCACGTGGTGAATGTCGAAGTTGGGTGGAGGGTCGTGCTTGTCGGGGTCGTAGGCGATCGGCTGTGGGGCGGTCACGGCGTCTCCTCTGCGGGCGTCCAGGGGGTGGTGTGCTGGTGGCGGTGGACCAGTTCGGCGGTGCCACGCCATTGGGGGTCGTAGGCGCGTTCCCGCTTGTGGGCCTTCACCATCGCCTTTGCGCCCTGCCGGGTGATCGGGTCGGGCCACGGAAACACGGGCTCCCCGTCGATCATGATGCGGGCGGCGAACTGCTCCACCGTCTCGGTGCCGGCGGGCAGAAGCCGGCCGGCGGCAGCCAAGGCGGCGAGCGCAACCTTCTCGGCGTGGTTGTCCTCCCGTGAACCGCAGCGGCATTCGGCGATCAGCCCGTCGTAGAAGGCGACGCGATGCTCGTCCCAGGCAGCTTCGATCAGTTCCACGTCGGCGTCGGTGTAGGGCTGCCCGGTCACGGCGTCACCTCGAATGCCGTCCACGGGCCGGTCACCACGGACCCGTCCGGGAACTCCGTCACCGTCCGCCTGCGCCCATCGAGCGGCACCCGGTGCAGCCTGCGCGCGGCGGCCACCTCACGGGCAAGTCGGGTGTCGAACTCGCCTGCCGGCCACGAGTAATCGATGCCGTGGACGTGGCGACTGTGCGCGGCCCGGTCGTCGGTCCAGTCGATGCTGGCCTCAACGGTGATGGTGCTGCCGTCGGGAAGTAGTCGCCCTGCCTCGGCGAGCTGTTCCCGTTCGTCGGCGCGCACCATCGCCTCCGGGATGTCGTCGCGCTGGGCGTCGCCCACGTCCAGGTCGGCCAGCCTGTCCCACTCCTCAACGACGTCGGGCCGCTGGCGAAGCCGGTCAGCCATGGCGGTGAACGCGGCGGCGAACTGCTCGCAGTCTTCCGGCGTGTAGGCAACGGGGGAGGACCAGCCGGTTTCGGTGTCCACGCGGACGCCGCGTCGGCTGGCTACCAGGCCGCGGGTGCTGCTGTCGGCGGTGATGGTCTGGTCGGGCGATGGCGCGTCAGGGGCGCGCTCACCCGCACGTCGGCCGTAGGCGGCAAGTAAGCAGGCTTCGCTATCGCACAGGTACGCGCCGACGATGCCGTCGCAGATGCCGGCGGGGTTGCCGCAGATGGTGCACGTCCAGGGTGTGCAGACGGCAGTCACGGCTGCACCTCCACCGGCTCGCCAACCGTTTCCAACAGCAGCATCCGATACGCGGATGCCGTGCTACCCGGCTTCTCCCTCGCCGCACTGACACGCCTGACGGCGGCACGCTGGTTGCGGACGTACGAGTACCAGCCGCCGTCGAAGTCGGGGTCGGTACCGCGCACCTCCCACCGCTCCTGAATGTCGCCCCCGAACAGCTTCATGACTTCGGCGGCGATGCGGGAGCCGAGGTGTTCGGGGTTGGCGATCGTGCCGGCGGTGGTGGTGGAGTCTTCGTATTCGCGTTGGGCGGCGGCGGCGATCAGGGCGTGCAGGTGGTCGGCGGGGGTGGTCGTGTCGGTCATGGCGGCCTCCTCAGGCGGCGGTGCGGTTGATCGGCGGGATGTACGACTCATCGAGGGCGGCAGCCCGGCCGGTGTCGGTCAGCCACACCAGCACGGAACGCTGGGCGGGAGACGACTTCCAGGTGACCAGGCCGGCGACGGTCAGGGCGGCTACGGCTGTTCGTATGCCGGGCCGTGACGGGAATGTCCAGCAGTGTTCGCCGAGGCGGTGGCGTGCGGCGAGGACTTCGAGGATCAGGTATTGGGTGGGCGGCAGGTTGTCGGTGTCGAGCACGGGTTGCCTCCTCAGGCTCGGGTTTGGGTCAGGGTTTGGGGTAGGTGACAGCCGGCAGGCCGCCACCAAAGCTGTGGACGGGGCGATCCACCCGCACGGCGCGCATCGGGCCGCCGAGGGCAGCCACCATCGCGCACTTTCCGCAGTCGTCGATGAGGTCCCACGGCATCAGCGGTGGCGGTTCGGCGGGCCGGTCGGGTATGGGGTGGGAGTCCCAACCGCAGCGGGGGCAGGGTCCACCGTCGGCACCGTGCAACTCGTGGCCGCAGTCGGGGTGCGGGTCGTCAGGGTCGGGGTGAGTACCCCACGGCAGGGCGGTCACAGCGGAAGCTCCGCCCCCGACGACTGGCGGCGACGCTCCGGCCGGCGGCTCGTCCGCGTGCCCGGATGCCCGTCCCGGGAGCAGCCGCGCGGGCAGCCGGGCATCCGCGACGGATGCTCAAACCACTCGTCGCCCACGTAGCAGGCGGCGTACGCCCCATGATCATGCGTGAGGTGGCCCCGGCACTCCGGCTCACCCACCGCCTCCGTGCCCAGCGGATCACGCCCCGACTGGCACTCCGACGACCCGTCAGCGTGAACAATCAGGATGCCGCCACACTTCGGGTAGGTCAGGATCCGCTCCCGACGCGGGTCCTCCGCAATCCACCGCAGCTCATACTTCTTCGCCAGACTTCGGCACGACTCGCGGGTGTGGAAGTGGACGTCGTGCCCGCCCGGCATGTCCAGGTTGCCGCCCGGATAGTGCACCGACTTCTGCCGGCGGTTGATCGGCTCACCGCACCCCCAGCAGGTGCCCGGCCGGCGGGACACGAACTCTTCAACCTTGGTCAGGCTGGCTGCGACCTCCCGGTCCTGTAGTTCGGCGCGGCACGGCATGGGTTCACCGCAGCAAGAGCACATCGGCCACCGGTCTGACGGATAGATGTGCCAGTCGTGGGGGCGGTAGGTGGCGGCTGGCAGGTTCAGGTGGGCTTCCTGGACGGGGCCGTCGAGGGTTGCCCACTGGGGTCGGGCACCGCCAATCCACTGCACGTCGAGGCGTTGCGGTCGCCCATGCCAGGTGGCGAGGTCGGGCATTCCGGCGTCCAGCCACACGTCACGGTCGGCGTCGGATAGGGGCAGGTCGTTGACGGCGGTGACACGCCACACGGCGTGTTCGTGGGCGATGAGGTTGCCGGCGGCGGGCACCGCGCAGTTCGTTCGGGCACCGAGCGGAGACCAGTAGCGGCGGGTCACGACGGCACCTCCCCGGCGTGCAGGTCCAGGGCGCGCTGGTCGTTGACGTGAATGAGGTGCGCGTCATGCAGCAGCCGCGCGCTGTGCTTCGCCCAGTGCTGTCAACGGCGGACTGGAACTGACCCCCTAACGACGGATTGGGATTGACCCCCGGTGGTCGTTTCGTGTTACTTGTCGCGGTCCTTTGCGAGGA